>JAJPXR010000067.1 GCA_021205375.1 Clostridiales bacterium | reverse complement strand
ATGAATTTGGGGCCAGGTGCTTTACCTGACCCCAACATTTATTATAGAACCAAACGAAAAACAACGCTGTAAACGCCTGTCCGAACGAAGGACAGGCGTTTTCCTTTGTCTGCGCTACCCCAAAGGGCAAAAAAAGAGGGCGTCCGCTTCCAATCGGCAGACGCCCTTACGTATGTTGCTTCATAGTTCTCCTTTTTACCTTACGCTGGTGACGGCGAAGCTGGCGAAGTACAGTTCCAGGAACTCTTCGATGGCGGTGAGTATCTTCTTCATGGGAATTGCCTCCTTTTCTGGCAGATGTTCGTTCTGATGTGTACCGGCTCGTCCTGTACTGGTTTTACCGGACGCTGGTGACGGCGAAGCTGGCGAAGTACAGTTCCAGGAACTCTTCGATGGCGGTGAGTACCTTCTTCATGATGTTTCCCTCCTTTCAATCGGTCGTTGGCTTGTGGAAGCTCTGTTTCTTTTGTTGTTTGTATTATACCGCCTTGACAGGAGCTTGTAAAATACATATAATAAACCTGTCAGCATACCTTTTGAGTATTACGCGAGGGGGAGTTTCATGGAGCTTCGGCACATTCGGTATTTCCTCGCCGTGGCGGAGGAGATGAGCTTCACCAGGGCGGCAGAGAAGCTGTGCATTGCCCAGCCGCCGCTGAGCCGCCAGATCAAGGACCTGGAGGAAGAGCTGGGCGTATCGCTGTTCCTCCGCAAGCCCCACGCCCTCCAGCTCACCGACGAGGGGCAGGTGTTCCGGCAGTACGCCGTCCGGGTGATGGACCTGGTGCGGCGGTCGGAGGAGGACGTCCGGGAGATGCAATCCGGGCTGCACGGGGTCATCTACCTGGCCTCGGTGGAGGGCCACGCCCCCACCCTGTTCTCCCAGTGGATCGCCGGGTTCCAGAAGGAGAACCCCCATGTCACCTATAACCTCTGGAACGGCAACTCCGACGACGTGATCAACCGGCTGATGAAGGGGCTGTGTGAGCTGGCTATCATTGTGGAACCCCACAACGCGGAGGGCGTTTACGCCGTTCCCGTCTATGCGGAGCCGTGGGTCGCCATGATCCCAGCCTCCTGCCCCCTGGCCCAGGAGCCGGGGGACACGGTGGACTTCCAGCGGGTCACAGAGTACGACTTGATCATCCCCTCACGGGAATCCCGGTTGCAGGAGATCGTCGGCTGGTCCTCCTCCCCGGAAAAGCCCCTGAAGGTTCGGTGCCGGATGTCCCACATGCTCAACGCCTATGAGCTGACCCGGCAAAACGTGGGCATTACCCTCTACCCCGCCTCGGCCAACATCGGGACGGACAGCTCTGTCTGCATCAAGCGGCTGGTGAACCCGTCGGTGACGGCCTCCTACGTCCTCATCTGGGACAAAGGGCGTCCGCTCTCCCACGCGGCAGCGGAGTTTTTGAAGTATATCCAAAGCCAGTACGCGGGGACGCGGTTTCCCTGATACTGCCGCTTATATTCCTTAATCTGATTATCCCATTTACTCAGCCGTGTACCAAAAACCCCTCCGCCACCGCCGAAAGGCGGCGGCCCTCCTCCCCTTTCAGGGGAGGCAAGAGGAGATAGTGCGTATCGTTTAATACTTCCTTTTCTAGCCACTAAACACTAGCCACTTAAATCGCGGTTGATTCAAAGCGCTACCTATTCTCACTTTTTGGAGGAATCAACATGATACAGGACATCGGTCTTCACCAGTTTTACAACACCTACGCCCTCCGTCAGCCGGAGGAAAACGACTTCGTCTACTGCTTCCAGGGCCGGAATGTGCTGCTGGGGCCGGAAGGCCGCCTGCCTCGATACCAGGAGCTGGTGGAGCTGGAGGGAATCGAATACCGCTACCTCTTCGCCATTGACCAGGCCCACTACTTTCTGGCACTGTCTCAGCCGCCGGTGGAACTGGCGGGATATACCTACCAGTCCAGCCGCGCCTTCCGGGATATACGCCCCATGGACCGGGCGCTGGCCGGGTACACCGCCATGCACTTGAGCAGTTGGTACGCCAACAACCGCTTTTGTGGGCGCTGCGGCGGTAAAATGGAGGTGGGACAGGTGGAACGGAACATGGTCTGTCCCCACTGCGGCAACCTGGTCTATCCCCGCATCAACCCCGCTGTCATCGTGGCCGTCACCGACGGCGACCGCCTGCTGATGACCAAATACAGCGAGAAGGCCCACAGCGTCCACCACTACGTCCTGGTGGCCGGGTTCGTGGAGATCGGCGAGACGGCGGAGCAGACCGTGGAGCGGGAGGTCATGGAGGAAGTGGGCCTGCGGGTGAAGGACATCCGCTATTTCAAGTCCCAGCCCTGGGGCTGCGACGGCAACCTGACCCTGGGCTACTTCGCCAAGCTGGACGGCAGCGAGGGCATCACCCTGGACCGGGAGGAGCTGGCCGACGCCCATTGGTTCCGCCGGGAGGAGGTCCCCGTGCCCCAGGACGACGTTTCCATCACCAGCGAGATGATCCACCTCTTCGCCACCGGGCGGGAGCCGAAGGAAATTTAAGCGCCACACCGCGCGCCAGTCTGCTGTCCTCGGCCCACAAATGCTGTTTTGCAACCTTTTCGCCTGCGAAGGACTATTTACGATTTGTTTACGAATGGAATGTTGACGTTTTCACCTGCCTGCGCTATGATTATATCAAGTTCCAAGCACAGCGACGCGGATGGTATCTGTCCCCGCACAAAGGCCCTGTTTCCGTCCCCCCCAGTCCGGGGCGGCTCCACCCTTGTTCTCCGCCGCCGCTGGGCGAGAACCAAATCGCTTTATTTATCGCCGCGCATACCAGCGACGGGAGGTTTACACTATGATCCGCAACTTTTTCAGCCGTCTGATGTATGGCCGCTATGGCAGCGACCAACTCAATCTGTTCCTGTTGGGCGCCTGGCTGGTGTGCTATCTGCTGGCCATTCTGTTCAACGTCCTGGGCATCGGTATCCTCAACACGATATGCTATATCGTGGCCTACGTCGCCATCATCTACAGCATTTTCCGCATGTTCTCCCGCAATTACGACAAGCGCCGCCGGGAGAACGACTGGTATCTGGCCAAGGTCGGCCCCATCCTCCACGGCTTCCGCCAGAAGCGCGCCCAAATGCGGGACAAGGACCACAAGTATTTCCGCTGCCCCAGTTGTGGACAGACCCTCCGGGTCCCCAAGGGGAAGGGCAAGATCAACGTCCGCTGCCGCAACTGCGGCGCCAGTTTCCAGAAGAAGACCTGACTGCACAACAACGATCATACCGCCTGCCCGCGAAAGCGGACAGGCAGTTCTTTTCTGTGGGAGTCACTCCCAGAAATCATTGCTTTTCTGACAACGATTGTGGTATACTGTTTTTTGACCGAAATACTCCATTCCTGCGTCCGCAGGCGAAAGCGAGGTGCTTTTATGGAAACCGATTACCTGAAAGAATTTATCGTGCTGTCGGAGACCGGTAATTACCTCCAGGCAGCGGAGGAGCTGTTCATCGCCCAGTCCTCCCTGTCCAAACACATCAAGGCACTGGAGATCGAGCTGGGGGTCCCGCTGTTCAACCGCACCCCCCGAAGGGTGGAATTGACCAGCTATGGGAAATCATTTCTGAAATGCGCTCAACAAATCGTGGATATTCAATACAGCTTTCAGCGGGACCTGGCCAACAAACTGGAGGAAAAACAGCAGACCCTCCGCATCGGCTCCATCCCCCTGATGGCCCCCTACCGCATCACGGACATCATCATGAAGTACCAGCGGGAGAACGAGCACTGCACCATCAACCTGTTTGAGGAAGAGTCCTTCGCCCTCAAGGAGATGCTGCGCAAGAACAAGTGCGACCTGGCCTTCATCCGGGAGGAGGGCGACACAGACGATGAATTTGCCAAGTTTCCCTACACCTCGGACCATCTGGTGGCCGTTCTGCCCGTCACCCATCCCCTGGCCAATCAGCCCGCGCTCCGGCTGGAGGAGCTGAAGGACGAGAATTTCCTGCTGTTGCAGCCGGATTCCCTGCTCTACAGCATCTCCACCACCGCCTGCCAGAAGGCGGGGTTCACCCCCAACATCGCCTACACCGGCAAGCGGGCGGAGAACATCATGGACCTGGTGGAGAAGGGCATGGGCGTCTCCCTGCTGATGGAAAAGCCCATCCTCTCCCTGGCCACGCAGAAGGTCGCCATCGTCGATGTGACCCCCACGGTCTCCACCAACATTTACATCTATTACAAGAAGAATATCCCGCTCTCCGCTGCGGCGAAGAAATTCCTGCTGGCAGCGCTGTGAAGCGGCTTCACCGCTTCCGCCGCACCACGTTCTCGGAAATTTCGCTGAGGGCCTGGGCCGCCTCCATCTCGCACCGGCGGGAGGTGGCCAAATCCCCCAGGGAGACCATGCCCTTCACCTGACCGTCTTCCACCACCGGCAGGCGGCGCACCTGACAGGCCGCCATCCGCCGAGCGGCGGCGTGGACGTCCTCCCCTGGCTCCACGGTGTGCAGCTCCCTGGACATGATATCCCGCACCGGCACCCGCTTGGGGTCCTGGTTGGCGGCCACGCAGCGGGTGATGATGTCCCGGTCGGTGACGATGCCCTGGAGCCGCCCCTCGTAGTCGCAGACGGGCAGCGCCCCCAGGTTGTGACGCTCCAGCAGCCGGGCGGCCAGAGCTGCGCTCTCCTCCGGCGTGATGGAAACGACGTTTTTGCTCATAAAATCCTGGACTTGCATGGCGGTTCCTCCTGTGATAAAGTGATTAGTGGTTAGTGGCTAGAAAGGGAATCTTCTCCCGAAAATCCCCTTTCTATCGAAAAAAGTAGTACTATACAACAAGCACTATCCCCTCTTGCCTCCCCTGAAAGGGCAGGGAGGGGCAAAGCCCCGGAAGTGCCGCTTGACGGCGGAGGAGGGCCGCCGCCTTTAGGCGGTGGCGGAGGGGTTTCAAAACGAGGCTGAGTGCAGGGAGTACCTAACAAAAATACCATCTGAATGGGATACCTCTAGGATACCCCGATTCAGATGGTATTTATGCGTCTGGAGGCGTTCAATCCGCCAGCGAATTGGAATCTATGAGCGCCACGGTGATCTCACCGTAATACTCGTAGTGATAACCGTCATCCTCAGCCTCAGCGGAGGCGGAGCCGTCGGCCTCGTCCGTTTCCGTCTCCGGCTCCCGCCAAATGGTCAGGGTGACAGTGTCTCCCACCTCCAGGTCGGCGGTGACGGTCTGGAAGTCGGTGACGGTGCTGACATCCACCCCGTTCACCTGGGTGATGATGTCATCCACCTGGAGGCCCTGGGCGGCGCAGTCGGACGCGCTGTCGATGGTAGCCACCCACAGGCCCTCCGGCACACCGTAGACCTGAGAAGTCACGGAGCTGACCGCATAGCAACTGATGCCCAACACCGCCCGGCTGACGGTGCCCTCGGTGGCCAGGGCCTCCACGATCTCCTTCACCGTGGCGGAGGGAACGGCCAGGCCCATATTGTCGATGCTGGCGGTAGAACTGGAGCTGGACATTTTCATATTCACCACGCCCACCACCTGGCCCCGGCTGTTGAACAGAGGACAGCCGGAATTGCCGCTGTTGACGGCGGCGGTGGTCTGGATCAGCGTCATGGCATAGCCGTTGGAGGAGATTTGCCGGTTCAGGCCGGAGATGATGCCATCGGTCAGGCTGCTGCGGAACTGGGGACCCAGGGGGTCGCCGATGGCGTAGACCGTCTCCCCAATGACCAACTGCTCGGAGTCGGCAAATTCCACCGCCGTCAGGCCCTCTGCCGCAACTTTCAGCACGGCCAGGTCGGTCTGGGCATCGCTGCCCACCAGCGTGGCCTCGTATTCCGCCCCGTCGCTGGTGGTGACGGTGGCCCGCTCGGAATCCTCGATAACATGGGCGCAGGTCAGAACATAGCCATCCGCCGTCAAAATCATACCGGAGCCATAAGCGGCGCTGGACCCGGCGTAGACGGTAATGCTGACCGTGGCGGGCAGTTCCTGCTCGTACAGCTCCGCCGCGGTCAATTCCGTCTCTCCGGGGGCGTTCAGGGTGATGGTCAGGCCGCTGCTGTCCCCAGTATAGAGGGGCAGGGAGTACTCCTGGCTGGCCTCATCGTTGGTCTCCACGTCGTCGTAATCGTAGTCGAAGTCGTCGCCGTAGGCGTCGCCATTTTCCGCCGTCCAGGTGCGGTAGGCCGCATACTGCCCGGCCCGACACAAAATCACCCCCACCAGCACCCCCACCAGCACGCTGAGCAGCAGATTGGGCCACCGGGCAGGGCGGCGCTGCTTTCTCCGCCGGGCGCGGTGCCGCCGGGGGGATTCCTCCGGCGAGGTGGGAGGATCGTCCCAGAGGTCCTCGTCCCGGGCCAGAGGCTCGTCCCTGTATTCGTCGTTGTAGTCGTCTTTTTTCATGGGCTGCCCCCGATGCTGTGGTTCCGCACTGGTCGGCGCGAAAGGATTTTTTCTGATTCTGCTTTTTATCATACTCTAAAGGCGGGTTTTTGTCAACAAACTGGTCAAAACGACGCTTTTCTGCAAAGGCGAAAAAAACCCTTGCATTTTCTGTGTCGGTATGATAAAATTTTCAATACATTTGAGCAGTCCCGCCTTTTGGCGGTTTCTGAAAGGGAGTTTCTTTTATGAGCACTGTTACACTGGTTTTGTCCATCATCGTTGTTGTCGCAGCCCTGTTCCTGATTTGCGTGGTCCTGCTCCAGTCCGGCAAAAACTCCGGCGTAGCATCTGCCATCGGCGGTGGGTCCGACACCTTCCTCTCCAAGAACAAAAACAGCACCTGGGACGCCAGGCTTGCCCGCATGACCAAGTGGGTGGCCTTCGCCTTTATGTTCGCGGTGCTGCTGCTGAACCTGCTCTGAGAGCGAACCAATTACGAACCAACGGGGAAAACACCGGAAAGCGAATCAAATCGCTTTCCGGTGTTTTTTATGTCGAACTAGTTCGGCGCTGCTGCCAACAGGGACTTATTCCTCCTGTGTATAAAAGCCGAAAACAGAGTTGCTGAACTCACCGGCGGCAAACCGGTGTTCCTGCCCATTGATTGACACCTGATACACAGGAAAACGGTATTTCTGCCCGTATAGCGGGTCTGCGATTTCGATGATTTCCCCTGTGCGTGTCCAGTCATACGCAAAAATATTGACACCGAACAGAACTGTGTTCCCATCGAAACCGGTTACTTCATGACGCCACATTCTATCAGTCCTCGCTTCTCCCGTTTTCTCACCCATTCAACAGTTCCAGGTACTGCTCCTCGCTGGCTACCCGGCCCACGGCAGAGAAGCCAAGCTGGGACCAGTCGAAGGTCTCCTGGGCCATGTCCCGCACGTCCTCACGGGTGATGGCGTCATAGGAGGCGATGATCTCCTCCGCCGTCTGGATGGGGGTGCCATTGAGGACGTTCCGGGCCAGGTGGTTCATGTGGGCGGTGTTGGCCTCCAGCCCCATGAGGACGCTGGCCTTGGCCTGCTCTCTGGCCCGGTCCAACTCCGCCTGGGTGACGCCGTCCTCGGTGAAGCGGCGCACCACCTCCCGGATGGCGGTCAGGGCCTGAGCCTCGGTGTCCCGGTTCAGGGCGGTGTAGAGCAGGAACATTCCCGTGTCCGCGTAGCAGGACCCGGCGGCGTAGATGCTGTAGCACAGGCCCCGCTGCTCCCGGATCTCCTGGAACAGCCGGGAGGACATTCCCCCGCCCAGAATGGAGCTAAGGAGCTGCATGGTGAAGCGATGGGGGCTGTCCGC
The DNA here is from genome assembly GCA_021205375.1 of Clostridiales bacterium. Taxonomy (GTDB): domain Bacteria; phylum Bacillota; class Clostridia; order Oscillospirales; family Oscillospiraceae; genus Onthomonas. The sequence goes on along the minus strand of JAJPXR010000067.1, from coordinate 1,670 downwards.
TTGGATGGAGGGGAAGGACAGCATCAGGTGGTTCTGTTCGGTGGCCTTTTTCTTGAGGGTCACGGCGGGGTGATACACCGCCGGCTTGAGCTTTTTGGCGGGGCCGGGGGCCATAACGGAGAACCGGGCGGCAATGTCGTCCAGAATGGACTCGTCAAAGCTGCCCGCCAGGGCTACGATGACGTTTCCGGGCAGGTAATGGCTGTTTTTGTAGTCTTTCAGCCACTGGCCGGTCATTTTCTCCAGGGTGGAGCGCTTGCCCAGGATGGGCCGGGCCAGGGGGGACCCCTTGTACACTGCGGCGTTGAGCCGCTCGGAGACCAGGTCAGAGGGGTCGTCCTGGTACATCCCGATCTCCTCCAGGATCACCCCCCGCTCCAGTTGTACGTCCTCCTCCGCGAATTTCGCTTCGAAGAACATCTCACAGAGGATGTCCAGCGCTTCGGGCAGGTGGCTTTTCAGCGCACGGGCGTAGAAACAGGTACACTCCTTGGTGGTGAAGGCGTTGATCTGCCCGCCGATGGCGTCCATGCGCTGGGCAATTTCCTCGGCGGTAGAGCGGCTGGTGTCCTTGAAGAGCATATGCTCGATGAAATGGGCCGCGCCGCTTTCGCTGGCGGTCTCGGCCCGGGAGCCGGTGGCCACCCAGATGCCCAGGGCGGCGGAGCTGAACCCCGCCATTTGCTCGGAGAGGATGCGCACGCCGTTGGGAAGGGTGGTCATTTGATAATCAGACATGGAGAGACCTCGGTTCTTTGCGATAGTTTTAACTGGTTATCCTTTTGAATCAGCACCGTTGTAATAAGCTGCTAGCCGTTAGCTGTTAGCCATTCGTCAGGTGTTGTAAGCCAAAAGCGTAGAGCGTTAAAAGGAAGCACTGCGAAGCTAAGGGCTAAAAGCTAAGAGCTAATAGCTATTCATTCTATAGATAGTGCTAGTGTCCGCGGTCGGCGGAGAAATATACACGACAAAAGAGGCCGAATCGTTCCGATTCGGCCTCAAGATTGCAATAAATTACCGGCCCAGCTTCTTTGCCTTGATTTCGCGGATGGCGTCGATGTGGCTCAGGTTGATGCGGCCCTTCTCGTCGATGTCCGTCACCTTGACCCAAATCATGTCGCCCACGTTGACCGCGTCTTCCACCCGGCCAATGCGGTGGTCGGCCAACTTGGAGATGTGGACCATGCCGTCCTTGCCGGGGGCCAGCTCCACGAACGCGCCGAACTTCAGGATGCGGACCACCTTGCCGAAGTACAGAGAACCAACTTCGGGGACAAAGACAATGGTCTCGATGGCCTTCTTCGCGGCCTCGCAGGAGGCGGCGTCGGGGGCGGAGATGAAGATCTCGCCGGTCTCCTCGATGTCGATCTTCGCGCCGGACTCGGCCTGGATCTTCTGGATGACCTTGCCGCCGGAGCCGATGACGTCGCGGATGTTGTCGGTGGGGATCTGCATCTTCATCATCTTGGGAGCGTAGGGGCTTAGCTCCTTGCGCGGCTCGGAGATGACGGGCAGCATGATTTTGTCCAAAATCTCACACCGGGCGTCGTAGGTCTTGTCCAGAGCCTCTTTGATGATCTCCATGGTCAGGCCGTCGTTTTTCAGGTCCATCTGAATGGCGGTGATGCCCTTCTTGGTGCCGGCCACCTTGAAGTCCATCTCGCCGTGGA
>JAJPXR010000240.1 GCA_021205375.1 Clostridiales bacterium | reverse complement strand
GAATTTGGGGCCAGGTGCTTTACCTGACCCCAACATTTATTATAGAACCAATAAACCTGAGCGCGCAGCCGCCCTGCTTTTTGACAGGGCGGCGCTTTTCCGCCCGTTTGCCGTTTTTCCAATGAAAGCATATTGAAAAACCGATGTTTGTATGGTATAAAAATAGAAACGACATGGACTGAAAACAAACAGGGGAAAGGATGGAGCCGATGGGATTTTTTCTGCTGATCGCAAGGTGGGGCCTGCGCTTCCTCTACCTGTTTTTTATGCCCCTGAAAGCCCAGAACAAGGTGGTCATGCTCTCGCGGGAGTCGGACACCCCACCGGTGGACTTCCTTCTGTTGGAGGAGGAGATCAAGCGCCGCTCCCCGGAGACAAAGGTGGTCTACTTCTGCCGCAAAATGACCAAGCAGGTCAACATCCCCTCTTACTGCTGGATGATGCTGAAAAGCCTTTACCACATCGCCACCGCCTCCGTCGCGGTGACGGACACTTACTCCATCCAGTTGTGCGTGCTGCCCCACAAAAAGAGCCTGACGGTGGTGCAGATCTGGCACGCCATCGGTGCGGTGAAACGGTTCAGCTATCAGTGCCTGGACACCCCCAATGGCCGCACCAGCCAGATGGCGGAGCAGATGTGTATGCATAAAAATTACGACTACATCCTCTGCACCTCCCAGGCCACCAAAGCCATTTATGTGGAGGCGTTCCACACCGCGCCGGAGAAAATCCTGGTGCTGGGGATGCCCCGTGTGGATTACATCCAGCGCCCGGCCCCCGGTCTGCGGGAGAAGTTTTTGCAGCAGCGGCCCGACCTGCGGGGCAAAAAGTTGATGCTCTACCTGCCCACCTTCCGGGACGGGATCGACGAGGGCACCGAGAAGCTGCTCCACGCCGCCGCCGGGAAGGACGACGTGGCGCTGCTGGTCAAGCCCCACCCCCTCTCCAACTTCCACGTCCCGCGGGGCAACCGGCCGGGAAAGGGCTGGTCTACTTACGACCTGATGAAGGTCTGCGACGGCGTTATCACCGACTATTCCGCCTCCTCCCTGGAGGCCAGCCTGCTCCACAAGCCGGTGTACTTTTACCTCTTCGACTACGAGGCGTACAAGTACAACCAGGGGCTGAACATCGACCCCAGCAAGGAAATGCCGGGGGCCGTCTCCGTGGACGCCGTCGGCATGATGGAGAAGATACGCGCCGGAGACTACGACCTGGAGGCGCTGGAGCGGTTCCGGGCCAAGTACATCCAGACTGCCGACGAGGACAACACCGCCGCCATCACCGATTTCCTGCTGGAGCATATTCCTGCCGAATTGCGGCAGAGCGGGGAAGCGGTGGAAGTTTGAGTTGTCGCATCTCAAGCATTTTAACGCGCTTCTTTGCCTAGCCTTGCGTTGAAACCCCTCCGTCGCGGCTTGCGCCGCGCCACGGACCATGCGAAGCATGGTGGAGGGGTTTCCGTCGGAATCGCTGACAAGGCCGGTTCAAGGGGATAACCACATAAAACATATCGGGTGAGACACTATGAGCATAAAAAAAGCAATCAAAACCACTGCCTACAACGTGGCCAAGGTCAGCCCTCCTCTGCGGCGGGTGTACCGCCGCTGCCTGTTCGCCTACCGCCGGTTCCACTACTGGATTCACACTCGCGGGCTGACGGTGGACAAAAAGCTGGTGGTGTTCTGCACCTTCTCCGGCAAGGGCTATTCCGACAGCCCCAAGGCCATTTATGAGTATATGCTCACGGAAGAGAAGTACAAAGATTACCGCTTTGTTTGGATCTTCCGGGAACCTGACAACTTCCGCTGGCTGGAGGAAAACCGCAACACCACCATCGTCCGCTGGGCCTCCAAGGAGTACGAGCGGGCCATGGCCTCCGCCGGGTACTGGATCTTCAACTACCGGGTCAGCGACCACGTCTGGCCCAAGGAGGACCAGACCTATGTGGAGTGCTGGCACGGCACCCCTCTGAAACGGCTGGGTTACGACATCACCGCCGGGGGCAACGTGATGAACACCTCCAAGGAGATCCAGCGGAAGTACGACCTGGACTCCGCCAAGTTCAAGTACCTCATATCCCCCTCCCCCTACTGCTCGGAGAAGTTCGCCTCCGCCTGGAACCTGACCGCCACCGGCAGGGAGGATACCATTCTGGAGCAGGGCTATCCCCGGAACGACTTTTTGCTGAACTGCACCCAGGCCGACGTGGACGACATCAAGGTCCGGCTCCACATCACCCCGGAGGAAATTGGCGGCAGGAAGATCGTCCTCTATGCCCCCACCTGGCGGGACAACCAGCACGACGACGCCAACGGCTACAGCTATAAGCTGGGGCTGGACTTCCAGCGGCTGCGCCAGGAGCTGGGAGAGGACATCGTGGTGCTGTTCCGTGCCCATTACCTGGTGGCCAGTCAGTTCGATTTCGCCGCCTACGAGGGCTTCGTCTACAACGTCTCCAGCTACCCCGACATCAACCACCTGTACCTGGCCGCCGACCTGCTCATCACCGATTACTCCTCGGTGTTCTTCGACTACGCCAACCTCCGCAAGCCCATGCTGTTCTATATGTACGACCTGGCCGCCTACCGGGACGACATCCGGGGCTTCTACATCAGCTTGGACGAGCTGCCCGGCCCCATTGTGGAGACGGAGGACGAGTTGATCCGGGCTATTCCCGCACAGTTGGCCGACAGCAGCCAGTGGGCGGAGCAGTACGAAACCTTCTGCCAGAAGTTCAGCCCCTTTGACGACGGTCACGCCAGCCAGCGGGCGCTGGAGATCATTCTGGGGGAAAAACCCAATGTCCGGGCCAGCCAGCAGCGGGAGACGGTGGGCGTTTGACGCTGGAGCCGTCCTGTGGTATACTGTGGGCGGAAAGCCATGCGGCGGCAACGCCGATAAGGGAGCGAAGCTATGATTCGGTTTCTAAAAGACGTACACAAATACTGGCATTACATCCTCTACTCGGCCAGGGCGCAACTGAAAGACGAGGTGGCCGGTTCCTTCCTGAACTGGCTGTGGTGGATTTTAGACCCGCTGCTGTTCATGCTGGTCTACACCTTTGTCTACACCATCGTCTTTGGCAGGAGCCAGGACTATCTGTGCGCCTTCATCTTCATCGGCTACACCACCTGGCAGTTCTTTGACCGCTGCGTCAACCAGAGCGTCAAGCTGGTGAAGCGATACCAGCCGGTGCTGTCAAAGGTTTATCTGCCCAAGTTCGTCCTGATTTTGTCCAACATGATGGTGCAGGGCTTCAAAATGCTCATCGGCTTCGGCCTGGTGTTTATCACCATGCTGATTTACCGGGTGCCGTGGACGCCCAGGGTGCTGTGGGTGGTGCCCTATCTGCTGTTGCTGTTCCTGCTGACCTTCGGGCTGAGCTGTATCCTGCTCCACGGCGGCGTGTATATCGAGGACCTGTCCAACATCATCCGGGTGCTGCTGCGGCTGATGTTCTACCTGTCCGGCATCTTCTACAACCCGGAGAAGCAGTTGGAAGGGATCGCTCAGTACGCCCTGATTCGGCTCAACCCCACCTGCTATATCATCACCCAACTGCGCAACTCCATGCTCTACGGCAAGGCCCCACTGCTGAACTGGTATCTGGCCTGGGCGGTGGTGGGACTGCTGCTGGCGATCATTGGCGTTCGGCTGATTTATAAGTACGAGCGGCGGTATGTGAAATCGGTATGAGTGAGCTGTTAGCTATTAGCTGTTAGCCGTTAGCCAGGTGCTGCAAACCAAAAGCGGTTCAAAATGCTCATGAGAATGAGCAAAAGAAAAATCAACAAAAAGTTTTGAGGCGGACTTCGCGGAAGTCCGCCTCCTTTTCCCCAAAACAGCAAGGAGGCAGGACAAATGAAGTACGATCTTTCCTGTTTCTATGAGGCCCATCAGGTTTTTTACGGCTATGCGCTGGACGAGATCCGCAGCGGACGAAAGCGCACTCATTGGATGTGGTTTATCTTTCCCCAGCACCGCGCCCTGGCGCGCAGCCCGATGGCGGAACGGTTCGGCATCTGCGATTTGGGGGAAGCCCAGGCGTTCCTGGCTGACCACTATCTGGGCGGGAACCTGCGGGAGATCTCCCAGGCGCTGCTTGCGCTGGACACCCATGACCCGCTGAATGTATTTCCAGAGCCGGACAACGAAAAGCTCCGCTCCTGCATGACCCTGTTCGCCTGCGCCAGCGGCGGAGAGCAGGTGTTTTTGGACGTGCTCCAACAGTATTTTGACGGTTGGCAGGATGAGCGCACCCTGAATCTGCTGGAGCAGACGGACTGACGGTGTCGGGCGCGGCAAAAAATCCGAATATTCCCCTTGACAGGCGAAATTTCCGCTGGTATAATAGCTACGCAAAACAAAGCAGGAACGGTTCCTCACCTTCTGCGCCTGGGCGCAGTGGTCAATAGCGCTAGTCCTTCTCACCCGGCTGGTTTCGGGTGGGTGTGGTTTGTGCGGATACCGTTTCGGTATCCGTTTTGATTTTATTCTGGAGGTGTTTTCGTATTAGCAGTATGTCTCATCAGATCAACGAGGAGATCCGCGACAAAGAGGTTCGCCTGATTTCCTCTACCGGCCAGCAGATGGGTATCATGTCCTCCCGCGCCGCGTTGCAGGAGGCGCAGAAGGCCGGTCTGGACCTGGTCAAGATCTCTCCCAAGGCCGTCCCCCCCGTGTGCAAGATCATGGACTACGGCAAGTTCCGCTTCGAGCAGTCCAAGCGGGAAAAAGAAGCGAAAAAGAACCAACACGTGGTTGAAATCAAGGAGATCCGGATGTCCCCCAGCATCGACGTGGGCGACTTCAACACCAAGCTCCGCAACGCTCACAAGTTCCTGAGCGAAGGCAACCGCGTCAAGGTCACTGTCCGCTTCCGGGGCCGCGAAATGGCCCATACCGACATCGGCGAGAAGCTGCTGCGCCGCTTTGCCGCGGAGAGCGAGGAGATCGCCGTGATGGACCGCAAGCCCGTCCTGGATGGCCGCCATATGACCATGCTGCTCTCCCCCAAGGCGTCCAAGGACGCCGCCTCCAAGGGCGCGGCCCGGCGCGACAACCGCCGCCCACCTGAGAACAAATAACGCAGCAGTCCACATTCGAAAGGAGTCTTTCACCATGCCTAAGATGAAAACGCACAGCGGTGCGAAAAAGAGATTCAATCTCACCAAAAACGGCAAGGTCAAGCGTTCCCACGCCTACGCCAGCCACATCCTGACCAAGAAAACCACCAAGCGTAAGAGAGGCCTCCGCAAGGGCGCCTATGCGGACGTGACCAACAGCGATACCATCCGCAAGATGATCCCTTACAAATAATTCGATAGGAGGCAACTGAAATGGCAAGAGTCAAACGCGCAATGATGACGCGCAAGAGAAGAAATAAGGTCCTCAAGATGGCCAAGGGCTACTGGGGCGCCAAGAGCAAGCACTACAAGATGGCCAACCAGGCCGTCATGAAGTCCCTGACCTACGCCTACACCGGCCGCCGCCTGAAGAAGCGCGACTTCCGCCGCCTGTGGATCACCCGCATCAGCGCCGCCTGCAAGCAGAACGGCATCAACTATTCCACCTTTATGCACGGCCTGAAGCTGGCCAACGTCACCATCGACCGCAAAATGCTCTCTGAGATGGCCGTCAACGACAAGGCCGCCTTCACCCAGCTGGTGCAGGTCGCCAAGGCCAGCCTGTAACGGAGCCATTGGCTCTTAGCTATGAGCCATTAGCTTTGTGGCGCCGGGTATTACGTGCTACGCTTATCGTTTGCATGACTTTAGAAACGGGGAATTTCGTTCTCAGTTTCCTTTTTAGCTGTTCGCTTTAGACTGGTAGTACCTGACTGACAGCTAACGGCTAATAGCTTAATACAGCGCGGAGGTTTTTGGAATCTCCGCGCTGTGTTTTTGTCTTGCGGGTCCGGCCGGAGCGTGATATACTAGGATGAATTTGAAGAAGAGAAGAATTGTTTTTAGACTGAGGTAAGTTATGGCAAGACGCAAAAAAGACACCGCACCCAAACCAACCAACAATGAAAACGTCAAGGGCCTCCACGCCGAGGTGCTGGAGCAGCCCATCACCGAGACGCTGGAAATCAACTATATGCCCTACGCCATGAGCGTCATCATCAGCCGGGCCATTCCTGAGATCGACGGCTTCAAGCCCAGCCACCGGAAGCTGCTGTACACCATGTACCAGATGCACCTGCTGGGGGGCAACCGCACCAAGTCCGCCAACGTGGTGGGTTCCACCATGAAGTTGAACCCCCACGGCGACGCCGCCATCTACGAGACCATGGTGCGCCTCTCCCGCGGTTACGGGGCGCTGCTCCACCCGCCGGTGGACTCCAAGGGCAACTTCGGCAAGGTGTTTTCCCGTGACATGGCCTACGCCGCCTCCCGGTACACCGAGGTCCGGCTGGACCCCATCTGTCAGGAGTTCTTCCGGGACATCGACAAGGACACCGTGGACTTTGTGGACAACTACGACGGCCAGCTCAAGGAGCCGACGCTGCTGCCCACCACCTTCCCCAACGTGCTGGTCTCCGCCAACCAGGGTATTGCCGTGGGCATGGCCTCCAACATCTGTGGCTTTAACCTGGGGGAGGTCTGCGACGCCGCCATCGCCCGGATGAAAAATCCCAAGTCCGACCTGTTCGCCACCCTCAAGGCCCCGGATTTCCCTACCGGCGGCCAACTGCTCTACGATCAGAAGGCGCTGGAGCAGGTCTACCGCACCGGGCGGGGGTCGCTGAAGGTCCGGGGCCGCTGGCGCTACGTCAAGGCGGAAAACCTGATTGAAATTTACGAGGTCCCCTACTCCACCACCATCGAGGCCATTATGGACAAGGTGGCCGACCTGGTGAAGGCCGGAAAGATCCGGGAAATCACCGATATGCGGGACGAGACCGACCTCTCCGGCCTGAAACTGGCCATCGACCTGAAACGGGGCGTGGACCCGGACAAGCTGATGGCGAAGCTGTGCAAGCTGACCCCCTTCCAGGACGCCTACCCCTGCAACTTCAACATCCTCATCAACGGCAACCCCCGCGTTATGGGCGTGGGGGAGATTCTGGATGAGTGGATCGCCTGGCGGATGGACTGCGTCCGCCGCCGGGCCAGCTACGACATGGCGAAAAAGCGGGAGAAGCTCCACCTGCTGCTGGGCCTGCGGAAGATTTTGCTGGACATCGACAAGGCCATCAAAATCATCCGGGAGACTCCCACCGAGGCGGAGGTCATTCCAAACCTGATGATCGGCTTCGGCATCGACCAGGTGCAGGCGGAGTTCGTGGCGGAAATCAAGCTGCGCAACATCAACCAGGAATATATCCTCCGCCGCACCAACGAGGTGGACCAGCTCCAGCAGGAGATCGATGACCTCCAGGACGTGGTGGACAACCCCCAGCGGGTCAAGAAGATCATCACCGGCGAGCTGCAAGCGGTCAAAAAGAAGTACGCCGTGCCCCGGCGGACGGAGATCGTCTACGACTACCAGGAGGACGTGCCGGAGGAGACGGAGGATGTGCCGGACAACCCGGTCCACGTGTTCCTGTCCCAGCAGGGGTATTTCAAGAAAATCACCCCCCAGTCCCTGCGGATGTCTGGGGAGCAGAAGTACAAGGAGGGGGACGGTCCCAGCCAGTACTGGGAGACCACCAGCAGCCAGGAAATCATGTTCTTCACCGATCGGCAGCAGTGCTACAAGGCCCGGCTCAACGACTTTGCCGACAGCAAGGCCAGTGTGCTGGGCGAGTACCTGCCCTCCCGCCTGGGCATGGACGAGGGCGAGAACGTGGTGTGGGCCTGTCTGCCGGGGGACTACTCCGGCACCCTGCTCTTCTTCTTCGAGAACGGCAAGGCCGCCCGTGTGGACCTGGAGAAGTACCGTACCGTCACCAACCGGCGGCGGCTGACCGGCGCTTACTCCGACAAATCCCCCCTGAAAGCGGCGTTCCTGCTGACCGAGGACAAGGAGCTGGCGGTGTTCTCCACCGAGAACCGGGCGCTGCTGTTCAACACCGCCGCCCTGACCCCCAAGGCCACCCGCACCACCCAGGGTGTGGCGGTGCTGACCCTCAAGCCCAAATACCGGCTCAGCCGGGTTGTCCCCGCGGAGGAGAGCGGCATCGTCAACCTGGCCCGCTACCGGGCCAGGAACATCCCCGCCACCGGCGCGCTGCTCAAGCCGGAGGACAAGGGCGAGGTGCAGATGACGCTGGATATCAAGTAAAACGTCTGCGTTCTCGTTGACAGGCTGGCCGTTCTATTGTAAAATATGCCCTGTCAGAAAGAAATCGCGGCGGACGCAGGCAAACCGGACTGTAACAGGGTTTGCACCCAGGAGGGCATCCGCCAAGGAAGGGGAATTTTATGACCACCAAAACCATTATTGTCACCGGCGGCGCGGGCTTCATCGGCGGCAACTTTGTCCACTATATGCTGAAAACCCACCCGGATTACCGCATCGTCTGCCTGGACTGCCTGACCTACGCCGGCAACCTGGAGACCCTGGCCCCGGTGATGGACAACCCCAACTTCCGCTTTGTCAAGGACTCCATCACCGACCGGGCGGCGGTGTACCGCCTGTTTGAGGAGGAGCATCCCGACGTGGTGGTGAATTTCGCCGCCGAGAGCCATGTGGACCGCTCCATCGAGAACCCCTCCGTCTTTTTGGAGACCAACGTCATCGGCACCGGCGTTCTGCTGGACGCCTGCAACAAGTACGGCATTGGCCGCTACCACCAGGTCTCCACCGACGAGGTCTATGGCGATCTGCCCCTGGACCGGCCCGATCTGTTCTTCACCGAGGAGACCCCCCTCCACACCTCCAGCCCCTATTCCGCCTCCAAAGCCTCGGCGGACCTGCTGGTCATGGCCTATCACCGCACCTACGGCCTGCCTGTGACCATCAGCCGCTGCTCCAACAACTACGGGCCGTATCACTTCCCGGAGAAGCTCATCCCCCTGATGATCGCCAACGCCCTGAACGACAAGCCCCTGCCCGTCTACGGCGAGGGCAAAAACGTCCGGGATTGGCTCTATGTAGAGGACCACTGCCGGGCCATCGACCTCATCATCCACAACGGCAGGGTGGGCGAGGTCTACAACGTGGGCGGCCACAACGAAATGCGGAACATCGACATCGTCAAGCTCATCTGCAAGGCCCTGGGCAAGCCGGAGAGCCTCATTGTCCACGTGGAGGACCGGAAGGGCCACGATATGCGTTACGCCATCGACCCCACCAAGATCCACAACGAGCTGGGCTGGCTGCCGGAGACGAAATTTGCCGACGGTATCCAGAAAACCATCCAGTGGTATCTGGACAACCGGCCCTGGTGGGAGCACATCCTCTCCGGGAACTATCAGCGGTACTATGAGGAGATGTACGGGGAGCGGCTGAAAAAAATTAGCAATTAGCAATGTGCAAT
>JAJPXR010000001.1 GCA_021205375.1 Clostridiales bacterium | reverse complement strand
ATTGAGGATGCGGATAAAATGGGCCTGGCCCAGCTCCATCAAATTCGGGGCCGGGTGGGGCGCTCCAGCCGCCGGGCCTACGCCTATCTCACCTACCGCCACGGGAAAATTCTCAGCGACGTGGCCGCCAAGCGGCTGGCCGCCGTGCGGGAGTTCGCGGAGTTCGGCGCGGGGTATAAAATCGCCATGCGGGACCTGGAGATCCGCGGCGCGGGCAACCTGCTGGGCGCGCAGCAGTCCGGCAACCTGATGAGCGTGGGCTATGACCTGTACCTCAAGCTGCTGGAGGAAGCGGTGTTGGAGGAGCGGGGCGAGAAGCCCGTCCGCACCGAGGAAGTCACCGCCGACCTGTCCCTCTCCGCCAACATCCCCGACTGGTATGTGCCCGCCGCCGAGCAGCGGATGGACCTGTACCGCCGCATCGCCCGCATCCGGGAGGACCGGGAGGCAACCGACATGATCGACGAGCTGGTGGACCGCTACGGCGACGTGCCTGAACCGGTGGAGAACCTGGTGAACGTGGCGCTGCTGCGCAGCGCCGCCGCCAACTGCGGCGTCACCGACATCGCCCAAAAGGGAAACAACATCAACTTTGGCCTGCGGGAGTTCGACCTGAAACGGGTCTCCCGGCTGTGTACCGTGCCGGAGCTGAAAGGGCGGGTGCTGGTCTCCCCCGGAGACCGGCCCAACGTGGCCCTGCGGCTGAAGCCCGGCGAAAAGCCGCTGAAATGGGCCAGGCGGCTGGTGGAAATCTATACCGAGTGCTGAAAAATCCCCTCGAACGATGCTGTTCGAGGGGATTTGTTATCGTGTGGTGATTTACTTCACCTTGATTTTCACTTTGGAGCTGTAGAAGGAGTAATAATTCGTACCGCTTACCTTGGAGTAGGAGCGGATACGGACATAATAGGTCTTGCCGCTTTTCAGGCCGGAGATCACTTTTTTCTTGTTGGAGGTCCCCACCACGGTGACGGTCTTGGCGTTGGAGAAGTCCGAGCTGGTGCTGTACTGAATCTGATACCCCCGGACGGATTTCAGTGCTGTCCAGGTGACGGTGATCTTTTTGGAGGAGCTGGACTTGACTTTGAGGTTGGAGACCTTTTTTGGGACGATTTTAAAGGTCTTTTTCACCGAACCGGTGTAGTTGCCTGTGCCCTTGATGGTGATGGTGGCGGTGCCCACCGACTTGTTGCTGGAGTAGCTCAGGGTGTAATCGGTACCTTTGGTTAGGGTGGTGCCGTTATACTTCACCTTGGGGGTGGGCTTGATGCTGCTGCCGGTGTAGGTATAGCGGGCGTCGATGGAGGAAACCGTGGCGCTGGAGATCTTCCGGGCGGTGACCTTGAAGCTGTAGTCCAGAACCGTGTAAGTGGTCCCGTCCACCGTGGCTTCGATGACATAGGTGTAGGACCCCACCGGCACCTGGCTGAACAGCACGTCCTCATCCAGCTCGTACACGTTAAAGGTGGTGCTGTTGGGAGTGGCGGAGGCGCTGGTGACGGCCTTCCCGCTGCTGTTGTAGACCCCGGCGGTGACGCTGGTGATGGTGGAGGAGGCGGTGATGGTCCCCTTGAGGGTGAAGAGGGTGCCGTAGGTCATGGAGGTGCCGGGGGTGGTGTAGTCCGAGAGAACGGGAGCAGAGGCGGAGGAAGAGCTGTTGCTGGAAGAACTGCTGCTGGAGGAGGAGACGAGGGCGCTGTACACCGGCCAGTAAGTGTTCTTAGCCAGGTTGCCGCGGGTCTTGCTCTGGGTGGTCTTGTTGGCGGGCTGCTCGAAGTGATAGCAAAAGTAGTACCCCGCGTTGTAAGCGCCGGAGGCGGAGTTGCTGACGCTCTGTAAGTATTTCAGAATATCATTATAGGAACTGGTGCTCAGCTCGTAAGCCAGGAAGTTGAGCTGACCGGTGACAGTTTTGTAGTTGTACCCGTTGCTGTTGCACCAGCTTTTCAGCTTGGTGTACCGGGAGCCGTTCCACTGGCACAGGCCGTAGCTGGTCTTACCGTTGCTGTCGGTGCAACTGGCGGTGGGTTTGAAGCTGGATTCGGCGTACATATTGGCCATGATGCCGCAGGCGGCGGCGGTGTTCAGCCCCATCGTCCCGGTCAGGTAGGTGAAGATGGTGGTCTCGTTGCTGTTGCCGGTGACAGTGGTGCTGCCGCTGCTGGCCATAGCGGTGACGCCCACCAAATAGACGGCGATATAAGGCGCGTCCAGCTCCACGTCCAGCCCGTCCAGCAGCGGATAGGCGTCTGTGTCCCAACTGGGGCTGAACTGGAAGTAGTAGTCATTCGAGGTCTCGTAGTCGCCCAGACAATACCAGGTGACGGGGATCTCCGTCACCTCATCGCTGTCGTCCAGATAGACTGGCAGGGTGGACGGCATAGACGAGAGCAGGGTGTCCAGGTCGATTTTTTCCGCCAGGGCGATCTCCTGGGTCTCCAGCGTGCCAAAGCCGGTGACGGTCCCGACGGAGGCGGATTCCGCCGCGGCGACAGAGCTTGTCTCTGCCGCAAGGACCGGGGAGGCGGGAAGCAGAGTGGCTGTCATGGCCAGGGCCAGGACAAGGGACAACAAACGATGTGCGAGTTTCATTGAAAACCTCCTGTTTTTCAGGTTGATATGGCAGAGCCTTTTCTTTCAGGAAAGGGGAGTTTTTTTACCCCGCTCCTTTGCAGTATAGCAGAGAAAGCCCTATTATTCAATACTTTTTGGTCGTAAAAATTTAAAATAAAACGGTTTTTTGAAAATTCCAGCATATTGAAGTAGACTACATTTCACATTTCCTGGCTTGTTTCCCCATAGTGTTCCAAAAAGCTGTGTTCTTCGCCCTTTGTTTTATAACCGGGGAAGGTGTCGAGCTGGACGCTGTGGATGGCCTTGAACACGTTCTGCTCCACCTGGGGGAAGTCCTGCCGCAACTGCCGCAGCAGCTCCTTGACCTCCTGGCGCTTGCCTGGAACGGTCCCCTCCCCTGTCGCCTCGGTGAAGCGGCAGGCGCACTGGAGGAAGTGCAGGTCGTTGTAGTTCTTCCAGCGGATGATGTCATCCTCGTGGATGCAGTACATGGGCCGGATCAGCTCCATACCGGGGAAGTTGGTGGAGTGGAGCTTGGGCATCATGGCCTGGAGCTGGCCGCCGTAGAACATCCCCATGACGGTGGTCTCCACCACGTCGGAGAAGTGGTGGCCCAGGGCGATCTTATTGCAGCCCAGTTCCCTGGCCTTGCTGTAGAGGTGGCCCCGGCGCATTCGGGCGCAGAGGTAACAGGGAGAGTGGTCTGTGCGGTTGGCCACCCGGAAGATGTTGGTCTCAAACACGGTGATGGGCAATTCTAACAGGGCGGCGTTGTCCAAAATCTGCTGCCGGTTGGCAGGGGCATAGCCGGGGTCCATCACCAGGTAGACCAGTTCAAAGGGAAAATCACTGATCCGCTGGAGCTGTTGCATCAGCTTAGCCAGCAGCATGGAGTCCTTTCCGCCGGAAATGCACACGGCGATCTTGTCCCCCTCTGACACCAGCTCGTAGCGCTTCACGGCGGCGATGAAGGGGTTCCACAGGGTCTTGCGATAGGTTTTGATAATGCTGCGCTCAATGCGCTGGCAGCGGGTCAGTTCTCTCGGCATGGGATGCGCCTCCTGTTGTTTCTGCTCCATCATATCGGATGGAGCGGCTTTCGTCAAGTGACAACGGGGAAACAGGGAAAAATTCGCCGGGAACTTTTTGCGCCGCTGGACAGACGCCCCTTCCGGGACACGCCAAAAACCGTGGAAAAGGGTTTGTTTTCACTCGAACCAAGTTGGTTTTTGGCTAAAAGTGGGCAAAGAAAGGGCAAAGAGAAGGAAAAACGCTTTTTCCCTCCGGCATTGCACAGGCGGACTTGTGCAAAACCCTGTGTAAAAGGTGCAAATCTTTTTTTAAAGGGAAAAATCCACACCTGGGCCGTTAGAGGGCAAAAAATACACGCCGGAGGGACAAAAAGAGAAAATTTTCCTCGTATTATTTTCACGGCTTTCCACAGACTGATGGTAAAAGGGAGGGAACACAGGATGAAACGAAAAGCATCCGCGCTGCTGGCAGCGCTGATTTTGTGGGCGGCCTGTCCTGCGGCGCAGGCGGAGAACGCCGCCGAGCCGGTGGAGGTCTCCGCCAAGGCGTCGCTGCTGATGGAGCGGGAGACCGGCGCGATCCTCTATGCCGAAAACGAGCACGAGCAGTTGGAGCCGGCATCGGTGACGAAGGTCATGACCATGCTGCTGGTGACGGAGGCGCTGGAGAGCGGCACGCTCCGGGAAGAGGAGCTGGTGACCACCTCGGAGTACGCCGCCGGGATGGGCGGCAGCCAGGTCTACCTGAAAGAGGGCGAGCAGATGACCGTCCGGGACATGCTCAAGGCGGTGGCGGTGGCCTCCGGCAACGACGCTGCCGTGGCCCTGGCGGAGCATCTGGCCGGGTCGGAGAGCGCCTTTGTGGACCGGATGAACCAGCGGGCGGCGGAGCTGGGCATGGAGGACACCCATTTCTGCAACTGCAACGGCCTGCCTGCGGAGGGCCATGTGACCTCCGCCTACGACATCGCCCTGATGAGCCGTGAGCTGCTGAGCCACGACCTCATCCGCAGCTATGTGGGCATCTGGATGGATTCCATCCGGGACGGTGAATTTGAACTGGCTAACACAAACAAGCTGATCTACTACTACGAGGGGGCCACTGGCCTGAAAACCGGCTCCACCAACAGCGCGGGGTACTGTATCTCCGCGTCTGCCCAGCGGGACGGCATGGAGCTGATCGCCGTGGTGCTGGGCAGCGAGACCTCCGCCCTGCGCTTCGCCAGCGCCAAGGCGCTGCTGAACTATGGCTTTGGGGGCTATACCCTGGTGGATGTGACGCCGGAGGGACAACTGCCCCAGGTGGCCATCTCCCTGGGAGAGCAGGAGACTGTCTCCACCCGGCTGGACGGCAGTTGTAAAATCCTCGTGGCCAAGGGCGACGGGGACAAGATAGGGGTCGAGCTGGAGATGGTGGAGAGCGTCGTCGCGCCCCTCTCTGCCGGGGACAAGCTGGGGACCCTGACCATCACTGTGGACGGCGAGAGCTGCCAGACGGTGGACCTGGTGGCCGGGGAGGACGTGGCCCGGCTGACCTACGGCGGCATCTTCGCCCGCATCTTGGAAAAGATGACCATGCAGACGGGATGACACAACTGTGCCGCGCCGGAATTTTCCGGCGCGGCGGTATATCTGTTACAAATCCTTCAAAATTTGTTCTTGATTTATCTACCATCTCTCCCCTGCCTTCTGTTATTCTATACTCGCAGGGAGCGAGCAGGGCAAGGCTCCCCTGCTTTACATAGATTTCTCTCCTTTTCTTTCTTTCATCAACCTCCTTTCTTTTCTCTCTTTTCTCTTTTCAAAGGCCGCCGCCGGAAGCGTTTCCCGCGGCGGTTTTTGAATCGCTTCTTGAAACGAATGAATTTTCCACATTTTTTGCCTTTTTTCACTGTTTTTTGAGAAATCCTCTTTCTTTGTTCCGCCCGTTGTGTTATACTGTGTTGCGCAAAATGTGATTTGCATTCCCGGCGGTCCTGCCGCCGTCTGTGTATAAGAAGGTATCCTGTTATGAATTATCCTGATCGCGTTTTGATCAAATCCCGCGCCAAAAAACAGGTGCTGGATCAGTCTTTTGGTATCCTGATGGTCAGCATTGCCTATCTGCTGCTGACGGAGTGGATCTCTACGGTCGTCAATCTGATTTGGACCAGCCCGCTGACCGCCATCAGCGACCGGCTCAGCGAGAACATGGACACGCTGCTGGACCAGGTCGCCGCTCAGGGCAGCATCTCTGACGCGAGCGTTACCGTGGCGCTCAGCTCCGCTATGACCTACGCCCGTCAATTGCTGGCCCAGCCACAGCAGGAGATTTTGCTGTTTGTGTTCCTGTTGCTCTACCTCTACACCGTGGTGATGGGGTATGGGTTCAGCTTCTACGCCATGCGCACCGCCAGAGGGGAACGGTTGGGCGCCGGTTCCCTGTTTGACACGCTGTGGATGGCGGGAAAAATTATTCTGCTGAGCCTGCTGCTCACCGTGCTGGTGGGCGTGGGCATGGGCCTTTTCATTATCCCCGGCGTTTTCATTTATTTCAGCACCCTGCTGGTGCCCTATGTGTTGCTGGACCACCCGGAGATGTCCATTTTCAAGGCGATATCTGCCGGCTGGCGGATGTCCAAGGGCCATCGGGTCCAGATGTTCACCCTGGAGTTCTCCTTCATTGGGTGGGACCTCTTGGGGCTGCTGGTCACCAACGTGGGCTACAATGTGGGCTGGGTGTTCTTTGGCAACGACGGGCTGGGGACGATTCTGAGCCTGCTCTGCTACACGGTGGTCTACGCCTTTGTGCTGCCTTACAAGGAGATCGCCCTGGTGCATTTTTACGACACCATCCGTCCTCAGGACCTGCGAGTGGAGGAGAAGCCGGTGAAGGCAGACAATTAAAAGAGCAAAACAGAAAGGCTACACCGAACCAAATTCGATGCAGCCTTTGTTTTGTGTTTTTACGCTGATTGCTCAGTCCGCCACGTAGGGCAGCAGCGCGATTTGACGGGCGCGCTTGATGGCGACGGTCAGTTGACGCTGGTGCATGGCACAGGTGCCAGTGGTGCGGCGGGGCAGGATCTTGCCACGCTCGGAAACATAGCGGCGCAGCTTGGCGGCGTCCTTGTAGTCGATCTGCTGGACCTTGTCCACGCAGAAGTTGCAGACCTTCCGGCGCTTGCGGCTGCGATTGCCTCTATCGTAAGCCATATCGAAAACCTCCTCAATCGTAGGAATAGGACCCTTTTATCAGGTTCGTTTAGAACGGCAGTTCGCCGTCATCATCGTTCAGTTCCGCGAACTCATTGGCCACGGGCGCCGCATTGCTGGGCGTATAGGCGGAAGGGGCGGAATAGGTGGACTGGGCCGGCTGCTGGGAAGCATACCCGCCGGCGTTGTAGTTGTTGTTTTGCTGGCCATAGCCGCCGGTCTCCTGCCGGGAACCGGCGAAATTGACGTTTTCCGCCACAACCTCGGTGGAATAGCGGCGATTGCCGGTGTTGTCGGTGTACTCCCGCACCTGGAGGCGGCCATCCACCAAAATCATGCTGCCCTTGGTGAAGTACCGGCTGATGAACTCAGCGGTCTGCCGCCAGGCGACGATGTTGATGAAGTCCGCGTTCTGGGCATTGGGGTCCTTGCTCCGGTAATCCCGGTTGCAGGCGATGCGGAAAGAAGCCACCGCTGTGCCGCTCTGGGTATGGCGCAGCTCCGGGTCCGCCACCAGGCGGCCCTGTAAAACCACTCGATTTAACATGATGCTCTGCTCCCTTACTCCGCCTGCTCGACCACGATGGAACGGATCACGCCATCGGTGATGTTGTAGTTCCGGGTCAGCTCAGCGGGGAAATCGGGGGCGGAAGTGAAGGTCATCAGAGTGTAGTAGCCCTCGACCTTGTGGTTGATGGGATAGGCCAGCCGACGCTTGCCCCACTCAACCACTTCGCCCAGGGTACCGTTCTGCTCCACCAGACCCTTGAACTTCTCCACCAGGGCGGCGATGCCGTCATCCCCCAGGGAAGTATCCGCGATGAAAATGGTTTCGTAATTGCCAGTAACCTTAGCCATGTGATTTGCACCTCCTTATGGACATATGGCCTCTGCCTCTTGCAAAGGCAAGGATTCCGCTGCATTGTTCTTGAATTGCAGCTTTTCCATTATATATGGCTTTTTTGTTTTTGTCAACAAATTTTTGACTTTTTTACAGAGAAAAACACCCCTCCCGGTGTTGGGAGGGGTGTTGAGATGGTTTTGTTACGCCTTGGGGTCCTCTTCCACTACGCCCTTCAATCCGGCGGCCAGTCCCGCCAGCCCCTGGATTTCGGAGGGAATGATGATCTTGGTGGCCTTGCCGTCGGCGGCGGCCTGGAACGCTTCCAGCGACTTGAGCTTGATGACCTGCTCGCTGGGAGAAGCCTCATTCAGCATACGCAGGGCCTCGGCCTGGGCGGTCTGCACCTTGAGGATGGCCTCGGCCTGGGCCTGGGCTTCCAGCAGCCGGGCCTCCTTCGCGGCCTCCGCCCGGAGGACCTGGGCGCGCTTTTCGCCTTCGGCCTCGCGGATCTGGCTTTCCTTCTGGCCTTCGGCCCGGAGGATGGCTTCACGGCGCTCACGCTCCGCCTTCATCTGGCGCTCCATCGAGTCCCGGATGCCCTGGGGCGGGGTGATGTTCTTGATCTCCACCCGGTTGACCTTGATGCCCCAGGGGTCGGTGGCCTCGTCCAGGATGGCACGCATTTTGGTGTTGATGAGGTCGCGGCTGGTCAGAGACTGGTCCAGTTCCAGGTCGCCGATGATGTTCCGCAGGGTGGTGGCGGACAGGTTGTCAATGGCCCGCATGGGTTCCGCCACGCCGTAGGTGTAGAGCTTGGGGTCGGTGATTTGGTAGAAGAGGACGGAGTCCACTTCGATGGTGACGTTGTCCTTGGTGATGACGGGCTGGGGTTTGAAGTCGGCCACTTCCTCCTTCAGGGAGATGGGCTTGCTGACCCGCTCCAGGAAGGGGATCTTGACGTGGATGCCCACGCCCCAGACGGCGTAGAACGCACCCAGCCGCTCCACCACGCGGGCTTCGGCCTGGCGAACAATGACCAGGTTCCTGGCCACCAGGATGCCCAGCAGGATCAGGATGACGACAAGAATGAAAAAGAACATTGCAAAGCTCCTTTCTGATGTGGGAAAAGGGTTATTGAACGTCGGAAGGTGCGGTTTCTGTCTCCGGGCGGACGATGACCCGCACGCCCTCAATGCGGAGGATGGTGACGTGGACCCCCACGGAGATGGGGGCGCCGCCGTCGGACCGGGCGGACCAGACCTGACCGGACACCTTGACCTGGCCTTTGGCGGCATAGTTGTCGATGGCCTCGGTGACGATGCCGGTCTTGCCCAGAATACGGTCGGCGTTGGTGGGGGTGAAGCCCTTCTTCTGGAACAGATGAGCGGCCAGTGGACGCATCAGCAGCAGCGTCACCAGGGACACCACCGCGAACACGAAAAGCTGTATCCACAGGTTGCTGATGAACAGCGACACCACCAGCGCCGCCAGCGCGCCCAGAGCGAACCAGACCGAGCTGAGGCTGACGGTGACGCCCTCCAGCACAGCGAAGAACACCAGCAAAATCAGCCAGACCACAGGAGCGGAGAGGGAGAATAGCGGCATGAAGGGAACCCCTCCTTTCGTAGAAATGAAACGTGATAAAGCAACCGGGGGCGGATTCCCCCTGTATGGAATAGGATAACACAAGTCGGTGATAAAGTCCAGAAAAGAAGATTGCAATTCGGTTAAAATTTGGGTATACTGTTTCTGATTTAAGGAACCTCTGATTAAAAGCGGATTTCATTGATAACCTTACAAGTTTACTGC
>JAJPXR010000016.1 GCA_021205375.1 Clostridiales bacterium | reverse complement strand
CGAACAAATGTGCAGCAAAATCCTGCATGGGGGAATGGACCGGACGGGGAGGCAAGTCAGTCCTTGCTGGTTCACATCGACAAATTTTTAATAACTGTTGACTTTAGCACAAAAAAGATGGCCTGTGTTGTCCGCAAAACATTTTAACAACAACAGTTTGTTGACTTTGACTACCTGCGTCTATTATAATGACAGTTAAACAAACCATACATCAGTTTATTTGCGCGGCGAAGGCCACAAAAATTTATCAACTTTTTTCTCTGTAGGAGGTTCATCAAATGAAGTTTTGGAGGCGAAACTGGTATTACATCGGCGGCGTCCTTTTTGTGCTTCTGGCCTTTGTCATGGGGCTGTGGGGCTGCGACCACTTGAGCAAGATCCGGGTCATCCTGATTTTTAGCTGGATGGGGATGCTGATGCACCAGTTTGAGGAATATGCGTTTCCCGGCGGTTTTCCCCTGATTTCCAACATGGCGGGACTGGGGGAGACGGAGCACCCAGAGCGCTACCCGCTGAACGCGAGGCAGAGCTTTCTGAGCAATGTCATCTTTTGCTATCTGAGCTACATCATCCCCATCTGCTTCCCCAACCTGGTCTGGATGGGAGCCAGTCAGGTGCTGGCCGGTGTGTGGCAGCTTCCGGGTCATGGCATCGCCATGAATGTGCGGCTGAAAAGCAAGTATAACCCCGGCCTGGCGTCCACGGCGGTTTTGCAGACGCCGGTGGCGATTTATTACATCTGGTACGTCTGTACCTACATGCCGGAAAAGGCGGGACAGCTCTGGTGGGGGATCCCCGGTTCTATCCTCATGCTGCTCCTGACCTTTATCGTCCCCATTCTGGTGATGAAGGACAAAAATTCTCCCTATCCCTTTGAGGACCGGGAGCTGTACGGTTACAACAAGGAACACGTCGCGGCGCTGTGGGAAGAGCGGAAAGCGGCAAAGGCTGCAAAGGAGGCCAAATAACAATGGTTAAAAAGCTGGATAAATGGTGTGACATCAACTGGATCATCTTCATTTGCGTGACGGGGGTCGTCACCGGCGTGCTCGCCGCCATCTTCTGGGACAAAATGCCCCTGGGCGCACAGGGCGCGGTATTTGTGGCGATGATTATGCCTTTCCATGTGCTGGAGGAGTGGAAGTTCCCCGGCGGCCTTCACATCTTTTACAACGTTCTGCTGGGACCGAAGGAGGTCGAAAAGCAGCAGCTTGACCGGTTCCCCATGAGCCGCCTGACAGACATGATCACCAACGTGGGCTTGCAGTGGATCCCGCTGGTCTACCTGGTACTCAGCTTCTTCACCGGCCTTTCCAACGCTACTGCCCTGTGCATGATGCTTTTGTGCTTCATTGAAGTGTGCGCCCACACCGGCGCCGGCACCCTCACCTATTTCTGGCTGAGAAAAGACGGCAAGAGGACCATCTATCACCCCGGCTTCGCTACTTCTTGGATGATGTTCCTGCCTGCGGGGGTCTATATCGTGGCGCATTTGGAAAATGTCACCGGCAGCGACTGGCTCTGGGCGATCATCCTGTTCATCATCATGATGCTGATTTGCATTGTTCTGACGGAGACGCCGCTGAAAAAGTGGGTCTACAAGCAGGACAAGGGCGTGTTCGCCTTTGCCGATGCCAAGTATTATGAGAAGTACCCCTCCTTCTGGAAGAAGTGATATGAGGCAGGTGACATGAAATTCTGGAGACGATACTGGTACTGGATCGGCGGCGTTCTCTTTGTGGCTCTGGCTTTTCTTATGGGGCTGTGGGGCTGTGAACACCTGCCGAAACTACAGACGATTTTGATTTTCAGTTGGATGGCCATGCTGGTCCATCAGGTGGAGGAATACGGCTTTCCCGGCGGGATGCCGTCCATCACCAACATGGCTGCCTTCCGGGAGAAGGAAGCGCCGGAGCGGTATCCCTTTAACGCGCAACAGTGCTTTATCTGCAATGTGTTCCTGTGCTATGCCTTTTACATTCTGGCGATTTGCTTCCCCAACGTGATTTGGCTGGGAGCCTCTCAGGTACTTTGCGTACTGGTACAGCTTGCGGCCCACGGCCTGCTCATCAACTTCTCGTTAAAGGATTTTTACAACCCCGGTTTGGGGTCCACCGTGTTTTTGCAGCTGCCCGTCGCCATCTACTATATCTGGTATGTGTGTACCACCCTGCCGGAAAAGGCATGGCAGCTCTGGGTCGGCGTTCCCGGTGCGATCATCGCAATGCTCATTTGCTTCATCGCCCCCGTGCTGCTGATGCGGAACCGGAAAAATCCTTATCCCTTTGCCGAGGAGGAGATGTACGGCTATCATAAGGAAAAAGTGCTGAACATCTGGCAGGACAGCAAGCCCTCTATCCTGCAAAGGGTCGGTCTGAAATAACAACAAATAAACAAATATGAGCTTTTAGCTCTTAGCTATCAGCTATTAGCTTTGTAGTGCTTACCGATTCGCTCTGCACTTCGGATTCGCTACACAAAACAAACCGCTCACGACCAACCGATGTTTAATGCTGTTCGCTTTAGCCTGGTAGTGCGTAACTAACAGCTAACAGCTAACGGCTAATAGTTTATTAAAGTGAGGTGCAACATGGCCGAAAAAACAGTGATCTATTATTACTCCGGCTCCGGCAACAGTCTCTCTGTGGCGAAACACATTGGCGAGAAGCTGGGAAATACAACGCTTTTGTCCGTCTACACCCTGCGGGATACCCCGGAGGTCCCGGCGGACTGCACCCGAATTGGCATTGTGACCGCCACCTGGTTTGTCCGCCCGCCGCGGGTGGTAAAGGAAGTCTGCGAAAAACTCCAATGCTCCAGGCAGCAGAGGATTTTCGTCGTTGCCACCTGCGGCGGCTATGATGGGTATGTCTGCATCGACCTGAAAGCCATTTTGCAGCCGAAAACGGACTTCGCCGTTCAGACCTTCATGCTCCCCATGCCGCCCAACCATATCGTGGGCTTTTCTCCGCTGCCGGACTGGGCGAACCGTATTTACCTGAACCATGAGGCCAAGGCCACGGTTAAGATTGCGGAGAAAATCCAATCGGATGCACCTACCAGAAACCGAAAGGGGCTCAACCGCAAGGCTCTGGCGTGGGTATCCAAAACCTTCAACGGCTGGCTGGGTGTTGACCGGGACAGCGTGGAAGGTGGCTTCTATACCACAGACGCCTGCACCAAATGCGGCGTCTGCGAGAAGCTCTGCAAAAATAGGAACATCCAACTGACCGGGGACGGCCCGGTCTGGGGCCACGACTGCCAGCAGTGCATGGCTTGCATCATGTGGTGTCCCAACCGGGCCATTCGTCACCCCAATGTGCCGGAGAAGCGCAGGCGTTACCAGAACCCGAACGTCACATTAAAGGATATGATGCAGTCGGAATTTCATGTGGGTGAATGACGATGAGCTGGACATTAGAGAGCATACCGGATCTTTCCGGCAAAGTGATGATCGTGACCGGGGCAAACAGCGGCCTGGGATTTGAAACGACAAAGGAGCTTTCCCGGAAAGGTGCAAAGGTCGTGATGGCCTGCCGCAACCCGCAAAGAGCAGAAGCGGCCATGCAAAAGATTCAGGATGCTGTTCCGGGCGCGGCGCTGGATACTATGCTTTTAGACCTTGCTAGTCAAAAAAGCGTTGCAGATTTCGCAGAGCAATTCCTGCAGAAATACGAAAGGCTCGACGTTCTTGTCAACAATGCCGGAATTATGGCGGCGCCCTATTCCGAAACCGTCGATGGATTTGAAAACCATTTTGCGACCAACTATCTCGGCCACTTTGCGCTGACAGCAAGGTTATTTGACCTGTTGGAGGCAACGCCTGGCGCGAGAGTGGTCAGCGTCAGCAGCCTTGCCTACTTTTTTGGGAATAAGATAGATTTTGAGAATCTGTATTATGAGAACAGAAAGGGGTACGGCAGATGGCGGGCCTATGGCCGTTCCAAAATGGAAATGCTTCTGTTTGCTTATGAAATGCAGCGGCGTCTCACGCGCGCAGGCAAGTCTACGATTTCGCTTGCCGCGCACCCTGGAATCGCACAGACAAATATCATGCCGGCGCAGGCGAACAATGCCTTCACAAAGAAGTTTTTAACGCTGGTCGCCAGTTTTTTGAAGCCGACCATCTATGGCGCAATGCCTTTGATTCGTGCGGCTACAGACACAGCGGTCGTGGGAGGCGAATACTTCGGGCCGTCAAAAGGCAGAATGCCGGACGTGGTCAAGTCAAATAAGGCATCTCACAACTTGGATACCGCTAAAAAGCTGTGGGAAGTTTCCGAAACATTAACGGGACTTCATTATCTGGATGAGACATCGTAATGTTGATGTAAATCGAATTTTGTAAAAAAGTCCATGTGGCGGGACAGGCGCATGATGCGACATTTATTCCCCATTGTTGCTTGATAAAGGCTCCTTTGTATCATACAATAGTAATGTACAACATCTGTCGCACAACGCATGGCGGTAGGTCATTACTACGTTGCGGTTCAACGGCGCCGATGCCGCAGGGAGGTGTTCAGTATGCTGCTCCAAATTTTCAGAGCGTGGCTCAAGTGGCGGAAGGACTGGGACTCTCTGTGTAACTGCTGTGGCAAATGCTGTTATACACGTTCCGTCGGGCCGGGCGGTAAGGTCATCATCCACTACAATGACCCCTGTGAGCATCTGGACACGAAAACCCATCTGTGCCGGGTTTTCGACGATCGTTTCCGCAAGTGTAAACACTGCGGGAAGGTCGGTTTGTTCACGGCGCTGTTCAATCCGTCTCTGCCGAAGGACTGTACCTATGTGCAGACCTTCCGGCTGTGGGACAGGGACAAAAGTACGTTGTAAAGGCACTGCAATTTTATCACGCGACCTGTCGTAAGGAGGTATTCTCTATGCAAACATTGGAAGCCATTGCAAAAAGAAAATCAACGAGGAACTTCGACCCGAACAAGGCTGTGCCGGATGAACTGGTCGATACCATCGTGAAGGCGGGCTGTCAGGCTCCCATCGGTGGCAACCAGCGGGATTCCCTGCACCTGACGGTCTGCCGCAGTAAGGACATCCTCGATGCCATCAACCAGTCCACTGCCGCCGCCATGAAGATCGAACCGCGGGATTTCTTCTACGGCGCGCCCGTCGCGGTCTTTGTCTCTGCCGCACCCAAGCAGATGGCCCCCGGTGTGGAATATGCCAACGCCGCCTGCGTCATCGAAAATATGCTGATTGCGGCCACGGATGCCGGGGTGGACAACATTTACCTCTGGGGAGCTGTGCAGGCCCTGGGCAGGAACCCGGAGCTGTGCGCGAAGATGGGGATTCCGGAGGGCTTTAAGCCTGTCTCTGCCGCAGCATTTGGCTACAGCCTCAGCGGAAGCCCGGAGCCGAGGGAACTGTCTGTGTCTCTCAGCGCGAATTATATCTAATCGCTCAACCGACAGCGCCCACCGAAGAAGAGAACTGTTCTCCGGCGGGCGCTTACGCATGATACGACACATCGCTATGGAGAGAATTTCGTTATGAAAACTTTGATTGCGTATTATTCGAGAGCTGGTGCAACGAGAAAGGCGGCAGAACAGCTCCAAATCATTACGAACGGAGATTTGTTTGAAATCAAAGGCGAAAAGAACTATGGTAATTATTTCACTGCGCTTGGAATTGCCAGAAAGGAATTTGCCGAAAGCGAACTTCCGAAGGTAACGGGTAAAGTGGATGATTTCGATTCTTATGACCGTATCCTCATCGGGTTCCCGATTTGGTATAGCAAGTGTCCGCAATTAGTGATGTCATTTATCTCGCAGTATGATTTCTCCGGGAAAGAAGTCTATCCATTCTGTACCAGTGGAATGAGCGGGCCAGAGCAGGCAGTGGAGCAACTGAAAAGCGCCTGTGTGGGTGCGATTGTTCACACTGGGCTTCGTTTGAACAAGTGCGATGAAGAAAAGGTCGGAAAGTGGCTTGGAGGGAATCAAACATGAAAAGGGAATATGAGCAGTTAAAAGAGTACATGGAGCAGAGTAACAGGACCGTCGCCGTCACCGGCGCAGGCATTTCCTACCTCTACGGGATGCGCAGGTTGAAACAGAGCGTCGGCAGGATGAACGCCGGGCGTATCTTTTCCGCCTCCTATGTCCGCAGGAACCCGGAGAAGTTTTACGCGGTCATGAAGGACGCCTTTCTGGACGCCACCTTTGTCAAGGGACCGAGCAAAGTCCACAAACAGTTGGCGGAGTTGGAGCGCCAGGGCAAGCTCTGCGGCATTGTCACCCAGAATCTGGACTGCCTGCACACCATCGCCGGGTCCCAAAACGTGATAGAGTTTCAGGGCAGCTTCCGGGACAACGTCTGCATTGACTGCGGCGAGCGCTGCTATGATTATCAGGTGTGGAACAAGGGAAAAATGCCCCGCTGTGAGAAGTGCGGCGCGCCCCTGATGCCGACGGCGTTCTGTCGGGAATCTGGCGCAGGCAGCGATGTCTCGCGGGAAA
The DNA here is from genome assembly GCA_021205375.1 of Clostridiales bacterium. Taxonomy (GTDB): domain Bacteria; phylum Bacillota; class Clostridia; order Oscillospirales; family Oscillospiraceae; genus Onthomonas. The sequence continues at coordinate 3,068 of JAJPXR010000016.1, read as the reverse complement.
GTATGCGGAAAGCTGCCGACCTGATTGCCCAGGCGGATTTGGTGCTGGTCATTGGCACAACTGGCTTCCGCAGCGAGGAATATCTCAGCCGTATGAGAGCCGGGACAAAGCTGGTGCAGATCAACCCGTCTGCGACGCAGTTCGACCAAATGGCCGACCTGAACATCCGGGCAGATGCAGCCGAAGCGCTGGACGCAGTTTTAAACGGATAAGGGCAGTACGCATATGAGGTTATTCAAAGGAGACCGGAATATGGACAAAATACAGCAGTTAGCTGATTATATTGACCAGAGCAGCAGCATCGTTGCCACCACCGGCGCGGGCATTTCCGTTGGTGGCGGAGGGGTCACGTATGGGCAGATGCGTTTCGCCAGCAGGGGCAGCGGCAGACGAGGCTCCGACGAAGGTTCTTTCCTGCCCACCTATCTGGAGACGATGTTCTCTTACCACCCCAGTTTTGCTCACTATGCCCTGGCAGACCTGGAAGCGGAGGGCAAGCTCACCGGCATCATCACCACAAACGTGGACTGTATGCACACGATTGCCGGTTCCAAGAACGTGGCCGAGATACAGGGCAGCCTCCAGGTCAACTGCTGTTCCAAGTGCGGCCGCCATTCTGATGGCTATGAGATTTGGAAGCAGGACGAACTGCCCCGGTGTCAGGTCTGCGGCGGGGAGATTCTTCCCTGGCCGCTGTACAGCCATATCGGTCTGTGGGATGCGGATGTCAGAAAAGCCAGGGAATGGATTTCAAAAGCGGATTTGATTCTTGTCATCGGAACGCGGGGCAACTACGGAGACGTTTACTGGAGTAATCGGCGGAGAGACGCGACCATCGTTCAAATCAATCCGGGACGTACAGGGTTTGACAGCGTAGCCAATCTGAACATTCGCCAGAACTCCGATGATGTCTTTCAAAGTCTGAAAAAGCTGCGGCGTGGAAATGGCTGAACGGGATAAAGATAGGATGTGAGCCTGATGAGATTTTCCAGAGGCGGTCAAAATGAGGACAAAATCCAACAGTTAGCCGACTACATTGACCAAAGCCACGCTATGGTGGCCATCACCGGCGCCGGGATCTCTCTTTCCGGCGGCGGCGTGACCTATGGGCAGCTCTCCCGCAGCATCCGGCCAGGTGGGTTCGGGAGCGACCGCTTTTTGCGCTCCTACGTCAAAACCATGCACCACTATCACCCCAGCCCCAGCCATTACGCCCTCCGGGAGTTGGAGGAGGCGGGAAAGCTGATTGGAATCATCACCACCAACGAGGACTGTATGCACACGATGGCCGGTTCCAAAAACGTGGCGGAAATTCAGGGCAGTTGTCAAATCAATCGCTGCTCCAAATGCGGGCGGCACTACGACGGTTATGAGATATGGGACCAGGAGGAACTGCCCAAGTGTGAATCCTGCGGCGGGACGATCCTGCCCTGGGAGCTTTACAGCCACATTGGGCTTTGGGACGAGGGCGTGAAAAAGGCGCAGGAGTGGATCTCCAAGGCGGATTTGATTCTTGTGATCGGAACCAACGGCTATTATGGGAGCGCCTATTGGAATTACCGGCGGAGAGACGCCGTCATTGTCCAAATCAATCCGGGACACACCGGGTTTGACAGCACGGCTGACCTGAACATCCGGGAACCATGTGACGATGTGTTTCAGAAACTGAAAGACAGGGAGGGCAACGCCCCGGAAGTGCCGCTTGACGGCAAAGGAGGAACTGGAAATGGCTGAACAGAATACCAGTCAGGCAGTATCCGAAGAGGAACGGCTCAAGCAACTGGCGGCGCAGATGCGTGCGCGGGAGTACCAGGGTCTCTCTGAGGAGGAAATTCAGGAGCGGGAACGGCAGAAGGAAATGCGCAAAAAGAAGAACATTGCGATACTGGAGGACACGCTGGCCATCCTGGAACAGGGTGGCTGCTCCAGGGATGGGCGGGATGTGCAGCTTGCCTTCTCACCGGAGCAGATGCGGGAGATTCAGGTGTTTCTGCCGGAGGAGCTTGCATCGCTCGCTGCCACGGAGCAGGAAGAACCGCAGGAGCATGGCATCGTCTGCGCCTTCGGCTGCGAAAACGAGGATGCTCTCGTCCTGGCGCAGAAACAATATCAGCGCCTGAAAAGCGCGGGAGACCCTGCGCCCAAAATCCTGGTGCTGAATCTGGCCAGCGCCACCCGGCCCGGCGGCCAGACCCGGAACGGGGCCAGCGCTCAGGAGGAGGACCTCTGCCGGAGGACATCCCTGCTGCTGTCTCTGGAGAGCGGAGACGCAAAGCGGTACTATGACTACAACAACGCCAGAAAGACCCGCATGGGGTCCGACGGCGTGCTGATTTCACCCAACGTAGAAGTCATCAAAGACGCTACATCAGAGCTGCTTGACCATCCGCTTCCCATCTCCGTCATGAGCTGCGCCGCCCCGATGGTGCGGCTGGGCCTGGAGGGGATGAGCCAGCAGGAGTATGAGGAAATGCTCTGCCGGCGTATCCAGGGGATGCTGCTGGTGGCGGCGTCTCAGGGCTATCGCCACCTGATTCTGGGGGCTTTCGGCTGCGGTGTGTACGGGAACGATGCGGCGCTTGTCTCCGATTTGTTCGCCCGTGCCATCCGGGAGTTCTCCTATGCCGGAACAGACAGCGATAAACTGTTTGATTCCATTCAGTTTGCGGTTCTCTGCCGTCCGGGGAAGGATTACAACTACAGGGAGTTTTGCCGGAATTTCTCTCGTGGCTGAGAAACAAAGGAGGAACGGATGGGCGTGACCCGTACCTGGATTTCAAAACTTGCTGAGCGTTTCGCTGCAACAACAGGCTTTGCGTGAATATTAGGGCGCAGGAAGAACAAAGGACAACATACAAAACGAACCTGGCAGATCGGCACAGAACTTGTGGCGACCTGCCAGGTTTTCTTTTGTAATTCAGCACCGTAGATGTGACAGTTTCTCACAATCAAATGTGGGTTTATGAAGAATATGATGTGGAAGCGTTTACTACGATAGCAAATAATCGCACCACGCCTATTTTTGTAAGCCTAAATAAAAAGTTATGATTGACAAAATATATTGGGGG
>JAJPXR010000123.1 GCA_021205375.1 Clostridiales bacterium | reverse complement strand
TTTCTTCCTCTGAGTAGCCTTCGCCCAAAGACCGCAGACGGATAAACCGCTGCTGTCCTTTGCCTTTCAAGGCGATGTTCTTTCCCCGTTTGACCTCATAGCCATACTCCTCCAGCATCCGCAGAAACGCTTCAAAATTTTCCGGCTTCTGTTGGAGTATGGTGTCAATGGCCTCGCAGATACCGTCCCGAAAGGAGGGGTTCTTCGGGTAGTCCGTCCGTTTTTCCCGTTCACTATAAGGCTTCGGCTCAATGATGGAGAGGCCGTGCTGGACACAGAGCCTGTCACTGATTTTTTGAATCGCCAGGTAGGACAGGAAAAAGTTCTTGAACTTTCGGCTCCCGTCCAGCGTAGTGGAATTGAAAATGATATGATTGTGTATATGGGGTCTGTCCGTGTGGGTGGCCACGATAAAAGCGTGTTTACCCTTGGTAAACCGCATCGCCAGCTCGTAGCCGATTTGATTGGCCTCCTCTGCCGTGACCTCTCCGGGCTTGAAGGAATGGCGTATCTGGTAGGCAATGACATCATGCTTTTGCCGCCGCCCGGTGCTGTGTTCATACTGCCGCTTGGACAGCATAAACTCCTCATCCACAGTGAACGGGTCGCATTCGTAAGCCGTGACTAAATCCCCCTTCTCCGTCTTTTCCGGGTTCTTGGCATAGTCCGTCCGGTCATTCAGTGTCTGTGCAATGGTTTTCCCCTTGTTGACGTGCAGGGGGATCAGTCTGGTTGCTGCGATAGATTTCACCTCCTCAGCTTTTCAACAATAGTGACAAATACGACTTTGTAAATTTGGGAATAAAAAGTTTTTCTGAGAACCATGCTTTACGCTACCTCTTTATACCGCGTATAGACATACTCGTAAATCCGGCTCCGAAATTCGGAAACCTGGATTTCATCATAGCTAGTCGGAAGTTCCTTCCAAAGAACATCCCGAATCAAGTTGTCTACTGCTGCTTTTGTTTCCTGCTTATCTGTCCAGTGATCCAGTTCAGCAATCTTGGCTTTGATTTTTGCAAGCAGGTCAACGGCTACCTCTTTGAGCTTCTTAATATCCTGCTTGGACAGGTTGTCCCGGAACAGCAGGTCATACAAAGAAAGCTCCTCCTCACTGGTGAAGCCCTCACGAACATAACGCTGTTCTTCACTGTCCAAATCGGACGCCAAATCCATCAGGTCCATAAACGTCTTTTCGATGGTAGCCGCGTCCTGCTCGGCGTTGTAGTTGTCGATAATGGTCTGATACCGCTCGTAGTAATTGATTCGCATTGGATTGGCGGCAACCATCCGTTCCAGCCGCGAAGCAATCAGGTCTTCCAGGTCCTTCATGACCAGATTCTTTTTCTTTGCTCTGGCAAATTCCCGGCGCAACAAATCAAAGTCGATCTTGCTGATGTCAAACTGCCGGGAAGGGACAAGTCCGTCTCCCTGGCCCTCAATGTGAATATATTCATTGACGATTCCATTGATTTGAACCATCAAATCCGTGTTATCGGCGTGTTTGCGCTTTTTCTGGAGTTCATCATATATCGCTATAATTGCATTCTTGTACGCTCTGGTCGCCGGGTCTACGTCGTCCCTGTCGGCGTATTTCATCAGTCGATTCAGCTCCATCGCGTAGGTCTGGAACGTCTTTTTGATTTCCAGCGTCTCGCACATGGCGTTTGCAGCGTCCTGAAGCAAGGACAGCTTCTTAAAATCGGTTGCCTCCACCAGAGCTTTCAGCGAGAAATCATGTTGGGCAAGATAATCACTGGCGGCGCCGATCACCTCATAAATCCTCGCAATCAATTCAGCCTTATCTACTGTGGGGTCGGCCCGGTTGCCGCCATCGACATTTGCCGTATAATCGGCAAGCGCTTTTCGCAGGGCCTTGACGATGCCGACGTAATCGACGATGAGTCCGTTGCTCTTGCCCTCACTGACACGATTGGCACGGGCTATCGTTTGCATCAGGGTATGCGCTTTCAGGGGCTTATCCAGATAGAGACAGGACAGGCACTTTACATCGAAGCCGGTCAGCCACATGGCACAGACAAAGACAACGCGGAGGTTACTGGAGCTGTCCTTAAACTCCTTGTCCAGTTCCCGCTTTTCCATTTTCTCACGGTGGGGCAGAATATCCAGCCCCCACTTTTTGAATGTCTGGATTTCATTCTGCTCCTGGCTGATGACGACTGCCATTTCGGTTTCTTCCATCCACCGCAGCTTCCGCTCCAGCTCCTGGGCCTCCTGCTGCGTAGCAGTTTTGAGCTTGGCCCTCACAACCTCGATTTCGTCCTGCCAATACTCCTGCACATAGTTGTACATCCGCACACAGGTCACTTTATTCAGGCAGACGAACATGGCCTTGCCGCTTGTCCACAGGTCGGAATAGTGGCCGACAAAATCCTTTGCAATGGATTTCAGCCTTTTTTCAGCGGTGAGAACGTGTATCTCCTTGGCAAACTCCCGCTCCAGCTTTTCCTGCTGGGACGGGTCCAAATCGGCGGCTTCGATGGCGTCCATAATTTCATCTGTAATTTCCGGGCGCTCCAAGTCGTTGATTTTATCCGCTCTGTTTTCGTAAAACAGCGGAACGGTGGCCCCGTCAGCGACGGCCCGTTTGAAGTCGTAAACGGAGACTTAACCTCCAAAAGTTCTCTGCGTGATATTGTCGTTGGAGAGCAGCGGCGTACCAGTGAAGCCGATTCGGGAAGCTGTGGGCAGCAGCGCCATCATATTATCCGCAAAAATCCCATTTTGGCTGCGGTGCGCCTCGTCCGACATGATAACAATGTCATGGTCTGGATAGATGGGCGGCGTGTCGGGCTTATTGAATTTCTGAATCAATGTGAAGATAAAACTGGGGTTTCCCTTCAACATATCGATCAGCTTCTTACCGCTGGGAGCGACAAACTTTTTGGCTTTTGCCGTTCCCAGCAGGCCGCAGTTTTCAAAGGTATCGCTGATCTGCTTGTTCAGTTCCTCCCGGTCCGTCAGCACCACAAACGTTGGAGAACCTTCCTGTTTTCTCCGAATCTTCTGCGCCAGAAATACCATAGAATAGCTCTTGCCGGAACCCTGGGTGTGCCAGAACACGCCCAGCTTGCCGTCCTTCAGCTTTCTTGCTTCATAGGCTTTTACCGCCTCGTTGACGCCGAGATACTGGTGGTTTCGGGCGAGAATCTTGGCTGTGTGGCCGCCGGAGTGGTCGAACAGGATGAAGTTTTCAAAGAGGTCGAGGAAGTTTTCCTTTCGGCAAATGCCTCGTAGCATGGTTTCCAGCGCAACGTCTCCCTCGTCGCTCTCTTTCAGCCGCTTCCACTCGTGGAAAAACTCATACTTGCTGCCCAGCGTGCCGACCTTCGCCTCCACACCGTTGGAGAGCATCAAAAAGGCGTTGTAATAGAACAGATGGGGAATGGTGTCAAGGTAATCGGTGTAGTTGTCCGTGTAGGCGTTCTGCACGTCCACGCTGTTCTTTTTCAGCTCCACGAACAGCAGGGGAATCCCGTTGACAAAGCCGACAATATCCGTCCGCCGCCGGTAAAGGTCGCCGTAGATTTTCAGCTCCTTAATGGCCAGAAAGTGATTCTCCTGGGGGTGCTTGAAGTCGATCACGGCCGCCGCTCTGGTGTCGGTCTGTCCGTTGGCCTTCTTCACCGTGACCGGGATACCGTCCCGGATCAGAAAGTATTTCTCCTCGTTGATTTGCATCAGGGAGGCGGTGGAGAGCCTGCTTTCCAGCTTTTTCTGCGCTTCGTCCGTCTGCGCCGAAGTGATCCACGGGTTCAGCTTTTTCAGCGCAGCACGAAAATACCGGGTCAGCAGGATCTCCCGATAGCTCTTCCGGCCAAAGGTGCCGTTGGCTCCCAGTACCTCCGTGTTGTAGGCGTAGGCGACCTCCCAGCCCAGCTCATCTTGCAGAAGATGCCCGGCGGATTCCTGAACCAGCGTGTTTTCGGAGTATTCGTAGCTCACAGAGAAACGCCCCCTTGATTAAAAATGCGTTAATTGCACACTAGCTGAATTAAAATATGTCTCTAAGTAGTCGATGATAGAATCTGTCAATTTATGCAACGAACGCAAAAACGTCTGGTAATCCATCCCATCAAAACAGCTTTCAACAATACCATAAAAGGGCTTGTTGATGTACTCTAACGACAAAATGCATTCACCTTTAAGACCGTAGTGCATCATAGCATTACGGAATTTCGACTGAAATAGCCCATTTCCTGCACTTAATATTGCATCAATACCGTTTGAGTTGATTTTAATATTAGGGTTATTATCACAGTGATTTTTTAACCGTTTTAATGCTCGAAATGTATAATAAGTAACAATGTACTCAATCCTCAGCGTCCATGTGTTCCCATCCGCAAAAAGAGGTCGGACAAAATATTTGACAAAATTCATATTACACAGCAGGTGTAAACAGAACAGACTTAACTCTTTTGATTCATTCCTGACGAAAAACGGATTGTGTTTATTTGTGTTCAAATCATAATAATAGTCAATCTTTACAGATGATATTTTCCTTTCTATGATAGGAATATCCAATGATTGGGAAAGCTCTTTCCGCGTTGATGCAACAAATGAACCAAGTTGATACCCTAATTCGTAATTTTTCTTTTTTGATTCAGGAGTTGAAATGTTATTTACATCCAAAAAAGAAGCCAGTTGTTGGGTATTTCCAACTATATGATGGTCATTTGTCCAATATGTTCCAAGATTCAAATGAATATTCCAATCCCGCAGAAAATCGAATTTCAGCTTTGATTTGAATATCTCATCTTGCTCCGCATCTACTGACAGTACTCTTTTTTTAGATTTTCCAAAAGCATCTGCATATACTTTAAGGTGATTTCGTATATCCTTTATTTTTAATGCCTCAGTCTCAGGGAGAAGGTTCTTTCCTGAAAATTCCTGCAATGATTGGACAAACAGTGCATAATATGGAATAATCTCCATAGCAAAGATACTATCTCTTTCGCTTTTCATTAGTGAGTAGATGGCTTCAGCATCACTTTGTATAATGCGGACTGAAATTGCGTATTCCTGTTCGGGCGTTATTTTCATCTTATACCTCCAATTCTCCGCTCATCAGCTTCGGCAACAAACGGTCACGAGCCTCTGTCGCACTCTTTATAATTTTATTGCAATTTGCAATAGCGTTAAAACATGGCCTTATATGACTCTCGAAAGACCACAGCGTTTTCATGTTGGGAATAGTTACGGTCAATGCATTAATGTCTTTTGCATAAACGTGGGGCTGAGCAGACCCCTTTTGCAACTTTTTAATTGCGTCACCTGAATTCTTTAGGAAGCAATAGACGAAGTAAATGTACTGTGTTCCAGTAGAATCAACATATGAACAATCTGAAGCCCATATTTTTTGAAAATAAATTTTTGTAAATCCTGCATTAGCGCCAGACCCGCTAATAGTTATAACAGGCATCTCTGTATTAGATACATTATGGTAATATGCCGGTTCAATGCCTCCAGCAACAACAGGAACGTCTCCTTCATTAACATTGCTTTTTGTAATCGTCTTTCCTCTCACAAAATGGCCTAATTCATTAATAGAGGACGTTTTCCACCCCACCGGCACCCCATCCACAATCTCCGTCGTCTCCCAACCGGGAAACCGCAAATCCACGAACCATTCCTTGTACAGCCGCTGTGCGGCCTCCTCCAGCAGCTTGATTTGCCTGCGGTTGTTTTCAATGAGGTCGTCGTAGGCGGAGAGAATGTCGGCAATGCGGCGTTGGGTGTTAATATCAGGCAAAAATATTGGGACATTACTTAAAATAGAAGTATTAAGATTCAACATTGTTGAACCAACAGCGTGTTTTTCAACCCATCCGATGGTTTCAGGTTGTTGAAGTTGAAAAAACACAAACCGCTTATCTGCCTTGTTTGGATTTACAGTTACTCTTAAACATCCAGTTCCACAGAGCCAGCCAGCCTCTTTTCCCGTGGCAAAGGCACATCTTCCAACATCACCTCTCCGAGAGTACAAAATATCCCCGTTTTCTATAATGTGTCTGCTTAATCTGGTTACGTGCTGTTCTTCAACTCTGGCAATGGAGGATTCAGAAATTTTGCCGCTTATCAAATCTTTTGGCATCACAACAGGTGTGCCACTCTCAGAATAATCTGATTGGTGCAACTGAGAACCAAATGGCCCTGTTTGGATATTTGATGAAACTTCACCCAATGTAACTTGTTTCCAGCCCATATCTCCATCTCCTCCTGCACTTCCGTCCTCAATTATCCTCTAATTTCTGGAACTCCTCCAAATTCAACTCTCGCCTTAACTCCTCCACCGTCGGCATATATGGCATATACTTGGCCGCATAAATTTGGGTGTTCTGCTCCGGCAGCGTATACCGCACCAGCGTGTCACTCTTGTCGGCGCAGAGCAGAATTCCCACGGGCGGGTTGTCCCCCTCGTTCATCATGTTTCGCGTGTAGTAATTCACATACATCTGCATCTGGCCAATGTCCTGGTGGGTCAGGTCCTCCGTCTTGAGGTCAATCAGCACAAAGCACTTGAGGATATAGTTGTAGAACACCAGGTCGATATAAAAATGCCGCCCGTCAAAATTGAAGTGCTTCTGTCTGGCTACGAAGGAGAATCCTCTGCCCAGCTCCAGCAGGAATTTCTGTAGGTGGTCGATCAGCGCCTGCTCCAAATCCGATTCATAGTAATGCTCATTCTGTGGCAGGTCGAGGAACTCCAGCACATAGGGGTCTTTGATGATTTTTTCATACTCCGGCTTCGGTACAGTGGTTTGAATCTCCGCAGAAACGCTTTCCTTGTCCTTACTCGCCAGGATGCGGTTGTAATACATGGTGTTGATCTGCCGCTGGAGCTGGCGTACGCTCCAGCCCGCTTTGACCGCTTCCTCTGCATAGAACGTTCTTGCCGCCTCGTCCTGCACACGCATCAGCAGCCGGTAATGCGACCAGCTCAATTCGGAACACAGTGTGTTCCGTTTTGGGAATGCCATATAGAACTGCCGCATATTTCTGAGATTCCTGATGTCAAACCCTTTTCCGAACTCCGATGTCAGCCGTTCCGAGATATACTGCAAAATTTGCTTGCCATAGGTAGCGCGGTCATTTTCACCACAGGCTTCGTAGATTGCCTTTCCGATATTCCAGTAGGCAGTTACCATTGCAGAATTGACAGAAGAATACACCTTTCGCTGGGCGTCGATGACATACCCACGGATAGAGCGGTATGTTTCCTCTGAATCGACAGTGTTTGCCAGACCTTCATTTTTAGCGATTTCACCCATTACAGTGTCCCTCACAATTCATCCATTTTCTTAATCATATCTCAGTTTTCGGTATTTACAAGTGTCAAATACCTAGTTCTCTGAAATTTTGGGAAATGGTGTCCATCAGCTCGTTGCTCTCCGCCTGCAACGACAAAAGCTCCTGCTGGATCTCCGTCATGCGCTCATGGAAGTCCACGCCGTCGTCCTCCACCGGGGCGACGCCCACATAGGCGCCCGGCGTCAGAGAACAGCCCTTTTCCTCCAGGATGGTTGCCCGGTCTGCGATTTTACAAAGGCCCAGGACATCCTGATAGACCCCGTCGCCAAATTTCTCATAGAGCCAGCAGGCTTCCTTTGCGATCGTAAGCTGTTCCTCCAGAGCAGCAACGGCCTCATCGTATTCGGCTTGGACCGCCTTTTTCTCCTGTCTGGCGGCGGCGCTGACGGTTTCTTTGGCCTCTGCGCGCTTTTCCTGAACAGCCGTTTCCAGCTTTGCCTTGATTTCCGAAAAAACATCGTCCGAGTTGAGTGCGGCATGGTATTCCGCCAGCAGCGCCGCATATTTCGCGGTTTCTCCGCGGTAGAGCCAGACAATGGCGTTCAGATTTTTGAGCTGCCAGTCCGTCCACTCGTTCAGCGTCCGGTCTACGACGGTATAATAATTCCGAGCGTCGATAAACAGCACCTTGTCCAGCAGCTTCTCAGGTTTGCCCTTGTCGAAAAACCAGAGCGAGCAGGGCAGGCTCTTGGTGTAGAAAAAGTTGTTGCCGACGCTGACCATAACGTCCACATGGCCGGTCTTGATCAGCGCTTCCCGGATGTTCTTGTCTTTACCGGATGAGTCCGTAGCAGAGGAGGCCATGACGAAACCAGCCCGTCCATGCTCATTCAGGTAGGAGTAAAAATAGGAAATCCAGAGGTAATTGGCGTTGCCCACCTCTTTGTCCTTGTTCACACCCGGCAGGCCAAAGGGCAGCCGCCCGGCGGAGAGCGCCGATTCCGACTTCACCTTATCGACGTTAAAAGGAGGATTTGCCATCACATAGTCGCAGCACCCGTCCAAATTGTGGGCGTCGTGATAAAAGGTGTTGGCCTCATCCCCGGATTTGATGACCCCGGTCAGACCATGCACTGCCATATTCATCAGGCACAGCTTGGAGTTATACTCCACCTTTTCCTGTCCGTAAAAGGTCATGGTGTTGTTGGCTACCATACCTGCCTGGTTCACAAAATCGCCCGTCTGCACGAACATCCCGCCGCTGCCACAGGCCGGGTCCAGCAGTATGCCGGAGGTCGGCTCCAGCACGTTGACGATCATCTTGACCAGCGGTTTCGGGGTAAAAAACACACCGTCGTCCGAGGCGATGTTTTTGGCGAACTTGTTGAGGAAGTATTCATAAATCCGGCCAATCACATCGCCGCCCACATCATCTAACGCACTATTGTTAAAAATCCGCAGAAGTTCCCCTAACAGGTCGTCGGAGAACATGGTGTAATCCTTCGGAAGAACGCCGGTAAGCTGTTCGCTCTGGACTTCTACCAAATCCATAGCGTTGTTGACCACTTCACCGAGGCTGTTCATCTTCTGCCCGGCCACATTGGTCAGGTCCTGTTCGGGAATATTCGCCGGGAGATTGACCAGGTAGGCATACTGCGCCTCTTTGGGGAGAAAGATAGCACTCTTTTCCGCAAAATCACTGGCCTCTACCGGCAGCACACGGCCGCCACGGGTAGGGCGATTTTTTTGAATTTCCGATTCGACCTTCTTGAAGCGGCTGTAAGCATAGCGAAGGAAGATGAGGCCAAGTACCGGCATACAATACTGATTCGAGGTCAGCTTGGAGCCGGAGCGCAGCAAATCAGCCGATTCCCAAAGGTCAGCTTCTAATTTTTTGATATTTACACCATTAGCCATTGGTGGTAGTCTCCTTGTCCGGGATAAGTTCCATAATGTTATCTCTGCTAGACTGGTTGAATTTTCTGCATCTATTATAGCAGTAGCTTTCTGTTAATTCAATCAGGAATTAACTTTCGGTTGATTTGCTGTCTTTTAATCCATTCTCCTTTGTCCATCTCAAATGAAAGCAGCCCCAGACGGGGTGTTTTCCGTCTGAGGCTTTGAATCTCAATATTTACTATTTGGCTGTTTCATAGAAAGTTTTGTTGCCTTTTCTGCCAACCATCACGACTTGATAAAGTCCCACAGGGCCTCATCCAGCGCATCCACCACCCCAATCACCCATCCGGCAACAAATGGCAGGACGAACGCCACAAATCCCATCACGAGCACTTCCACCGCCTCTGCACCAGTACAAACCCCCATCAGATAGCCGAGGACGGCAATCACAAAGCACAGACCGGACAGGAGATAG
>JAJPXR010000019.1 GCA_021205375.1 Clostridiales bacterium | reverse complement strand
GTACATATTACATTGAAGTATATAAAGATACAAATTTTGTTTGATAATAGTCAGCGGGACAGCCCTCCCTACAGGTTGTCCCGCGATTGATTTTATTGAGTGAATGCTAAGGAAGAAGCCTTTTGTGTCGGTAATACTTCCTCGTGCTGTTTTTTATTCCACTCCCAGCGCCTTAAACACAGCGTCTTCCGCACTGCTGTAGAAAATCAGATTGAAGCAACTGATCAAATCAGCCGGAACAGATCCAAGGTCGGCGGCGGCGGTCATGGGGAGCAGCACCTTCTTTGCGCCGCTGTCTACACATATCTGAAGCACATTGGCAAGCTCATACTATAGAAGAGACGGCTGCTCTTTTCCATTTCCTGTTGCCTAAGGTATTGAGATTCTTCTCAACTGCGGTTAGTATACGTTTTCTTAGGCATAACAGGTGATTTCCCTGGTGCGTAAGACTTGGTAAAACCAGCGTTATACAACGTGTTTTATATTTCCTTTGAATAAAAGGACACTCTGCTTTTTGCAAAAAGAACTGAATATTCTCCGATATGGCAAAATATAATAACTATTTTGTTGCTTGTGTTCTGGCGAAAGTGGACAAATATTGTTATTGTACTCCGCATTTCTATTGTGTATAATGTTCATAACGAAAAGGCCATCTGTAATCTTAGCAAGCGGAAAACACCACAGGGGAATCAGGAGGCTCAAATGAATGAAGAACTGTTCCGAATGCTGAAGCGGATCACACCGGAGGAGAAAGAGGCTTTAAGCGGGCAGAAGGATGTCCAGTGGTCCATTTACACCGACCAGCCCCAGCAAAGTGTCATTGAGCACGAAAAGCTGTTGAAGAACAACGGATTGATCACTGCCCGAAAACACGCGCGCTTCATCTATTTTCCGCCCCACAAACACAACTATGTAGAGTTTTTTTACGTCCTTTCCGGTTCTGTCACCCATAGAGTGGAAGGGAAAACGCTGGTTGTGAAAAGCGGTGAGCTGCTGTTCATGAACCAACACACCGAGCATGAGATCCTTCCCTGCGGGGAGGATGACATTGCCATCAACCTGATTATTATGCCCGCTTTTTTCGAGCAGGTCAGGGAGATGGTCGGACCGGAAAACATTCTGGCGGAATTTATGGTGAATGTTCTGCAACAGGAGGAAAGTGTTGCGCAGTATTTGTATTTCCCCGTTGCGGATGACTTTTGTATTCAAAACCTGGCGGAAAACATCGTCTATGCCATTCTGCGCAAACAGCATAACGAGGAGCGGGTCCTTGGCATCTCCATGGGGCTGCTGTTTCTGCACCTGCTGAACGCGGCGGAGCAGGTGCAGATCTCCGAGGAAAATACCAACGCAAATATGCTGATCCTGGCCGTAAAAAAATACATCAGCGACGAGTACCGTGCGGGGACACTAAGCGAATTGGCCCGCCGCACCGGGTACTCTGCGCCTGCGCTGAGCCGTCTCATCAAGAAGCACACCGGTGCGACCTTCAAGGAATTGCAGACGAAACAGCGTATGGAACAGGTGATAAATTTGCTGCGCGACACGGACCTGCCGATCAATGAGATCGCGCTTTCCGTCGGCTACGAAAATAAGAGCTTCTTTTACAAGCGGTTTCAGCAGGAATATCATATGAACCCAGGAGAGGCGCGGCAGAAGCTGCAAAACCACACGTTTTAAGACAAAGGTTCCGGCCCCAACGCAACGATACGTCGTTGCGTTGGGGCCTTTTTCTTATGTGCTTATCTGAATTGTTATGCAAGTTGGTCAAATTTTGTCACTGAGTCGGTCAAGTTTTGTCATTTTAAATCAGAGCGCCCACTTTTATAATAATGACATCAAAAAGAAAGAGAGAGGTGAAACAACATGAACGAGTATTATCTGGCCATCGACATCGGCGCTTCCTCCGGGCGGCACATCCTTGCCCGCGTGAAGGACGGGAAAATCATCCTGGAACAGGAGGTCTACCGCTTCGATAACCGGCAGGTTCGCCGGGACGGTCACGACTGCTGGGACATGGACAACCTGTGGAATGGCATCGTGAACGGCCTGAAAGCCTGCAAAACCGCCGGGAAAATTCCCGCCACTGTGGGCATCGACACCTGGGCTGTGGACTACGTTCTGCTGGACGAAAACGACAGGGTTTTGGGCGACGCCGTGGCCTACCGGGACAGCCGCACCGAGGGCATAGACGCACTGGTGGAAGCGGAAATTTCCCCAGAGGAGCTGTACGACAAGACCGGCATCCAGAAGCAAATTTTCAACACCATCTATCAGCTCGTGGCGCAGAAAAAGGAACACCCGGAGCAGTTGGAGCAGGCGAAGAGTTTGCTCATGCTACCGGATTACTTCAACTTCCTGCTCACCGGTGTGAAGAAGCAGGAGTACACCAACGCCACCAGCACCAATCTGGTGAACGCCCGTGAAAAAACCTGGGATTTGGGGCTGATCGCCCGGCTGGGCCTGCCTACGGAGCTGTTTGGCGAGCTATCCATGCCGGGGACTGTGGTGGGCGACCTCTCGCGGTCAATTCAAGAGGAAGTTGGCTTCAACGCCACGGTTGTCCTCCCCGCAACCCACGACACCGGCTCGGCGTTCCTCGCTGTTCCTGCGAAGGACGACAACGCGGTTTATCTCTCCAGCGGCACCTGGAGCCTGCTGGGAGTGGAGAACGCGGAACCCATCACCAGCGAGGCCAGCCGCGCCCAGAACTTTACCAACGAGGGCGGCGCGTGGTATCGCTACCGCTACCTGAAGAACATCATGGGCCTGTGGATGATCCAGTCCATCCGCCGGGAGTTGAACGGCGTGAACTACGTGGAGGGTAAAACCGCCCGCACCTCCAGCGGAAAGCAGTGGAGTTTCCCCGACCTGATTCTGGCGGCGGAAGGCGCGCAGGACTTCCCCTCCGTGGTGGACGTGGACGACGCCAGCTTTCTGGCTCCCGACAGCATGATTCAGGCCGTGAAAGACTATTGCGCCAGGACCGGCCAGCCCGGCCCGGAGACGGTGGGGGAGATCATGCAGTGCGTTTACGTCAGCCTGACCCGTCGCTACGCGGAGGCCATTGACGATTTGCAGAAGCTCACCGGCAAGACCTACACCAGCATCAATGTGGTGGGCGGCGGCTGTCAGGACGGCTACCTGAACCAGATGACCGCCAACGCCACCGGGCTGCCCGTCTACGCCGGGCCAATCGAGGGTACCGCTATCGGCAACCTGCTGGTGCAGATGATTCGGGCTGGGGAATTTACCGATTTGCAGTCAGCCAGAGATTCTGTTCGAGACAGCTTTGATATTCAGGAAGTTCAACCCATGTGAAACGGAGGTAAAAAATGTTAGTCAACACAAAAGCAAAGGTGGGCGTTTTTTCCATCGCGCTGGGGGCCTATCTGCCCCAGTTCCCCTCTCTGGTGCCGGAGTTCCAGGCCCAGTATGAGGCGTTCAAAAAGACCATCCCCGACACGGTGGACATCGTGGACGGCGGCATGGTCACCACGAAAGAACAGTCCCAGGCGGCGGGCGACCTGTTCCGGGCGGCGGACGTGGATCTGGTGTTCTTGCAGCTCCTGACCTACGCCACCTCCTACAATATGCTCCCCGCTGTGAAGGATTTGGATGTGCCGGTGGTGCTGGTGAACGTCCAGAAGCTGAAAGCGCTGGACTATGACCACACGGACATCGCCGCCTGGCTGGGCGAGGGCTATGCCTGCGGCGCGGTGGGCGAGATGGTGGCCGATTTGGAGCGGTTCGGCAAGCGCCACGCCGTCATCACCGGCGTGGTGGAGGGCGGCGACCCCGCTGTGCAGGCGGAGATCGAGGACTGGTGCAAGGCGGCTCAGGTGCGCCGCCGCTTCCGCCAGACCAACATCGCCCAAATCGGGCGGCCCTACCCCGGCATGATGGACCTGTACATCGACGAGTCCAATCTGTACCGGCGGATGGGCCTCTACACCAAGCAGTTTGACTGGGAGAAGATGTGGGCCATTGCCGACAATGTCGCCGACGAGGACGCCATTCGCGCTAAGGCCCAGGACATCCTGGACACCTTCGACATCGAGGGCGGCGGCAGCATCGAGGAAGTCTGGGAGATGGCGAAATATGTGGTCGCCTTTGAGCAGTGGGTCAAAGATGAGCAGTTGGGCCTCATTGCCTCCCACTATGACGGCTACGCCCAGGGCAAGGCCGGCGTGTTGGACAGTATGCTCATCCCCGCCTTCTCCATGCTCATCAAGCAGGGCACCGCCTGCGCCGTGGAGGGAGATATGAAGGTGGCCATGGCCATGAGCATCCTCAAGACCATCTCTGGCACCGGTCAGCTTGCCGAGATGTACTCCATCGACTTCAACGACGACATCGCCATCATCGGGCACAGCGGTTCCGGCGACGCCGACATCTCCGACAAGAAGCCAACCATGAAGATCGTGAAGGTGTTCCACGGCAAGACCGGCGGCGGCTACCTGACCCAGTTCTACCCCTACACCGGCCCTGTGACCTACCTGGCCATCACCCAGGACGGCAACGGCAACTTCAAGTTTGTTGTGGCGGAGGGTGTCAACGAGGAGGGCAAGATCCTCTCCTTCGGCGACACCAATATGCGTACCCGGTTCACCTGCGGCGCGACGGAGTTCGTCACTCGCTGGAGCGAGTGCGGCCCCACCCACCACTTCGCCGCAGCCACCGGGCGGCACATCGACACCATTTTGAAGGTGGCGAAGATTTTGAACGTGCCGGTGGACATCGTCACCCGGTAAGAAAAGAACCGACCTGTCTCACGCCTGACGCCGGGAGCAGCGTCAGGCCCCGACAAATCTATATTTAGCAAAGGAGAGATCACTGTGACGAAGTATCAGGAAATAGCGGCTTCCATGCCTGTAGAAGACCGCCCCATTCCCCAGAAGGAAATCTCTGGCCTGGGTGACTTTTTGGGCATCTACGGCGGCGAGCACATCGCCGCAACGGAATTTGCCATTGGCGCATCCCTGCTGACGCTGGGCGTCAAGGCGACGGACATCTTTATCGGACTGTTTTTCGGCAACATCCTGGCGACCCTGACCTATGCGCTGATTTGCGCCCCCATTGGCGTGGATACCCGACTGACCCTGTATTCCTACCTCAAAAAGGTCATGGGGCCGTATATGCAGAAGATTTACAACGTGATTTGGGGCATCGCCTCCATCGCTATGGCGGCGTCCATGCTGAGCGTTTCCGCCTCCGCCCTCCGAGAGATTTTCGGAGTCGATTTGCAGACGGAATGGTACCCCACCGACATCAAGTATGTGCTTATTGTGCTGGTGCTCGGCATTGTCGTCACACTGGTCGCGGCCAACGGATTTAACGCGGTGGCAAAATTCTCCTCTGTCTGTATCCCCTGGATGATCATCGTGTTCGCAGGCGGCTTCTTCGTGGTCATTCCCCAGCTGGTGCAAGCCACCGGTTCGGAAAGCATCCATTCCATTGGCGACTTCCTCGCCCTGATGAACAACTCGGTGTTTACCGGTGAAGTGGTGGAAGGCGGCTCCAAGCTGACGGTGTTCCACGTGGCTGGCTGGGCCTGGATGTGCAACCTGGCCTATCACGGCGGCCTGAACGACATGGCCATGTTCCGCTATGCAAAGACCTGGAAATACGGCTTCATCACTGCCTACGGCATGTATCTTGGACATTTCTTCGCATGGGCCAGCGCCGGCATCATGGGCGCTACCGCCGCTATCCTGCTGAACCAGTCCCTGCTGGTGCTGGACTCCGGCGCTATCACCAACGCAGTCTTTGGCTGGGTCGGTCTGCTGGCCGTCGTGGTCGCCGGTTGGACCACCGCCAACCCCAACATTTACCGGGCGTCCCTGGCGTATCAGACGATTTTTACCAAGCTGGACATTAAAAAGCTGACCTACATCATCGGCGCGGTTGCGACCTTCGTTGCCTTCTTCCCCGCTGCCTCCAACATCATGTCCATCGTCAATATGATCGCGCTGGTCGTCCCCGCCGTCGGCGCTATGGTCATTGCTGAGCATTGGATTCTGCCGAAGATCGGCGGCACCCGGTATTGGTCCACCTTCAAGGGCTGGAAGCTCAACTATGCCGGTCTCATCACCTGGGCGGTCTGCCTGATTTATGTGGCGATCATGGAGGTCACCGGCGCGCTGCACTCCTATTTCCTGTGGCTGCCGGAATACATTATGGCAATCGTTCTTTACCTCATCCTGGCCTGTGCTATGGGCGCCAGGAAAGACTACAGTGAGCAGGCAGAGGAGGACCGGAAGGTCACGGAAGCCCTGGCAGAGTTGGCGGAGAACGAGAGAAACGAAATCCCCGACAAGGTGCCGAACCATCCCGGCGCAAGGAAAGTCTGCGCATGGATCTCCTACGCCATCCTTGCAGTGTTCGCCATTTTGACCCTTGCGGTGTTCTTCGGTGCCGCCACGGTAACATTCTATAAGACCTACGCAATGGTGCTGACCATTCTGTACTTCGTCTTTGGTGCGCTGAAAACCGTGTTTGCCTATGCGGATGTCAGCGTCAAGACGGCAACCGCATAAAAGAATGAAATGGACGGGGGCTGGACTGCTGCCCGGCTCCCGTCCACATCGGATTGCATAGGAGGGATAATGGTGAACGAGCAAAAGATTGAGCGCTACGCATGGAAGGGCCGCGTCCTGCCCGGAAAGCAGACGGAGTACAAGCGCCGTCACGATAACATCTGGCCGGAGATGAAGCAGGTCCTCAAGGACGCCGGTATCTGCCATTACAGCATTTGGTTGACCGGAGACGAACTGTTCGGCTACTATGAGTGTGAAAAGGGCATCGAATACGCCGCCAAAGTGCAGACGGAGAGCGAAGTGGTCGCCCGCTGGGATGAGTATATGAAAGATGTGCTGGAAATGGAAAAAGACCCGGAGACCGGCGCACAGCCGTTGCTGACGCAGGTGTTCTGGCTGGAATAACAACAACAAAACTGACATTCAGAGAGGATGGACACCATGAAAGTTTTAGAATCCAACTTTATGCAGGGCTTTATGCGCATGGCCGACGACGGCTGGCAGCAGGGCTGGCACGAGCGCAACGGCGGCAACCTGACCTACCGGATGAAGCCGGAGGAGGTGGAGGCCGTCCGGGAAGACCTGTCCTTTGACGGGGAGTGGAAGGACATCGGCACCACCGTGCCGGGTCTGGCCGGGGAGTTCTTCGTGGCCACCGGCTCCGGCAAGTACTTCCGCAACGTCATGACCGCCCCGGAGGACTCCTGCGCCATTTGCGAAATCGACGACAAGGGCGAAAAATATCGCGTTTGCTGGGGCTTGGTCAACGGCGGACGGCCCACCAGCGAGTTCCCCTCTCACCTGATGAACCACGAGGTCAAGAAGGCCGCTTCCGGCGGCAAGCACCGCGTCATTTACCACGCCCACCCCGCCAACACCATCGCCCTGACCTTCGTGCTGCCCCTGACCGACGAGGCGTTCACCCGCGAGCTGTGGGAGATGGCCACCGAGTGCCCGGTGGTGTTCCCCTCCGGCATCGGCGTGGTGCCCTGGATGGTGCCCGGCGGGCGGGACATCGCCGTGGCCACCTCTGAGCTGATGAAGCAGTACGATGTGGCCATCTGGGCCCACCATGGGATGTTCTGCTCCGGCGAGGACTTCGACCTGACCTTCGGCCTGATGCACACCGTGGAAAAGTCCGCTGAAATTCTGGTAAAAGTCTATTCCATGACCGGCGGCACGAAGCGTCAGACCATCCAGCCCGACGAGTTCCGGCACCTGGCGGTGGACTTCGGCGTGACCCTGCCCGAAAAATTCCTGTACGAAAAATAATTCGATTTTATTGTGTGTCCGGGATGGCTGCTTTCGATTCCATTTGCTTCACCCCCTCTGATCCACTCCTTCTGCCTATCAATGGCAGCTGTCTCGGACACACTTTAAAATATTTTCCCATCTTTCAGACAACATATAACGTACAACAGAAAAGCGAGGTATGCGATTATGGTCAATCGTTTTGTACTCAACGGCATTTCTTACCACGGCAAAGGGGCCATTCAGGAGATCCCCGGCCTGGTCCAGGCTAAGGGTCTGAACAAGGCGTTCATCGCCTCTGACCCCGATCTGGTCAAGTTCAACGTCACCAAGAAGGTCACCGACCTGCTGGACGCGGCGGGCATGGCCTATGAAGTTTACTCCGACATCAAGCCAAATCCCACCATAGAGAACGTGCTCTCCGGCGTGGAAGCCTACAAGAAGTCCGGCGCGGACTATATGATCACCATCGGCGGCGGCTCCTCCATGGACACCGGCAAGGCCATCGGCATCATCATCAACAACCCTGAGTTTGCGGACGTTCGCTCTCTGGAGGGCGTGGCTCCCACCAAAAACCGCACCGTCTACACCATCGCCGTCCCCACCACCGCCGGCACTGCGGCGGAGGCCACCATCAACTACGTCATCACCGACGTGCAGAAGAAGCGTAAGTTCGTCTGCGTGGACGTGAACGACATCCCCGACATTGCCATCGTGGACCCGGATATGATGTCCACCATGCCCAAGGGCCTGACTGCCTCCACCGGCATGGACGCTTTGACCCACGCCATCGAGGGCTACACCACCAAGGCCGCCTGGGAGCTGGCCGACTGTCTGAACCTGGAGGCCATCAAGCTGATTTCCAAGAACCTCCGTGCCGCCGTCAAGAATGAGCAGGAGGGCCGCGAGGGCATGGCCCTGGGCCAGTTCGTCACCGGCATGGCCTTCTCCAACGTGGGCCTGGGCATTGCCCACTCCATGGCCCACACCCTGGGCGCGGTCTATGACACCCCCCACGGCGTGGCCTGCGCCATGATGCTGCCCATCGTCATGGAGTTCAACGCCGACGCCACCGGCGAGAAATACAAGGACATCGCGGAGGCTATGGGCGTGGACACCACCGGCATGGACCAGGAGACCTACCGCAAGGCCGCCATCGACGCCGTCAAGCAGCTCTCCGCCGACGTGGGCATCCCCACCAAGCTGGAGAAGATGAAGGAGGAGGATCTGGACTTCCTGGCCGAGTCTGCTGCCGCCGACGCCTGCGCCCCCGGCAACCCCAAGGAGGCCAGCATCGAGGACTTCAAGACCCTGTTCCGCAAGCTGATGTAAAATTCTCACGAATAACGATCTAAACGGCTAAAATCCCCACAGAATAGATGTCTGTGGGGATTTTTATTGGATTATATTATAAAGGTGGTGGGTTGAGGAAGGTACTCTGGGACAGAAATCAAGATTCAAAAATGTCGCTAGGCAGGGCTGAAATCCAAAAGCTGAACAAATCCGGCAGATTTTGTGTCAATTCTAAGGGGAATGCGTTATGATTAAGATTACTACTTGCAGAAGTTGCATCAGAACCGATTTCTATAATGTCTCCCACATTGCTGTGCAGACTTAGGCAAATTCGCTCCAGGACACCTACCATGACATTGTCGCCATTCTTCATTTTGGCAATCGTTGCTGAGATGACCTTTGCCAGTTGGCACAATTCCTTTTGTTTCATCTCTCGGTCAATGAGTAATTTAAAGAGTCTCTTATTAGGATGCAGCCATCATGGAACCTCACCAATCCTTGTTTGTCGCTTAACTCTGCAATCACAAATCCCGCAAATGATTATACCGCAGGAGAGGCTAAATG
>JAJPXR010000091.1:4105-9683 GCA_021205375.1 Clostridiales bacterium | reverse complement strand
ACCCCTCCACCATGCTTCGCATGGTCCCCCTCCGCCGTCAAGCGGCACTTCCGCTACGCTCCCAGCCCTTTCAGGGGCGGCAAGGGGGGTATTCAGTTTCAGGCTGCTTGTTCTCTGCGGAAAATCTGTGCTATGACGAGCAAAACCACGTTTATCCGGCCAGCACCTCAAATTTCACCACGCCTTCCATAGCGCTGACCTGGTGGACCAGCTCATCCAGCGAGACGTTCAGGCCGCTGGTCTCGGCGCTCAGATTGACGGCGGCCACGCTGCCGGTGGGAATGGTCTGGTTGATGGTGAGAATATTCCCGCCGCTGGCGGCAAAGATATTCAGGATGGCGGAGAGCGCCCCCGGCTCATCCCGGAGCATGGCCTGGAACGTGACGATGTGGCCGTTCATCATGTCGTTGAACGGGCGCACCGCGTCCTTGTATTTGTAGAAGGCGCTGCGGCTGATGCCCGCCATGCGGGTGGCCTCGTTCACCGTCGCCGCCTCTCCCAGCTCCAGCGCCTCTTTTGCCTGGGCCACCTTGAGGAAAATCTCCGGCAGGGCGCTGGCCTCCACGATAAAGTATTTGGTCACCTTCGACATGGTATGCTCTCCTCCTACATTTGTCCACGCCGCGTGGTCATTTGTGTTCGTGATACAGAGGTGATTATAACACCCCCTCCCCCGCTTTGCAACCGTTGATTCATCCAAAAAATACGAAAACTGTAGAAAGCAGTTTGACAGATAGGAGCCATTCATGTCTCAGGGTAAGAAAAAGGGCTGTCTCTGCCTGTTTTTGGCGCTGGCGGTGTTTGTTCCGGCGATACGGCGGTGCGCCTGGGCCGCCCTGCTTGCACTTTTTGCTGCAAACGCCGCTGCAAAACCCGTCCATTGGCTGGAGGAAAAGGGGTTCCCACGGTGGCTGGGGGTGGCGCTGGTGCTGGGCGGCGCGTTGGCGCTGCTGGCGGCGGCGCTGGGCTGGGCCGCCGTCAGGCTCTGCTGCGTTGTGGACGGCCTGACCGGGCTGTTCCCGGACATCCCCTCCCTGTTGGCCCGGCTGGAAAGCCTCGCCGGGAAGCTCCCTGGCTCGGTGGGCAACCTGGCAGTGGGGCTGGTTGGGCTTCTCCGGCAAAGCAGCTCTGATTTGGCGGCGCGGATGACCGCCTGGGCCGCTCGGCTCAGCGCAATCTTGCTCTCCGCCCTGCCGGAAAAGGGGGCCTTTTTGCTCATCTGTCTGCTCTCGTCCTTTTACGCCGCCCTGGACTGGCCCCGGCTGCGTGCCCTCCTGCCAGGTCTGCTGCCGGAGGACTGGACCCGCCCGGCACTCGCCGCTCTCCGCTCCCTGAAAGCGGGGGCGATGGGCTGGCTGAAAGCCCAGGGAAAACTGCTGCTGGTGCAGTTCCCCGTGCTGGCGGTGGGATTGCTGACGCTGGGGATGCCCAGCGCGGTTCCCATAGCGGCGCTGGTGTGCGCCGCAGACGCGCTGCCACTGCTGGGCTGCGGGGTGGTTCTGTTGCCCTGGGCGGGTCTGCTGTGGCTGGAGGGGGCCACGCTCCGGGCGCTGGGAATGGTGGGGCTGTGGCTGGCCCTCTGGCTGCTGCGCACCGTGCTGGAGCCGCGATTCGTCAGCACTCAGGCAGGAACCAGCCCCTATTTCACGGTGCTGGCCATGTATCTGGGGCTGTTGCTCTTCGGGTTCTGGGGACTGATCGCCGCGCCGGTCACTCTCGCCGCTGGGACAAGATTGTTCCATGAACAGAAAAAGCCCCAGAGCCGCTGAACAGCTCCGGGGCAATGGTAAACTTATTCTTCTTCCGTGTCGTTGTCCGGTTCGGTTGTCTCCGGCTCGGTTGTCTCTGTATTGTCGTTCTGGTTGTCCTGCGTCGTGTCGTCTGTGGTCTTGTTGTCCTCGGTCTGGCTACTCTGGTTGTTGTTGGAGCTGCCGCCGGTCTCGGTCTGGGTGTTGGTGTTCCCTGTAGTTGTTTCCGTTTCCGTCTCTGTCTCGATTTCGGCGGTGGTGGCCTCTTCCTCGGTCTCCTTCTCAGAAGAGGTGTCTTTCTTGGAGCTGGAGGACTTGCCGCAGGTGCAGCTATACCCCGGCTCGTCTCCCGACAGAAACAGCGCCGTCCGGGTGCTGGAGCTTTTGCTGGTGGCCGTGCCGCCGCATTTGGTGCAGTAGGTCACCGCCGTGGACACCATGTCCTCGTTGAACCCGATATCCGCCTGTCCGCTGCTGACCAGGCTCATCACCTGCTGCCAGAGGATGACGGCGGGGTTGGTGCTGGAGTTGATTTTGCTGGCGCTGTCGTAGCCGGTCCAGACCGCCGCGGTGTAATAGGGGGTATAACCCACGAACCAGCGGTCATAGTCGTCGTCGGTGGTGCCGGTCTTGCCCGCCACGCTCATGCCGTCGATGGCGGCGTTGGTGCCGGTGCCCTCAGTGACGACGGCCTCCAGCATCTCGGTCATATAGAAGCAGGTGGAGGTGCTGAGGATCACGTCGCCGGTGCCCTGACCGGTGACGGTCACGCTGCCGTCGCTGTCCACGTCCACGCTGTAGCCTTCAGTTTGCAGCAGCACCTCTCCCTCGCTGTTGACCACGGCGGTGTAGAGATAGGGGGAGATATACTCGCCGCCGCGGGAGAAGGTGGAGTAGGCCGCCGCCATCTCATAGGTGGAGACGCCGTTGGTCAGGCCGCCCAGGGCCAGAGGGGAGTAGTCCACGTCGCTGTAGACCTTGCCGGAGGTGCCCACGTAGTTGTCCACCAGGCTGCTGAGCTGGAACTTCTCCGTCAGGAAGTTATAGGAATTTCGGGTGCCCACCATGTCCAGCACCTTCACCGCCACGGTGTTCAGCGACTGGGCCACGGCATACATGACATCCACGTCGCCGATATAGCCCCCGTGGGAGTTCTTGGGCCAGCCGTCCTCAAAGGCGGAGTCCTCCACGATGGTGTTAGGCAGGATGTCGCCGTTTTCCAGCGCCTGGGAGTAAGCGGAGAGGGGTTTGATAGAGGAACCGGGCTGCCGCACCGTGTCAGTGGCGCGGTTCCAGATGCGGTTGCCCACCTTCTCCCCTACGCCGCCGGCCAGGGCCACCACCGCGCCGGTCTCGTTGTCCACCACGGTGATGGCGGACTGGAGCTGGTCGCCGCTGGAGGATTCCATGCCGGAGACGTTTTCGGTGTTGGTGTAAATCTCATCCACGTCCGCCTGAATGTCCGGGTCCAGACAGGAATAAATCTTCAAACCGCCGGAGAACACCATCTGATTGGCGACAGATTCATCGTAGCCATAGACGTCCACCAGGTCGCTGATGACCTGCTTGATGACCGCGTCGGTGTACCAGCTATAGTAGTCGCCGCTGGCGCTGCTGTCGTCGCTGTCGGAAGATCCGGTGGTGAACACCAGTTCCTCGGCGATGGCGGCGTCCCGCTCCTCCTCGGTGATATACCCCTGCTCACACATCTGCTCCAGCACGAGGGTGCGGCGCGACAGGTTGTTCTCCGGGTGGTTGTAGGGGTCGTACAGGGAGGGGTTGTTGGTGATGGAGATGAGCGCGGCGCACTCGGCCAGGTCCAGGTCCTCCACGTCCTTGCCGAAGTACTTCTGGGCGGCGGTCTTAACGCCGTAGCAGCCCCGGCCCAGGTAAATTTCATTGAGATACCACTCCAAAATCTCCTGCTTGGTGTGGGTCTTTTCGTACTCCAGGGCCTCGAAGATCTCCACGACCTTGCGGCGCACCGTGACCTCGTCCTGTTGGGTCAGGTTCTTGATGAGCTGCTGGGTGATGGTGCTGCCCCCCTGGATGCTCTGACCGGTGAACATATAGACCACCGCCGCCGCCGTCCGTTTCCAGTCCACACCGTTGTGCTGGTAAAACCGCTTGTCCTCAATGGCGACGGTGGCGTTGAGCAAGTTCTCCGGGATGTCCTCATAAGAGATCCACTCCCGGTTCTCGGAGGCGTAAAGGGTTTCCAGCGTCTCGTAGCTGTCGGAGTCCTCGTCATAGTAATAGACGACGCTGGAGAGGTCGGTGCTGCTGGCCAGCAGCGTCACGTTGGAGTTGGCCACCTCCGGCAGGATGGTATCCTGGATATAAGCCGCTCCATAGCAGCACAGGATGGCCACGGTTGTCGCGCCGATGAGGACCAGGGTCCCAAACACCAGGCCGAACCATTTGAAAAAGGTCTTGACCGGGCTGCGTTTTGGCTTTGGAGGCTGTGAAGAATGTTGCTTCAATGGAGAACCACCTTCCTGAATTGCGGGTCGTTGGTTGGAAAGCGCCACGGCGCTGCTTCAAAAAGCTCCTCTGGAACTGCAAACGCATGGGTCTGCAACTCCACTTTAAGTATAGTATAACACGGCTGTCAACGGTTCAGGCGGGCCACCGGTCCGGGAATCCCAGAGGAAAAATAAAAAAATTCAAAAAAACTATTCAAATTATCCCTCCGCCATGCTATAATAACGTTGATGTGCGGTCTCGTCCCTTGTTATCCATCTATTTCCATTCTGCCGGTCAGGCCAGGTTTGCAGGCCGCTTTGTCAGGTTTTGCACCGCTTTTATTTTCAATCTATTCGGAGGTCAACTATGGACCGTTTTGATAAATTACACCAACAACTGACCCACCTCTGCCCCGGTATGGCCCTGCGGGAGTGGGAACCCATGAGCCGCCACACCTCTTTCCGCATCGGCGGCCCAGTGCGGCTGATGGCCTTCCCCAAAAGTGAAGAAGAACTACTCACCGCCCTGCGCTGTGCCAGGGAGTGCGGCGTCATCCCCGTCCCCCTGGGCAACGGCACCAACCTCTTGTGCGGGGACGAACCGATGGAGCTGTTCGTCCTCAAGCTGCTGGACGGGCTGGACACCCTGGAGCGGCTGGAAGGCGACCGCATCCGCTGCGGCGCGGGAGTGTTGCTGTCCAAGCTGGCGGCCTTCGCCCAGCGGGAGGGGCTGTCCGGGCTGGAGTTTGCCTCCGGCATCCCCGGCACCCTGGGCGGCGGCGCGGTGATGAACGCCGGGGCCTACGGCGGCGAGTTGAAGGACGTGGTCACAGAGACCCGCTTCGTCACCCTGGACGGGGCCGAGGGTTGCCTGACTGGGGAAGCGCAGGGCTTCGGTTACCGCACCAGCGCCTTCACCGACGGGACGAAGATCATCACCGGGGCCACCCTCCAACTGCGCCCCGGCGACAGCGAGGCCATTCGCCAGCGCATGAACGAGCTGAACCAGAAGCGCCGGGACAAGCAGCCTCTGGAGTACCCCAGCGGGGGCAGCACCTTCAAGCGGCCCGTGGGCGGCTTTGCCGCCGCCCTCATCGACCAGTGCGGCCTGAAAGGGCTGACTGTGGGCGGCGCCCAAGTCAGCACCAAACACGCGGGGTTTGTCATCAACGTGGGCGGCGCCACCTGCGCCGACGTGCTGGCTCTCACAGAGCAGATCCACGACACCGTGCTGGAGAAAACCGGCATCTCCCTGGAGTTGGAGATCAAGCGGCTGCCGTGAAAAAGCTATTAGCTGTTAGCCATCAGCTAAGTGCTGCTAACCCAGAAGAGTACCACTTAAAAGGGAGCGTCGCCAAGCTATTA
>JAJPXR010000091.1:0-4095 GCA_021205375.1 Clostridiales bacterium | reverse complement strand
ATTACTTCGGCACTTAAGAGTCGATAATTGTCTAATCTGGTTAAGGCATAAAAGTGCAGATAATCAGAGTAAATTTGCACTTTCTATCTATAATTGTTTCCTTTTGTGGGTGTGAAACGAAGCGGGCTATCTTTATTTAATTGCCGCAGCAATAAGAGTTAAAAGCTAACAGCTCTACAATCCACCACAACGGAGGTCCTCATGCGTTTTATCATCATCTCCGGTCTGTCCGGCGCAGGCAAAAGCCAGGCCGCCAAGTTTTTGGAGGACGCGGGTTATTACACTGTGGACAACATGCCCGCCGTGCTGATGCCCCGCTTTGCCGAGGTCTGTCGCAGCGGCGGCAGCCGCTACGAGAAGGTCGCCCTGGTCAGCGACATCCGGGGCGGCGTGGATTTCAGCGACTTTTTCGCCGCTCTGGACGAAATGAAGGCCATGGGCTGCGACGTGAAACTGCTGTTCCTGGAGGCTTCCACCGAGGCGGTCATCAAACGTTACAAGGAGACCCGCCGCACCCATCCCCTCTGCACCGCCTACGACCTCTCCCTGGAGGAAGCTGTCGAGAAGGAGCGGGGGCTGCTTGCCCAGGTGCGGGAGCGGGCGGATTACATCATCGACTCCACCACCTTCACCTCCACCAACAAGCTGCGCAACACCCTGTTGGAGATGTTCGGCACCCCAAAGAACGCCGGGCTGGAGGTCAGCGTTCTCTCCTTCGGGTACAAGTACGGTATCCCGTTGGAGGCCGACCTGCTGATGGACGTGCGGTTTCTGCCCAACCCCTTCTACCTGCCGGAGCTGCGCAAGCTCACCGGGCTGGACAAGCCAGTGACCGATTTCCTCTGGAAATACCCGGAGACCGGCCAGTTCTTGGCCCTCTGCCGCAAGAATCTGGAATTTCTGCTGCCCCTCTACGCCGCCGAGGGGAAAAGCGTGCTGATCATCGGCGTGGGCTGCACCGGCGGACAACACCGCAGCGTGGCCATGTGCCACGCCATCGCGGAACAGGTGGCGGAGCTGGGCTACGCCGTCCGGGAACACCACCGGGACATGACGAGGGACCGCAAGTGAGCGCCCCTCCCGGCGGACACTTACATCATTGTTAGAGAAGGTACTTCCCATGTCGTTTTCCTCCGATGTAAAAACGGAACTATGCCAGGCCGGTCTGGACCGGCCCTGCTGCACCAGGGCCGAAGCCTACGGCGTGCTGCTGTTCTGCAACAGCTTCTCCCCCTTCGGCATCCGCATCACCACCCAGTCCCAGGTCTTTGGGGACCGGCTGCCCCGACTGTTCCAGGCGGCCTTCGGCTTTGGTTTTGACCAGCAGCCGGAACCGGGAGAGAGCGGAAAGCTGACCTTTCAAATCACGGACCGGGACCACATCCAACAGATTTTGGACCTCTACGGCTACAGCCGGGAGGGGCTGATGACCCACCACATCAATTATGGTGTCTTGGAAGAGCATTGCTGTTATGTGGCTTTCTGCCGGGGGGCATTCCTGGCCGGGGGCAGCGTCACCGACCCCCAGAAGGGCTACCATCTGGAAATCGCCACCAGCCACCTGTACGTCCACCGGGAGTTCCAGGCTCTGATGCCGGAGCTACACCTGTACCCCAGGGAGACCACCCGGAAGGCCAATTACATCACCTACTTCAAGCAGAGTGAGGCCATCTCCAACTTGTTGACCACCATCGGCGCGTCGGAATGCGCTCAGCGGGTCCGCACCGCCCGGCAGCAAAAGAACCTGGTCAACGGCGTCAACCGCCAGTACAACTGCGACGTTGCCAACGTGGAAAAGTCCGTGCAGGCGGCCCAGACCCAAATCCAAGCCATCCATGTTCTGGAGGCCAGAGGCACCCTGGAGCAGCTCCCCGACAAGCTCCAGGAGACCGCCGCCCTACGCTGTGCCCACCCGGAACTTTCCCTGATCCAACTGGCTGACCTGTGTCAGCCTCCGGTGTCCAAGTCCTGTCTGAACCATCGGCTGCGCAAGCTGCTGGAGCTGGCAGAACGATAACACAACTCGCACTTATCCCTTCCCCGTTACGAAAGGAGGTTTGCTTTTCCTCTTGGAAAAGCGACTGCTTATGAATTATTCCAGGCTCTGCGCCCTGTTCCTGGCAGGCGCCCTATGTACGACTGCCCTTCCTTCCGCTCTGGCGGCAGAAAGCAGCTCCGCCCCCGCTGAATCCTCCTCTGTGGTAGAGACATCTTCCGAGGAACTTCTGGATGCGCTCACGCAGCCGGAGATACCTGCCCCCAGCGTGGAGACTGCGCCAAATCCCTCTGAAAACATCATCGCGTCCTATGAACCTTTTATGACCTCCACCTGCTCCACCACCGGTCACGACCTGGGGGCCTGGCGCAGCAACGGCGACGGCACCATGACCGCCATCTGCACCCTCTGCGGCGCAGAGGTGACAGAGGACTGCCAGTATGAGGACACTGTGGTGGACCCCACCTGTCTGACCGAGGGGTACACAATCCACACTTGCCACACCTGCGGTTACTCCTACGAGGACACCCAGGTCGCTGCTCTGGGCCACAGCTATGTGGCTGCCGTGGATGAGGAGACCGGTGACCTTTCGTACCTCTGTGAGCGGTGTGACGCCGGGTTCACCCAGGACGCTGAGACGCTGGCCGCCAGCTATTCCGATGGGCGGACGTTCAGCGAGGAACTGGTAGAGTACGTGAAAAGCTACCTGGCAAAGAAAGACAAGGCGCTGAACGAGACCCTCTCCCCTGATGAGGAGGAGCTGGAAGAGCAGGACGCGGAGGAGCTGTTGCTCTACACCGTGTCCAAGTCCGTAACCACGGATGAGACCTCCGACCCGGAGCAGGCCGACAGCCTGACCGTCTCCACTGACGCAGCCTCCGTTGTGGCCTATTTGGAGGTTCTGGCTTTCCAGGACGAGGAACTAGAACTGACGGAAAAGACGGTGAAGAAGAAAATCGACGCCTGGTATGAGACCTGGTACCAGACCTCCTCCCAGGTGCTGACCCTGCCCAACGAGGCCGCCTATCGGAGCAGCGAGGACTATGAAACCGACCTGACGGCGATGCTGGAGGCGGCAGAGACCGGCGAAGCAGTGAAAACCCTGCGGGACCGGGTGGTGGCCGCTGCCTACGGCGAGATCGGCAATTCCGGCAGCAAGTATATTAATTACTACAACAAATATCTCATCGGCAACCACCACAAGCTGAAATCCAGCGAGCCGTGGTGTTCCGAGTTCGCTACCTGGTGCCTGCACAACACCGGCGTTTCCACCAGCGCGGCCCCCACCTTTATGGCGGCCCGGGACGGCGTCTCTGGGTTCAAGAGCCTGGGGACTTCGCACAGCTCCAGCTACACTCCCCAGCCCGGCGACGTGGCCTTCTTCGGCAGCAACGGCACTGCCACGCACACCGCCCTTGTGGTGGCCAGCGGCGGCAGCACCTTCACCACCATCGAAAAATCCGGCAACACGGTGAAAAAGCGCACCCGCAAAATCAGCAGCGTTCTGGCCTTTGGCGAAGTGAAGTACGAGGTGGAAACGCTGGCGGTGGAACTGACCTCCACCGACCCCGCCACCTGGATGACCGCTCAGCTCGACGAGGACGATCAGGCGGTTTATGAGCTGCTAGGCGGCACCATCACCGTGGAGGAACCGGCAGAGACAGATGACGCGGAGGAATCCACGGCGGAGTAAAACGGCATAAAAACAACGAATCCGGGGCAACTGCCCCGGATTTTTTGCGCTGTAAAGGCTCCTAAACAAATAAATCACGCACAAGTCCTCAAATCTTGCCAGAAGTTGTCCGGTATTTGACTTTCTGGCTGTCCCTTTAATCAGCATGAACCAAAACCCCTCCGCCACCGCCTATGGCGGCGGCCCTCCTCTGCCGTCAAGCGGCACTTCCGGGGCTTTGCCCTTCCCTGCCCTTTCGGGGGGGAGGCAAGGGAGGAGAGTGCTTGTCGATTGTTACTGGTTTTGTTCGATGGATGAGGAATTTTCAGTAAATTTCTCTTTTTTAGCCAGTAACATTAGCCCCTAAAAACGTGGGTTCTATAATAAATGTTGGGGTCAGGTAAAGCACCTGGCCCCAAATTCATAA
>JAJPXR010000026.1 GCA_021205375.1 Clostridiales bacterium | reverse complement strand
TGGCCTGGGGAACGCTGCCGGCACTGAGGAAGGTTTGCCCCATGGACTTGGAGAAGTGGAAGCCGTACCGGGTCAGCAGGGGTTTGATTTCGCGCAAATCACAGAGATCCATCTTGGGAATCACCTTTTTCAAATCAATAAAACTAATAGGTTATCTCTTTGAATCAGCCTCATTAATCATTGTTGATTTGCCAAGTTTAGTGCTATTTATAAATGAAACACTGTCATTTGAAAATCAACTATCCCCTCTTGCCTCCCCTGAAAGGGGAGGAGGGCCGCCGCCGTAGGCGGTGGCGGAGGGGTTTCGGGCGTCCAACTGAGTAAAGGAGATAATCGGAAAAAATAGAGTAGGAGAGGAAACGGCGATATAGGGACAAAAAGCGGCGCTCGAATCCGCCCTTCTCGGCCCGAACACGAGCGCCTGATGTAACATTAATCCCCTTTGGGATAGCCGATGTCCTTTTCCAGCAGCTCCAGGGGCACCTGGCTGTCCTGAGCCATGCCGATTTTTCGGAAACCGTTGCGGGTATAAAACCGCTTGGCGATCTGGTTGGTGGGAGCGCAGCGGAGCCGCAGCTTGTCCCGGCCCAGGGGCCGTGCAGTGGACACCGCCTGCCCGATGAGTTGGACGCCCAGCCCCTTGTGGCGGTAAGCGGGGTTCATATAGACAAAGGGGACGAAGCAGACGCCGCTTTCCGCGTCCCGCTCCAGATTCATCTGAATCATGCCCACGATTTCATCGCCCAGACAAGCCACCATCACTGACTTTGGCTCGTTCAGGCTGGCGCGGAGGGCCGCCTGATAGAACGCCTCCCCGTCGAAGAACGCCTCCCGCCCGTGGATGTCCACCCACGCCTCATGGCGGTAGCGGAAGTACAGCTCTTTTTCCTCGTAGGGCCGCCAGGGACGGAACCACAGGTTGGCGTTGCCCATAGCGAAAACCGTTCGCTCCTCGCCAGGGCCGCGCTGCTTTATCATGGTGGAGATTTCCAACGGCAGGTGGGAGTTGTCCGCCTCGAATAGCACCCGCACGTCGCGGCCCTCTACCTCGATGCAGGCCACGCCGGTGTTGTCGCTGTGGGGGACCTTTCCGATCCCCTCCAGGCCGTAGCCGTGGAACCAGGACAGCGCCGTCCGAATCACCATGCCGTGGGAGAAGCAGGCCACGGTTTTGCCGGGGTTGGCGTCGGCGATTTTGAAAATGGCCTCCACCATCCGCTCCTGCACCTGCTGGTAGGTCTCGCCGCCCTCTACAGAGTAGGCGGGGGAGACCTCCCCAAAGAGCCGCATCCGCTCCGGGTCGTGTACCTGCACGTCGCCGAAAGGCAGATCTTCCCACACGCCGACGCCAATTTCAATCAGCCCCGGCTCGATTTGCAGCGGCAGATGGTGCGGCACATAAATGGCCCTGGCGGTGGTTTTGCACCGGGTCAGGGGGCTGGAATACACCGCGTCGATGGGCACCCCGTCGAAACGGCCCGTCAGGGCCGCGATCTGCCGGTAGCCGGTGTCGGTGATGAGGGAGTCGTACCAGCCGTGCATCCGGCGGTACAGGTTGCCCTCCGCCTGGGCGTGGCGAATCAAATACAGTCGCTTCATTGCAGCGTTCGCTCGCTTTCTCTATGGTATCCGCAGAGAGACACGGAAATTAGTGTTAAATAGTGAAAATCCCACCTCTGTCGGACAAAAGCGGTGCCTAACGACAAGCATTACCCCTCTTGCCTCCCCTGAAAGGGGAGGAGGGCCGCCGCCTTTAGGCGGTGGCGGAGGGGTTTCGGGCACATCACAGAGAGAATGGAATAATCATATATATTTTTTGCTGAGGCGGCCACGGGCCGCCCCTACAGGCAAAAAGGCGTTTACCAGGGCTTTACGCCGCCGGTCAGTTCGCCGACCGATTGCAGACCCTGCTCCGCGGCCAGGGCCGCCAGACCGTCCCGCACCTTCAGGGGGGCGTAAGGGTCGGCAAAGCAGGCCGTACCCACCGCCACGGCGGTGGCTCCCGCCAGCAGCATCTGGGCCGCGTCGTCGCCCTTGGACACGCCGCCCATGCCCAGCACGGGGATGTTTACCGCGTTGGCGACTTCCCACACCATCCGCACTGCCACCGGCAGCACCGCCGGGCCGGACAGTCCGCCGGTGTTCATGTGCAGCACCGGGCGGCGGGTCTTTACATCAATGCGCATCCCCCGAATGGTGTTGATGAGGGAGACGGCATCCGCCCCTGCATTCTCCACCGCTTTGGCGATGGCCGTGATGTCGGTGACGTTGGGGGAGAGTTTGACCATGACAGGCACGTTTCCGGCGTGTTTTTTGGCGCACTCGGTCACTTCGGCGGTCATCTCCGGGACGGTGCCGTACTGCAAACCGCCGCACTTCACGTTGGGGCAGGAGACATTGACCTCGATCATGTCCACGCCCGCGTCGGAGAGCTTTTCGCACATGACACCGTACTCCTCCGGCGTATTGCCGGAGATGTTGGCGATGATTTTCAGGTCGTGCTGCCGCAAATAGGGCAGTTCCTCCGCGATGAACCGGTCCACGCCGGGGTTTTGCAGCCCCACAGAGTTCAAAATACCCATAGGCGTCTCCGCAATGCGGGGCGGGGGATTGCCCTCCCTGGGGTGGAGGGTCAGGCCCTTGCAGCAGATGCCGCCCAACTCGCTGAGGTCATAAAACTGGCCGTATTCCCGGCCAAAGCCGAAGGTGCCGGAGGCAACCACAATGGGGTTCTTCATGGACATCCCCGCCAGGGTGACGCCCATCTCTACGCCGTTGATGACACTCATGCCCAGTCCACCTCCTCTGCGGGGAATACCGGCCCGTCCTTGCAGACGTGCTTATAGGTGCCGCCCACGGAGCAGGCGCACACCAGGCAGGCCCCCACGCCGCAGCCCATCCGCTCCTCCATGGAGACCTGACAGGGTACGCCGAAGTCCTGCGCCGCCTTGTAAACGTTTTTCAGCATGGGCTTGGGGCCGCAGGCGAAAACCGCGCTGATGGTTTTATCTTCCTCCAGATGCTGCCGCACCAGCGCGTCCACAAAGCCGTGATAGCCCACCGAGCCGTCGTCGCTGGCTACCCGCACCGGGCAGTCGGCCTGTTGGAAGTCCTCCAGCAGAATGACGGCCTGTTGACTGCGGAACCCCAGCGCCGCCACTGCGCCGCCGGGCGCAGCCTTCGCCGCATAGAGCATCGGGGGCACGCCGATGCCGCCGCCCACCACCAGCACCTTTCCGGTTTCGGGATAGGCAAAGCCGTGGCCCAGGGGACCCAGCACGTCCAGCGTGGAACCTTCCGGCTGCCCAGACAGCCAGGCGGTACCTTCCCCCCGCACCTGAAACACCACCCGGAGGGTGTCGCCCTCCGCGTCGCAGATGGAGATGGGGCGGCGGAGCAGGTGACCCTCGCCGCAGGCGATGTTGACGAACTGACCGGGCTGGGTAGACCGGGCAATCTCTCCTGCCTCCAGCAGGAAGGAGAAGGTATCCGGGGTCAGGCGGTCCGCCCGGAGGATTCGACACAGAGCTTGTACAGGCATGAACGACCGCTCCTTTTAGTCCAAAATCGGGGTAATGGCGGTGATAGCGTCCCGCATCTCGATCGCGGCGGCGCGGGCCGCGTCATGGTAGTCCGCGCCGGCGTTGCCGGTCTTTTTCCAGGCGCACATGATGCCCCGGGAGGAGTTGACGATGGCGCCGTGGCCCTTTTCGTCAAAGGCGAAGCGCACATCCTCGGCGGTGCCGCCCTGGGCGCCGTAGCCGGGGACCAGCAGGAAGGTGTGGGGCAGCGCCTTGCGGAGCTGGGCCAGTTGCTCCGGCCAGGTGGCTCCCACCACGGCGCCCACCCGATTGTAGCCGTAGCAGTCCAGGTAGCCCTCGCCCCACTTGGCGGCGAGAGCGCCCATCACATCGTAAATCTTGCCGCCACCGATTTCCAGGTCTTGCAGGTCCACGGCGGAGGGGTTGGAGGTCCGCACCAGCACAAAGAGGGCCTTGTCCTCCTGGTTGGCGATTTTCAGGAAGGGGTTCACCGCGTCCGCGCCCATGTAGCCGTTGACGGTGACACAATCCGCGTCGAAGCAGGGCAACTGTGCGCCGCCCACCACGGTCTTGCCCAGCCAGCCCTCGGCGTAGGCGGAAGCGGTGGCCCCGATGTCGCCCCGCTTCACGTCGGCGATGACGTACATCCCTTTTTCTCTGGCATAGCGGATGGTGCGCTCCAGCATCTCCATGCCCTCCCAGCCCAGCAGCTCATAATAAGCGGCCTGGGGCTTCACGGCGGGGACGATGTCGCACAGCGCGTCGATGAGGCCGCAGTTAAAGGCGAAAATGGCCTCCGCCGCGGCCTTCCGGGTCTCGCCGTACTGGGCGATGGCCCGGTCGATCATGGGCTGGGGAACGTACTCCAGCCGGGCGTCCAGCCCGGCCACGGTGGGGTTCTTGGTGCGGATAATGGCTTGCTGCAAACGGTCAAAAGACATAGTGTTTTCTCTCCCTGTTCAGTTTTGGGACATGCTTTAAGCATCATAGCGGTAAATGACTTTACCGCCCACGATGGTGTATTTTACCTTGCCCTTCACCTGCATCCCGGCGAAGGGGGTGTTGCGGCCCTTGGAACGGAAATCAGCGGGGTCGATGGTCCACGCCTCGTTGGGGTCGAAGATGGTCAGGTCGGCGTCGGCCCCCATGCTCAGGCTGCCCTTGCGCAGCCGCAGGATGCGGGCGGGGTTGATGGTCATTTTGCGGATCACATCGGTCAGGCTCATCCTGCCTGTGTGGTAGAGCTGGGTCAGCGCGATGGCCAGCGAGGTCTCCAGTCCCACCATGCCGCTGGGGGCTTCGGTGAGAGGCTTT
Organism: Clostridiales bacterium; assembly: GCA_021205375.1. Classification (GTDB taxonomy): domain Bacteria; phylum Bacillota; class Clostridia; order Oscillospirales; family Oscillospiraceae; genus Onthomonas. The sequence continues at coordinate 4,831 of JAJPXR010000026.1, read as the reverse complement.
GCCTTTTCCTCGGCGGAGTGGGGGGCGTGGTCGGTGACGATACAGTCAATGGTACCGTCCCGCAGGCCCTCCACAATGGCTTCAACGTCCTTGGTGGGGCGCAGCGGCGGGTTCACCCGGGCCATGGACCCCTGGAGCAGCACCTGCTCATGGGTCAGGGTGAAGTATTGGGGGCAGGTCTCGCAGGTGATCTGCACTCCTCTGCGCTTGTAGCGCCGGACGATGTCCACGCTCTTGGCGGTGGAGATGTGGCAGATGTGGACAGGCTGTCCCGTCTCCTCGGCCAGCATCGCGTCCCGCATGATCATGATCTCCTCCGCAATGGCGGGTCGGCCATGAATGCCCAGTTGCCGGGAGACCCGGCCTTCGTTGACGGCGTAGTTGACGGCCAGGGTGCTGTCCTCCTCGTGGCAGAGGATGGGCAGCTTCTGACGGCCCGCCATGATCAGTGCGTCCCGCATCAGGTTGGCGTCCATCACCGGCACGCCGTCGTCGGAGAGAGCCACGGCTCCGGCGGCTTTCAGCGCCTTGAAGTCAGTGTGGTTTTCCCCCTGCAAGCCCACGGTGACAGCGCCCACCGGCCATACCTGGACGCCGCTGCCCTCCTGCTGGGCCTTTTCGCGGATGTAACGGATGGTCTCCGGGTTGTCGGCGACGGGCTTGGTGTTGGCCATGCAGGCGATGGAGGTAAAACCGCCGTGGGCGGCGGCAGCCGTCCCGGTGACGATGTCCTCTTTATAGGTCAGGCCGGGGTCCCGCAGGTGGACGTGCATATCCACCAGGCCGGCGCAGACGGCGAAGCCTCTGGCGTCCACCACCTGGGCGTAACGGTCCTCCAATTGGCTCCCAATGCAGGAAATGCGCCCGTCCTCGATGAGGATGTCCATTTTCCCGCCAATTCCGCTGACCGGATCGACGATTTTGCCCTGTTTGATCAGCAGTTTCATGCGTTCACTTCCTTTGTCAGAATAGCGCCGCACCCCATTGTACGGCGTCGCTTTTTCACTTTCCTGCTCTTAATTATACATGAAGGGCGGCCTCTTTGCAATCCGTTTTGACTAAAATCCGTCCGGGATTTCGATGGAAGAAAGCACCAGCCTTCTGCGGGCAAATTCCCTCCCGGGATGCGCATACTAGCTCTGCGCGGCTATGCGCCGCATGACTGACAGAGCGAGGTGAGTGCAACAATGACAAATTCCAACTTCCTGCGTGGAATGGGGATGGGGATCGCCGCAGGCGCGATCATGGGGGCCATGGTGCCCACCCACCGGAAACGCGGTCTCAAGCGGTCCTCCGCAGCCCGGGCCATCAAAGCGGTCACGGACGTGATGGATAATCTGTCTGACGCCATGGGCCTGTAAGCAGGGGAGAGGCGGCGCCGCACAGCGCAGCAAGACAGAATGTGTGGCGCTGCCCTTTTCTGGTATAAAGTGGTTTAGTCACTATGGGACTTTTGCACAAAAATGATAGAAAGAATTTAGTGAAAAGTCCGAAACGCAATTCAAACCAAATTCTCTCTTGACAATGGTGCAAAATAACTATATATTAAGGGATAGAAACCAAGGGCGATTGGTCATATTGCCACCAGAAATGGAAAGACCAACGTGCTTTTTTTGGAAAAGGTTAATTAATTAAATGAAATAATTATAATAGTGGCTCGTAGGCCCCTTTTCCATCATAGTTTTTTGCTATATCGAGCTATTTTTATTCCGTATTGGCGTAAAGAAACGATGGGCGTTAAAATGATTACTTAGAGTATGGGCCTCACTTGTTTCTTCGCGCTTTTCCCCAGGAATCGTATTTCAAAAAGGAGAGGAACAGATATGACCCTCGAACGGCTGAACCAGGTCAACGATGTCCCGGTGCGCTCTGTGCGGGATAACGCCTTTGCCACCTATGGACGGGTGATCGACGGCTATGATTTTTTCGGTCTGACGACGTATATGGAGCAGCAGACCCCTATCCCGGAGAACGGGAACATCTACCTGGCCTCGGTGCCGGAGATGGAGCAGGATGCTGTGGTGAGTCGGCTGCAAGCGGTGTTTTACGGTGGAATGCCCATTCAGGTGGGATATTGCAACGGGCGCAACACCACTTACAACGGCTTCGAGTACCACAAGGGCAGCGAGATCAACGTGGCAATCACTGACCTGATGCTGGTGCTGGGCCACACCTGGCTGATCCGGGACAATACCTATCGGGTGGAGGACGCCGAGGTGTTCTTCGTGGAGAAGGGGACTGCCATCGAGCTGTACCAGACCACGTTGCACCTGTCCCCCTGCCGGGTGACGGACGAGGGCTTCAAGGCCATCGTCATTCTGCCCAGGGGGACCAACACGCCGCTGGCGGAAAAAACGGTCACTGACGACCCGGAGAGCCGTTTGCTTCTCCAGACCAACAAGTGGGTCATGGCCCACCCGGAGCGGGAGCCGCTCATCCGCCAGGGGGCTTTCCCCGGTCTGCTGGGAGAAAACAAAGCGCTTTATTATTAATACTTAATGAGGCACACCCGTGCCCAGAGAAAAGAGAGGTCTTACTTATGAAACTCATTCGCAATGGCCTGGATCTTACCCTGCAACACGGCAAAAAAAACCTTTTAACGGCCACAAAAGCCTGCCCCATGATCTACGTGGGCCAGGGCAGCGAGTCAGTGGAGATGTACCGGGGCAACTTCACCATCGAGGACTATGTCACCGAGCGCCGACCCCTGATGATATCCGATGCAGAGGATACCAAAGACGGCCTGCTGCTGAACTTTGAAAATGAATTGACCGCCCTTGTCCGGCAGGACGGGGACTGCGTTACCATAACCTTTGAACAGAAAAACCCTGCCATCAACCGCTTTTGGTTCCGCGTTCCGGCGGAGAAGGGTGAACACTGTTACGGCTGCGGCGAGCAGATGTCCTACTTCGACCTGCGGGGCCGTCACTTTCCCCTGTGGACCTCTGAGCCGGGGGTTGGACGGGACAAATCCACCTACCTGACCTGGCGGTACGACCAGGACTGCAAGGGCGGCGGCGACTATTACAACACCAACTATCCCCAGCCCACCTTCGTGTCCTCCCGGCACTACTACCTCCACGCGGACGCTTCCTCTTACGCGGACTTCGATTTCCGTAACGAGACCTTCCACGAGCTGCAATTCTGGCAGGTCCCGGCCAGCATTCGCATGGAAGCGGCGGAGACCTTCCCGGCGCTGTTGGAGAAGTTGACCGCTTTCCTGGGCCGTCAGCCGGAGCTGCCCGACTGGATCTACAACGGCCTCATCGTGGGCGTACAGGGAGGCAGTGTGCGTTCCTTCGGCATCGTGGACCGGAGCCTAGCGGCGGGCATCCCCGTCTCCGGTGTGTGGTGCCAGGACTGGGCGGGGGTGCGCTACACCTCCTTCGGCAAGCGGCTTCGCTGGGACTGGCATTATAACACGGCGCTGTATCCCGACCTGCCGGGGCAGATCACCGCGCTGCACAAAAGAGGAATCCGTTTTCTGGGCTATATCAGCCCCTATCTCTGCACCGGCGGGGACCTGTTCCCGGAGGCGGAGCGGGCAGGGGTTTTCGCCAAACGCGCCGACGGTAGCACCTACCTGGTGGACTTCGGCGAGTTCGACTGCGGCGTCATCGACCTGACCGACCCCAAAGCTTACGCCTGGTACAAAGATAACGTCATCAAAAAGAACATGCTGGACATCGGCATGGACGGCTATATGTGCGACTTCGGGGAGTACCTCCCCACAGACGACATCTGCCTCGCCAGCGGCAATTCCCCCATGCTGGAGCACAACCGCTGGCCGGTGCTGTGGGCCAAGTGCAACCACGACGCCTTGGTGGAGACCGGGAAGTGGGGGCAGGTGGTCTACTTCATGCGGGCCGGCGGGACTGGCAGCCAGAAGTATTGCCCCCTGTTATGGGCGGGGGACCAGTCGGTGGACTTCACCCGCCACGACGGCCTCTGCACCGTCATCAGCGCCGCCCTCAGCGCAGGCATGAGCGGCTGCGGCCTGACCCACAGCGACATCGGTGGCTACACCTCCATGTACGAAAACGTCCGCACCAAGGAGCTGTTCCTCCGCTGGGCGGAGATGGCGGCGTTTACCGCGGTCATGCGCACCCACGAGTGCAACCGCCCGGAGCAGAACTTCCAGTATTACGACGACGAGGACTGTATGGCGCAGTTGGCCCGGCTGGTGAACATCTACACCGCCCTGGCCCCCTGTCTCAAGGCGCTGGTGGCGGAAAACGCCCGGAAAGGCCTCCCCGTTCAGCGGCCGCTGTTCCTCCACAACGAGGACGACGAGGCGTGCTACACCAACCAGTTCGAGTACCTGCTGGGGCCGGACATCCTGGTGGCCCCGGTATGGCAATCCGGCGTGACGGAGTGGGAGGTCTATCTGCCGGAAGGGGAGTGGCTCCACCTGTGGAGCGGCGAAGCCTATGGCAAGGGGACCCATACCGTCGCCGCGCCGCTGGGTGATACCCCTGTGTTCTACAAGAATAACTCCCCCTGGGCCGCCCTCTTGGGCGAGATTCGGGAAAAGTATGCAAAATAACCCTCAAACCCTTTGAAAACCCTCTAAACCTGTTCTTTACGGCGGGGAGTTCCCTTCCCGCCGGAGAAATACGCCAGACAACACCACGCAAGGAACGCTGCGTTGTTCCGCCGGAGATTTTGTCAGCCGCCGGACGGAAGTGCCTGAAATCCCCCTCGGGGATATGCTCCCAGTTTCAGGCTTTTCGTCCCGCGTTGCTGAAACGCTTCGCGTGGACCGCCGCAGCCGAAAGGCGAGGTGTTGTCACCCACAATTCATTTTATTTATGGAGGTAAAAAAATGAAG
>JAJPXR010000175.1 GCA_021205375.1 Clostridiales bacterium | reverse complement strand
CTTTTCGTCGCCGCCGCGGGGGTACTCCCGGTAGAGGCACATGATCCGCGGCACCATGGCGGGGTCCAGATTTTGCAGCAGGTTCAGTGGGGTTTCCCCCTCTGCTGCGGGGGAGCTGTCCGGCTGCGCCTCCGCCTCGGTCGGAGTGGTCCCCTCCCCTTCCGGCTTGCCCGCGATGGAGCTTGCCAGGGACATGATCTGTCCCATGGCCTCCGGCGAAGAGAGGATGCTGTTCAGTTTTTCCTCAAAATCGTCCACAGGTCTCCCCTCCCCCTTCGGCCCGGATGTACGCTATTTTTTCTTCGGGATCTGCCCCTCGATTTGGCTGACCAGGGCCGCGCCCTCCCCGGTGTCCATCAGCTTCTGCATCATGGCGGTCAGGCTGGCGGCGTCGCCCTGTCGGGCCTGCTGCGCCGCGTCCTTCAATTTGTCCCCGTTCTGATTGCGGAGCAGCTCCATCAGCCGCTTTGTCTCCGGCGACTGGAGCAGCGCTTTCAGCTTCTCCCTGTCGCCCAGCAGGGCGGCGGCCTCGTCAGAGCGGAGAGCATCGTAATTTTGAGACATAGAAAATCACCCCTTATCCAGAGTATATGCAAACCAAGACGGGAAGTGACTGCTTTGAAAATTATCGTCTTTTCCGACTCCCACGGCAATGTGTCCAACATGATCGAGGTGGTGGAACGGGAAGCACCTGACCGGGTGTTCCACCTGGGAGACTACCTGCGGGACGCCAAGGAACTGCAAATGGCCTACCCCAACCTGCTGGTGGACACGGTGCCCGGCAACTGCGACTGGCACTCCAAAGCCGCCCACGAGAAAAAGCTGACCATTGAGGGCTATCCCCTGCTGCTATGCCACGGCCACGACTACGGCGTGAAATCCGGCTTGGGCAGCCTGGCCTGCCACGCGCGGCAGGAAAAGGTCTCCATGGCACTCTTCGGCCACACCCACGAGGCCCAGGTCGCCCGGCGGGGCGGCGTCCGGCTGTGCAACCCTGGTAGCTGTGGCATGGGCTATGAACCCACCTATGGCGTGCTGACCATCCAGGACGGCTGCGCCAGCTTTTCCATCAAACCCGTGCAGGAGGAGGAATAACCATGCTGCTGGCAATCGACGTGGGCAACACCAACATGGTCTTTGGCATTTACGAGGGTGGGCGGCTGACCCACTCCTTCCGCATGACCACCGGAGAGAGCTTCACCTCCGACGAGATCGGCCTGCAAGTTTGGAGCTACTTCCAGCGCACCAAATTGGACGCAGACCAGGTGGAGGACGTGGTCATCTGCTCGGTGGTACCGTCGGTGATGCACACCCTCTCCAACGCCATGATCAAGTACTTTCACCGCATCCCTATCGTGGTGGGGGAGCAGGTGTCCCCCGGTCTGGTCTATGCAAACAATTCCGACTACGCCAACCACCACGGCGCGGACCGCAGCGTGGCCTGCGTCGCCGCGCTGGAGAAGTACGGCGCGCCGCTCATCGTGCTGGACTTCGGCACCGCCACCAAGGTGGACGTGATGGATCACGATGGCGTTTACCAGGGCGGGTCCATTCTGGCGGGCATTCAAATCTCTATCAACGCCCTGTTCCAAAAGACCGCCAAGCTGCCCCAGGTGGAGCTGGCGGTACCCGACCACGTGCTGGGCATGGAGACGGTGGAGCAGATTCAGGCCGGGGCGCTGTGCGGCTACATCGGGGCCATGGAGTACCTCATCTCCCGGAGCAAGCAGGAGCTGGGCGAGCCGGAGGGCACCGTGAAGGTGGTCGCCACCGGCGGTCTGGCCCGGCTTATCGCCGCCAACACTCATTTCATCGACGTGGTGGACAGCGGTCTGATTCTGGACGGGCTGATGAGCATTTATCGCCGGTACAAGGAGCAGGAGCAATGAAACGGGCGGGGCTGCTGTGCTTCCTGCTGGCGCTGGCGCTGACCGGCTGCGCCGCCTCCGGCGGAGCGGAGAGCGTTTCCGCTGTATCAGATGCTTCCGTCTCGGCGGAAAGCTCAATTGCGGAAGTAGTAGAAACCGACCCCGGCCCGGAAGCTGACGCTTCCGCCCAATCCGCAGCAGAGAGCGTGGCAGAGGCCAGCGCCCCGGCGGAGGAATCCGCCGAATCTGCGCCAGAGGTGTCTGTCACGGAGGAAACGGAATCAGAACCAGATACCGCAACGGAGCAAAAGCTGGTGGTCATCGACCCCGGCCACCAGGCCCAGGGCAACAGTGAGCAGGAGCCAATTGGCCCCGGCGCCAATGAAACCAAGGCCAAGGTCAGCAGCGGCACCTCCGGGTGCGTCAGCGGCTGGGCCGAATACGAGTTAAATCTGGCCGTGGGGCTAAAACTCCAGACGGAACTGGAAAACCGGGGGTATCAGGTGTTGATGACCCGGACCACCAACGATGTGGACCTGAGCAACGCGGAGCGGGCGGAGATCGCAAATCAGGCGGGAGCGGACGCCTTCGTGCGCATCCACGCCAATGGCTCCACCGACAGCAGCGTCAGCGGGGCTATGACCATCTGCCAGACCTCTTCCAACCCCTACAACGCCGCCTTCTACGACCAGAGCAAGCTGCTCTCCACCTGTGTGCTGGACAGCCTGGTGGCCGCCACCGGCGCGAACAAAGAATATGTCTGGGAGACGGACACCATGAGCGGTATCAACTGGTGCCAGGTGCCGGTGACGATCGTGGAGATGGGGTACATGACCAACCCCACTGAGGACGCGCTGATGGCCACCGAGGACTATCAAGACAAATTGGCCTCCGGCATTGCCGACGGCATCGACGCCTATTTCGCCGCGCTGGACGGAGAATAGCGCATTTGGGAGAAGGTGTCAGATATGCTCATCAAAAACGGTCTGCTTTTCGGGGCTGACGGAAGGTTTTCCGTCCGGGACATCGCCTTCGGCGAGACTGTCACCGCCATAGGCGAGTTGGACGGCCCGGAGGCGCTGGACGCCGCCGGAAAATACGTTGTCCCCGGCTTTTTGGACATCCACACCCACGGCGCGGTGAGCGAGGACGCCTCCGACGGCTCCGCCGTCGGGCTGGAACGGCTCTCCCGCTATTACGCCGCCCAGGGCGTGACAAGCTGGTGCCCCACCACCATGACGCTGCCCGTTCCGGACCTGGAACGGGCGCTCAGCGCCGTGAGGACGTTTCAAAGCGCTCCCGCACCGGGAGCCAGGTGCCTGGGCGTGCATTTGGAGGGGCCGTTTCTCTCCCCCGCCAAGCGGGGCGCTCACGCGGCGGAGCACCTTCTGCTGCCGGACTGGGAATTATTTCGACATCTCAATGAGGTCTCCAGCGGGCAGATTCGGCTGATAACGGTGGCCGGGGAGCAGCCGGGCGCGATTTCGTTTCTTGAGCGGGCGGCACAGGTCTGCACCGTGGCCCTGGGCCATACGGCGGCGGACTACGACCAGGCCATGGCCGCCTACGCCGCAGGAGCCACCCACACCACTCACCTATTTAACGCCATGTCTCCCCTCGGCCACCGGGAGCCGGGGCAAGTAGGAGCCGCCTTTGACAGCGGCGCTACGGTGGAGCTGATTTGCGACGGGCTGCACATTCATCCAGCCGTGGTGCGGATGGTATTCCGGCTTTTTGAAGGCCGGGTGGCGCTGGTCAGCGACTCCCTCCGCTGCGCGGGGATGCCGGACGGGACCTATACACTTGGGGGAGAACCTGTTCTCAAGCAGAACGGCAAAGCCACCCGCCCGGACGGAACGCTGGCCGGGTCCTCCATCAGCGTACTGGAGGCGGTGCGAAATGCGGTCTTCTTTGGCGTGCCGCTGGAGGCGGCGATTCGTGCGGCCACCATCACCCCGGCGAAAGTCGTCGGCGCGGCGGCGCGGCTGGGCAGCCTGGAGGTCGGCAAGCTGGCCGATTTGTTGATTTTGGACCGGGATTTAAACCTGGAAGCGGTCTATATCGGCGGGAAGCGGTTCCGCTGAACTTTTTATCACACAGAACACATCCGCGGCAAGGGGGAAGCGGCAAAATGGAACGGGTCAACCAGATTTTGCGCCATCCCCTTTTTCGGGACAAGCTGGCGGAAATTGACCGGCTGGAACGGGAGCGCATCTTCTGCGGCCACGGGATGGAACATCTGCTGTCCGTGGCCCGGCTGGCCTACCTCCACAGCCTGGAGGAAAATTTAGGGCTGGAACGGGAGCTGATTTACGCCGCCGCCCTGCTCCACGACATTGGCCGGGGCGACCAGTACCTGCAGGGAGTCCCCCACGACAGGGCGGGCGCGGTCTATGCGGAACAGATTTTGACCGACTGCGGCTTCTCCCCCGCCGAGCGAGAGGCTGTCGTACAGGCCATTTCCGGCCACCGCAGCCCAGAGGTCGCCGCGGAGCCGACGCTGCGGGGCGCGCTGTACCGGGCGGACAAAGAGAGCCGCCTGTGCTTCTGCTGTCCGGCGGCGGAACAGTGCAACTGGCCGGAGGAACGGCGCAGCAAGGGTATCCGACGGTGAAGCGCCAACAAGGAAAGGAAACATTGGAATGAAAATTGGTGATCGGGACTTTCAGACCAGCGGCCACACCTATGTGATGGGCATTTTGAACGTGACGCCGGACTCCTTCTCCGACGGGGGGCGCTGGAACCGGCTGGACCAGGCACTGGCCCACGTGGAGGAAATGGTGCGGCAGGGCGCGGATGTCATCGACATCGGCGGGGAATCCACCCGTCCCGGCTACACCCTGCTCCCCGACCAGGAAGAAATTGACCGGGTGGTGCCCGTTATTGAGGCGGTGAAGGCCCGCTTCGATGTCCCCGTCTCCCTGGACACCTACAAGAGCCGGGTGGCCCTGGCGGGACTGAACGCCGGAGCCGACCTCATCAACGACATCTGGGGGCTGAAATATGACCCGGACATGGCGGGGGTGATTGCTCAGGCGGGAGTCCCCTGTTGCCTGATGCACAACCGGGAGAAAGCCGACTACGGGATGTTCATGGTGGACCTGCTGAACGACATGGCGGAGACGCTGGCTCTGGCGAAAAAAGCGGGTATTCCGGACGAGCGCATCATTTTGGACCCCGGCGTGGGCTTCGGCAAGGAGTACCAACACAACCTGGAGGCCATCGACCGGCTGGAGGAACTGAAAGGGCTGGGCTATCCCGTCCTGCTGGGGGCCAGCCGGAAGTCGGTCATCGGCCTGACCCTGGACCTGCCCGCCGCCCAGCGGCTGGAAGGCACCCTCGTCACCACGGTGTTTGCAGTGTTAAAGGGCTGTATGTTCGTCCGGGTCCACGACGTGGAGGCCAACGTCCGGGCCATCCGCATGACCGAGGCCCTCCGACACGGCTACTGAGAGGTGCGGCATGGACGAGATTCACATTCGCGGGCTGGACGTATTCGCCCACCACGGGGTTTTTCCGGAAGAAAACCGGCTGGGGCAGCACTTTATCGTCAACGCCGTGCTGTACACCGACACCCGCCGGGCCGGGCTGACCGATGCGCTGGAAGAAACGACCAATTACGGCGAAGTCTGCCAGGAGATCACCCGCTTTTTGCAGGAGCACACCTGGAAGCTGCTGGAGGCGGCGGCAGAACACACCGCCCAGCACATCTTATGCAAGTTCCCCCTGCTCTCTGCCGTGGATTTGGAGCTTGAGAAGCCCCAGGCTCCCATCGGCCTGCCCTTCGACACGGTCTCCGTCAAAATCCACCGGGGCTGGCACCGGGCGTATGTGGCCCTCGGCTCCAACCTGGGAGACAAGCGGGACTATATTCAAGGCGCGCTGGATGGGCTGCGCCAGAATCCGCAGATGCGGGTGGGCCGCTGCTCCACCCTCATCTCCACCGCTCCTTACGGCGGAGTGGAACAGGACGACTTTCTCAACGGCGCGGTGGAGCTTGACACCCTGCTGAACCCCTGGGAGCTGCTGGACGAGCTGCACCGGCTGGAGCAACTGGCCGGACGGGAGCGCAAAGTCCACTGGGGACCGCGGACGCTGGACCTGGACATTCTGCTCTACGACAGCGAAATCATCCGCAGCCGGGACTTGACCGTCCCCCACCCGGACATGGTCAACCGGGCCTTTGTGCTGGAGCCGATGGCGGAGATCGCCCCTGATGTTATGCACCCGGTTTTGAACCGAACCATGGCAGAGCTGCTGAACGCCCTGCGGGAGCGGGAATCATGCTGAACCTGATCGCCGCCGTAGCCAGAGACAGGGGCATTGGCTGGAAGGGCGGTCTGCTGTTCTCCATCCCGGAGGATATGCGCCGTTTCAAGGCGCTGACCACGGGGAAAACCGTGGTGATGGGCCGGGGAACGCTGGACTCCCTGCCGGGAGGAAAGCCCCTCAAGGGCCGCCGGAACCTGGTGCTGACCCGTGATCGGACCTTTCAGCGGGACGGCGTGGAGGTGTTTCACGACCTGGAAACGCTGCTGGCGGCGCTGCCGACTGAGGACGAGGCGTGGGTCATCGGCGGCGCGGCGGTGTATGAGCAGCTTTTGCCTTACTGTCAGGCGCTGTATCTGACCGAGGTGGACGCCACGCCTCCGGCGGACCGGTTCTTTCCGCCCCTGGACGAGAGTTGGAAACTGGCCGAGGCCACGGTCTGGCGGGAAGTTGCAGGTCTCCCCTACCGGTTCTGCCGCTATGAACGATAACCAAAAAACGCAAAGACGAGAATCTTTTCGGGATTCTCGTCTTTTTTCAGCCCAAAGCCGCACGAATAGAGACAAACCGTGGAGGCATAGAGTGATAGAAGCACTTCTCAGAAAGGAGTACACCTATGCTCTCTGTTCTCACTCTGTTATTGCTCCAGGGCCAGTTCCTGACCCTTCGCCTGGGCGGTTCCAGTTCCTTCCCCAAGCCGCTCACGGCCCAGGAGGAGCAGGATTGCCTTCAACGCCTGGCGGCGGGAGAGGAAGCGGCCCGGAACGCCCTCATCGAACACAACCTGCGGCTGGTGGCCCACATCGCCAAAAAATACTACAACCAAACCGGCGATTCCGACGACCTGATCTCCATCGGCACCATCGGCCTCATCAAGGCGGTGAACACCTACAAACCGGAGAAAAACAGCAAACTGGCCACCTACGCCGCCCGGTGCATCGAGAACGAAATTCTCATGCACCTGCGGCGCAGCAGGCGCATTGCCGGAGAGGTTTCGCTGAACGACGCCCTGGACCAGGAGGACGAAGGCTCCTCCCCTTCCCTGCTGGACGTTTTGAGGGTAGAGGACACCATGCTGGAGGACCTCAACACCCGTGATTCCTGCGAAAAGGTGCGCAAGGCGGTGTACCAGTGCCTGGAGGGACGAGAGCAGTTGGTCATCATCAAGCGGTATGGGCTGGACGGTCGGCCTCCGGAGACCCAGCGGGTGGTAGCGGAGAAGTGCGGCATCAGCAGGAGCTATGTATCCAGGATCGAAAAAAAGGCGTTGAAAAAGCTGGAAGATTATATGGGACAGCGATAAAAGAGGGCGATACCGTTTATGTCGGTATCGCCCTTGTCCCTCTGACACGCCCATTCTGCATCAGTCTGCTTTCGTTGGATAGATGGCATTTCGAAATTTTCTGAAGGAACGTCGCCATCCCCAACGAAGGATTTGCGTTGTATCCTTCCTCCGTTTTCCGTTTAGGATGGAGTATCGCGTGTCCAGATATTCTCTTTGAGAATATCCAGAAATAGAAACAAAGTATTTGCCATTCCTTCTTCCTCGATATAAAATAGAGACAGCAGGAGGTGGTTCGCCATGCCAGAGGCCAACAATGAAGCACAGCGCTTCTATCAAAATCTCATCGACATCGGCTTCGGGGAGGAAATGGTCTCCCGTTGCGTCCTGCTGAAACAAGAGGGACGCAAAAGAGAACTCTTACTCCTCTTGCAATGCAGCCGCCGGGATCTGCTGTCCAATATCCATGCCGAACAGAAAAAGCTGGACTGTCTGGACTACCTGGTACATCAGCTCAGCAAAAAGGGTGGGATAGCATGAACCGATCAATGCTATTACTTCTTTTCCTCTGCGTGATGACCATGCTGACCGGATGGGCGGCGGCAACGTGACCGTCACATTTTTGCTGGATTGACACCTTATATGGATAAAAATTTTAGAAAGCGAGGCAGTTATCATGGAAGAAAAATTGAATCTGACCGCAGAGTGGGACAAGACTTTTCCCAAGAGCGACAAAGTAGACCACAGAAAGGTGACCTTCCACAACCGGTATGGCATCACCCTGGCCGCCGACCTCTACGCACCAAAGGGCGCAGAGGGACAACTCCCGGCCATCGCAGTCTGCGGCCCCTTCGGTGCGGTAAAAGAGCAGGCTTCCGGCCTGTACGCCCAGACTATGGCGGAGCGGGGCTTTTTGACCATCGCCTTTGACCCCTCCTACACCGGCGAGAGCGGCGGACAGCCCCGTTATGTGGCCTCTCCCGACATCAACACCGAGGACTTCATGGCGGCGGTGGATTTCCTCTCCGTGCAGGACAACGTGGACCCGGAGAAAATCGGCATCATCGGCATCTGCGGCTGGGGCGGAATGGCCCTGAACGCGGCGGCGCTGGACACCCGCATCAAGGCTACGGTGGCCTCCACCATGTACGACATGACCCGCGTGAACGCAAACGGCTACTTCGACAGCGAGGACAGCGAGGAGGCCCGCTACGAAAAGCGCAAGGCCCTCTGCGCTCAGCGCATTGCCGACTACAAGAGCGGCACCTATGCCCTGGGCGGCGGCGTGGTGGACCCCCTGCCGGAGGACGCGCCCTTCTTCGTGAAGGACTATTACGACTACTACAAGACCCAGCGTGGCTATCATCCCCGCAGTCTGAACTCCAACGGCGGTTGGAACGTGACGGGCTGCCAATCCTTCCTGAACATGCCCATCTTGCAATACAGCCAGGAAATCCGGAATGCCGTCCTCATCATTCACGGGGAAAAGGCGCACTCCTGCTATTTCAGCCGGGACGCTTTTGCAAAGCTCACCGGTGACAACAAGGAGCTGATGATCATTCCCGGCGCGGTCCACACCGACCTTTACGACCAGGTGGATATCATTCCCTTTGACAAGCTGGAAACCTTCTTCGGAACCTATCTGAACTGAGCGGAGGCAGATGTCAAAATGAACATTCTTGTCCTCAACGGCAGCCCCCGGCCCAGGGGCAACACCAGACAGATGATCGACGCTTTTGCGGCGGGTGCAGTTCAGTCCGGCCACCAGGTCGATGTGGTGGATATCTGCAAGAAAAACATCCACGGCTGTCTCGCCTGCGAATACTGCCATACAAAAGGCAACGGAACGTGCATCCAGAAGGATGATATGCAGGAGGTTTACGACCTTCTGAAAGAGGCGGAAATGCTGGTCATTGCATCCCCCATCTATTACCACGGCATTTCCGGGCAGTTGAAATGCGCCATTGACCGCTTCTACTCGGCGGCCTATCCCGTCAGGCCCCCAAAGCTCCGGAAGGTCGCTATGCTGTTGTGCTCCGGTGATGCTGATATGTACAAAGGCGCCGCCTTTTCCTACGAGGGTGACTTCCTGGACTACCTGGGATTACAGGACATGGGTGTTATCACGGTGGCCGGTGGCGTCACCAGGGAAAAGTTACAAGAAGCTGAGGCATTGGGACGGAATTTGAACTGACGCCCTTTGAACACAAAAAACCGGCAGGTCGCCACGCTTTTCTGCGGTGTCCTGCCGGACTTTTTTGCCAAGGCAGCCTCAACCCTCCCATTGATTTCAGGCGCTTCAACTTAGAAGAGGCCGGAGCGCCGCTGTCAGCGACCCTCCGGCCTCGGTTGAAATAGGCAATTTACTTTACATCAGCTTGCGGAACAGGGTCTTGAAGTCCTCGATGCTGGCCTCCTTGGG
>JAJPXR010000005.1 GCA_021205375.1 Clostridiales bacterium | reverse complement strand
TGACCAATTTACAGGAGCTGTACCTTTTTTTCACACAAATCACCGCCCTGCCAGAGTCTATCGGCAACTTGCCCAATTTGCAGTCGCTGACCCTTCTCGGTGCACAAATCAATGCCCTGCCGGAATTTATCGGCAATCTGTCCAATTTGCAGGAGCTTGACCTTTCCAATACACAAATCAGTACCCTGCCGGAGCCCATTGAAAAACTATCCAATTTACAAGAGCTTAATCTGTCCAATACGCAAATCAGCACCCTGCCGGACTTCATCGGCAATCTGACCAATTTGCAGGAAATAAGCCTTTCCCACACACAAATCAGCGCTCTGCCAGAATCCATCGGCAACTTGTCCAATTTGCAGGAGCTTGACCTTTCCGGTACACAAATCAGCACCCTGCCGGATTTCATCGGAAACTTGACTAATTTGCGCCTTTTAGGCCTTTCGAAGGTGCACTTACAGGAAATTCCAAGAAGCATTTTCGACCTTGGTCTGGGATTTACCTTTGATAAGTACCCCAGAGACGGAATCAGCCTCTACCAAACCACCCTCGCCACCCAGCCCGTCAGCCTGTTCCACCAGCCCCGCGAACTGATTCAAGCCTATTATGACGCACCCAAAACCACTATCAACGACGCCAAAGTTATCTTTCTGGGAGACGGCGGTGTGGGCAAAAGCCGCACCATCAAACGTCTGCTGAACGGCGGCGAGCCGGGCGACTACCCCACTGAACGGACGCCGGGCATCGACATCACCTCTTATACCACCACCTACAAAGACCGCCCCGTTGAACTCCGTATCTGGGACTTCGGCGGACAGGAAATCATGCACGCCATGCACCGGTGTTTTCTGACCGACCGCACCTGCTATGTGGTCATGGTCAGCAACCGGTTCGGCAACCGCACCCAGCGGGCCAGATACTGGCTGAAAACCATCAACAGCTTTGCCAAGGACTGCCCCGTCATTCTGGCGGTAAACCTGTGGGACACCGATAAGGGAATCGACGGTATCAACAACGAGTTACTGGCGCAGGAGTTCCCCAACGTCATCACACAAGAACCTATCGTCTATTCCGCTAAAGGCTCCGACAAGGACCACTTCAACCGCCTGACCAAGGCCATCGCGGAGCAGGCCAACCGATTGGATAGCTGCGGAACAGAATTTCCCAAACGCTGGGAAGCCATCCGCGCCGACCTGTCGAAGTGGGCGGAAAAAGACCGTTACATCAGCAAGGCGGACTACCTTTCGATTTGTGCAAAAAACGGCGAGACCGACCCGCAAATCTGCGGCTGGCTGCTGGAGTGGTTCAACGACTTGGGGATTTGTTTCAGCTACCACACCGATAAAACCAGCGGCCAGGAGCTGGAGGATTACCAGGTGCTGGACCCCAAGTGGCTGGTCAACGCGGTCTATCTCATCATCAACAAAGGAAACCATAACGGCAAAACCGAACGGAGAACGACCAAAGACTGCACCATCAGCCTCGAACTTGTCCATCTCCTCCTGGAACAGGGCGGCGGGACTGCACCGGAGATGCGGTATACAGAGCAGGAGTGCGGTTACATCCTGAACGTCATGCGGAAATTCCGACTCTCCTATCAGGAGGAGGATAAGGAAACCGAGTTCATCCCCGCCCTCTGCCCTGATAAATGGAAAAAAACGCCCCAGACCGAGGGCTGGGACAGCCATGTGACCTATGAGATGCGATACAAGTATCTGCCGGACAGCGTCCTCCACCGGTTGATGATTTACGGCAAGGACAAGCTCAAGCTGGAGCAGGCGTGGAGCGGCGGGATGGAGCTTTCCAATGATAAGGACCGGTATCACGCGGTCATTTACCTGCGGGAGGAGGATTCCACCCTGGAAATCAACGTCTACGCGAAAGAGGACAAAAAGCCCTGGGAGCTTTTAGATGACCTGCGAAGCGAGCTGGAACGAATCAACAAAGACCTGAATCTGGAAGCGGAAGATGTCATTGTCATGAAGAAAAACCAGCAAACTGCCCACTTCCCAGTGGCGGCGTTGTTGAAAGCGGTGGAGCGAAACATCCCCACCCTGTACGCCATGGATGACGGCGAGTTGGAAGAGTACCGGGTCAACGACATTTTAGGCGCTGCTTTTGATATGGATAAGGTGGATAAAGAAAAGGAAAAAGCGAAGGAGGAGAATAGGCCTATGTCGGAGAAAAATATGTCAGGCGGTGATACATATATAAACAACTATTTTAGTGGAGGTTTACACGGAGGCCAAAACTTTGGCTCCACCGTCAACAACTACACCACAGAGGACGCAAAGGAGCTTTTGCAGCAGGTCCTTGACCACCAGGAGCGTGTGACAGCGCAGTTCACGGACGCGCTGTTGGAGATTCTGCGGGAGAGCCGGGAACAGCCGGTGCAGAAGCTGGTGGCAGAGGTGGAGCCCGCTCCCCAAAAGAAGAACCCTTTGGAAGTGACACGGGACTTGCTCAGCGACAGCTCCAACCTGGCTACCGTGGCATCGGCAGTGGCTCCACACCTGCCAACACTGCTGGAACTGGCCAAAGGGTTCCTGTCCGGTCTTTAAACATCTTAACAACACACAAAATGCGGCCTGTTCCCCTTCCGAGGAGCAGGCCGCTGTACATTTATAAATGATAAATTTGACTATTCCTTTTACTCAGCCTTGTGCTGAAAACCCCTCCACCACCGCCTAAAGGCGGCGGCCCTCCTCCCCTTTCAGGGGCGGCAAGAGGGGTGGTCAGTTACAGATTGGCAAATCTCTATGAGAAGCATCTGCTTTGCTGTGTAAAATATGGAACAATCTTCAACTGGCTAACAGCTATCACAGCATCCGCAGCACCGCGCCCTTGTCGGCGGAGGTGACCAGGGAGGCGTACCGGGCCAGGTAGCCGGTTTTGACCTTCGGCTCCGGGCAGACCCAGGCGGCTTTCCGGGCGGCCAGCACGTCGTCGGGCACGTCCAGAGAGATGGTGTGGGCGGGGATGTCGATGGAGATGATGTCGCCCTCCTCCACCAGGCCGATCATGCCGCCTGCGGCAGCTTCGGGAGAGACGTGTCCAATGGACGCGCCGCGGGTTGCGCCGGAGAAGCGCCCGTCGGTGATGAGGGCCACGGACTCGCCCAGGCCCATGCCGCAGATAGCGGAGGTGGGGTTGAGCATTTCCCGCATACCGGGGCCGCCCTTGGGGCCTTCGTAGCGGATGACCACCACGTCGCCGGGGTGGATGCCGCCGGCGTAAATCACCTGAATGGCCTCCTCCTCACTGTTAAAGACACGGGCGGGGCCGGAATGGCGCATCATCTCCGGGGCCACGGCGGACTGCTTCACCACGCAGCCCTTCTCCGCCAGATTGCCGAACAGGACGGCAATGCCGCCGGTGGAGAGATAGGGGTTGTCGATGGGTCGGATAATCTCCGGGTCCAGGTTCACCGCGTCGGCGATGTTCTCCCCCACCGTCTTGCCGGTGCAGGTCAGCAGGTCGGTCTTGATGAGCCCGGCGTCCGCCAGCTCCTTCATCACGGCGTACACGCCGCCGGCCCGCTCCAAATCCTCCATGAAGGTGGGGCCTGCCGGGGCCAGGTGGCACAGGTTGGGAGTCTTGGCATTGAACTCGTTGACGTGGTGCAGGTCGATGTCAATGCCGCACTCATGGGCGATGGCGGGCAGGTGCAGCATGGTGTTGGTGGAGCAGCCCAGGGCCATATCCACGATTTCGGCGTTGTTGAAGGCGTCGGCAGTCATGATGTCCCGGGGACGGATGTTCTGCCGCAGCAGCTCCATCACCTGCATACCGGCCTCTTTGGCCAGGCGGATGCGGGCGGAGTAGGGGGCGGGGATGGTGCCGTTGCCCCGGAGGCCCATGCCGATGGCCTCGGTCAGGCAGTTCATGGAGTTGGCGGTGTACATCCCGGAGCAGGAGCCGCAGGAGGGGCAGCAGTTCATCACATACTCCTCCACCCCGGCCTCATCCAGGGTACCGGCGTGGTAGGCTCCCACCGCCTCGAACATATCGCTGAGGCAAGTGCGCTTGCCGTTCTCCAGATGGCCTGCCAACATGGGGCCGCCGGAGACGAAGATGGTGGGCACGTTGATGCGGGCGGCGGCCATCAGCAGGCCGGGCACGTTCTTGTCGCAGTTGGGAATCATCACCAGGGCGTCGAACTGGTGGGCGATGGCCATGCACTCGGTGGAGTCGGCAATCAAATCCCGGGTCACCAGGGAGTACTTCATGCCCACATGGCCCATGGCGATGCCGTCACAGACGGCGATGGCCGGGAACTCAATAGGGGTGCCGCCTGCCAGACGGACGCCCGCCTTCACCGCTTCGGCGATTTTGTCCAGGTTCATGTGGCCGGGGACGATTTCATTTTGGGAGCAGACCACGCCCACCAGCGGGCGGTTCATCTCCTCCTCTGTCAGGCCCAG
Organism: Clostridiales bacterium; assembly: GCA_021205375.1. Classification (GTDB taxonomy): domain Bacteria; phylum Bacillota; class Clostridia; order Oscillospirales; family Oscillospiraceae; genus Onthomonas. The sequence continues at coordinate 5,434 of JAJPXR010000005.1, read as the reverse complement.
GGCCGCAAACAGGGAGCGGTTGGGGGCGCGGTCCACGCCCTGGGTCACGTTGGCGGATTTTAATGCCATAGGGGGTTCCTCCTTACCATTCAGGTATCTATAAAAACAGGGGCAGGCAGAATCTGCCTGCCCCCTTGCCTGAGAATGCAGCGTTGATTACTTGGAAGCGGCGTCCAGAGAGGAATCGCTGGAGGCAGCCTCGTCCTTCCACAGCATATTGTCCCGCAGGGCCTTGCCAACGGTCTCCATGGGATGCTTGGCCAGAGCGGCGCGCTTGGAGTTGAAGAAGGTGCGGCCGTTCTTGTTCTCGGCGATCCACTTGCCGGCGAAGGTGCCGTCCTGGATGTCGGAGAGGACAGCCCGCATATTGGCCTTGGTCTGCTCGTGAGGAATGACGCGGGGGCCGGAGACATACTCGCCATACTCGGCGGTGTCGGAGATGGAGTAGTTCATGCCCGCCACACCGGCCTTGTTCACCAGGTCGATGATGAGTTTCATCTCGTGCATACACTCGAAGTAGGCGTTCTCAGGGGCATAACCGGCCTCGCACAGGGTCTCGAAGCCGCACTGCATCAGGTCCACCACGCCGCCGCAAAGGACGGTCTGCTCACCGAACAGGTCGGTCTCGGTTTCGATGTCCATGGTGGTCTCCATGATACCGGCACGGGCGCCGCCGATACCGGCGATATAGGCCAGGGCGATGTCACGGCAGTGGCCGGTGGCGTCCTGCTCCACAGCGATCAGGCAGGGCACGCCCTTGCCCTCCACATAGGTGCCGCGGACGGTGTGGCCGGGGCCCTTGGGGGCAGCCATGAACACGTCCACATCTGCGGGGGGAACGATCTGCTTATAGCGGATGTTGAAGCCGTGGGCGAAGGCGATGGCGTTGCCCGGCTCCAGGTTGTCCTTGACGGACTCGGCGTAGATCTGGGCGGCACGCTCGTCGTTGACCAGCATCACGATGATGTCGGCCTTCTTGGAAGCCTCAGCCACGGTGTAGACCTCGAAGCCGTCCTGGGTGGCCTTGTCCCAGCTCTTGCCGTGGCGCAGGCCGATGATGACGTTGCAGCCGGAATCCCGCAGGTTCTGGGCGTGGGCGTGGCCCTGGGAGCCGTAGCCCACCACGGCGATGACCTTGCCGTCCAGATAGGACAGGTCGCAGTCAGAAGCGTAGTACATTTTCGCGTTCATGTCATAACATGAGTTTGCCATAATCAAATTCTCCTTTTACCTTTGTTTCGTCGTTAAGAGTATATTGCCCTCTCTCCAGGGCCACCATGCCGGTGCGGACCAGTTCCAGGATACCAAATTCCTGGAGCAGGCCCTCGATGGCGCTGTCTTTCGACTCGGTGCCGATGATCGCCATGGTGATGGACCCAAGAGAGACGTCGATGATGGAAGCGCGGAAGATATTCGCAATTTGGATGACCTCGTTGCGAATTTCGCGGGTCTCTGCCTTGACCTTGATGAGCAGAAGCTCCCGGCGGATGGAGTGCGCGGGCTCCAGCCGCTTGACAGAACGGACGGGGAACAGCTTGGAGAGCTGGTTCATGATCTGCTTGGTTTGCAGCTCGTCCGCAATGACCTCGATGGTGATGCGGGAAACGTCGGGGCTGTCGGTGGTCCCCACAGCCAGGGACTCGATGTTATAGCCTTTCCTGGAGAACAGGCGGGAGACCTGGCTGAGCACGCCGGCGTAGTTGTCCACCAGCACGGAAAGGGTTTGCCGGGTGGGGTGAGTGGTAGTATTCGGCATGAAAGTTCCCTCCTTAATCCAACAGGAAATTGGTCACGGGGCTGGTGCCGCCCACCATGGGGTGGACCATCTCGTCGATGTCCAACATGGCGTCGATGACGGCGGCATGGCCGGAGTCCAGCGCCTTCTGGAACGCCTCCTCGAACTCAGTCACGTTGGTGACCCGGTAGCCGGGGATGCCGTAGGCTTCCGCCAGCTTGACGAAGTCGGGGCCGCGGTCCAGAGTGGTCTGGCTGTAGCGCTGGCCGTAAATCAGGGTCTGCCACTGGCGGACCATGCCCAGGGTGTGGTTGTCGAAGATGATGGTGATAACGGGGATGTCATAGTGCTGGACGGTGGCCATCTCGTGGCAGTTCATGCGGAAACAGCCGTCGCCAGTGCAGTGAACCACCACCTGGTCGGGGTTGCCCAGCTTGGCGCCGAAGGCAGCGCCGTAGCCGAAGCCCATGGTGCCGAAGCCGCCGGAGGTCAGCAACTGGCCGGGCCGGTTGAAGTGGAAATACTGGCAGGCCCACATCTGATGCTGGCCCACGTCGGTGGCGATGATAACGTCCTTGCCGGCCAGCTTCGCCACGCTCTCCAGGATCTCGTGGGGCAGCAGCTTGTCGTCGCTGTGCTCCAGCGGCGGCTCCTTCAGGGAGAGAATGGCCTTCCGCCAGGCGGAGAAGTCGTACTCCTGGAGCATGATGCGCTCGTTCAGCAGCTCCAGCACCCGGCGGGCGTCGCCGATGATGTGGTGGCTGGTGAGCACGTTCTTGTCGATCTCTGCCCGGTCGATGTCGATCTGCACCACGCAGGCGTTGGGGGCAAAGGTGTTCACGTCGCAGGTGACCCGGTCAGAGAACCGGCAGCCAATGGCGATGAGCATATCGCAGTCATGGCTGGCGATGTTGGAGGCGTGGGTACCGTGCATACCGATCATGCCGGTGAACAGGGGGTGGTCCCCCGGACACGCGCCGCCGCCCATGACGGTGGAGGCCACCGGCGCGCCCAGCTTCTCGATGAACTTGCGGAACTCCGGCACCGCGCCCTTGCTGCGGATGACACCGCCGCCCACCAGCACCAGGGGGCGTTTGCAGTCCTTCAGCAGCTCCACCAGCATGTTCACGTCGTCGTGATCCGGCTCCGCGACGGTCAGGTCGTGGCTCTCCCGGGCCATCAGGCGGCCCAGCTTGCCGTGGCGGTGGTGCTCAGACAGGGGCAGCGGGGTGTACTCAACCATATCATAGGTGACATTCTTCAAAATGTCAATGAGAACCGGGCCAGGCCGCCCGCTGCGGGCGATGGCGAACGCCTCACGAATGATGTCCGCCAGTTCATTGGCGTCGCGTACCAGATAATTGCATTTTGTGATGGGCATGGTGATGCCGGTGATGTCCACCTCCTGGAAGGAGTCCTTGCCGATCAGGTTCTCGCCCACGTTGACGGTGATGAACACCACGGGGGAGGAGTCCATATAGGCGGTGGCGATGCCGGTGGTCAGGTTGGTGGCGCCGGGGCCGGAGGTGGCGAAGCAGACGCCCACCTTGCCGGTGCTGCGGGCGTAGCCGTCCGCCGCATGGGACGCGCCCTGCTCGTGGGCGGTCAGGATGTGGCGGATCTTTTTGCTGTAGCCGTGCAGCTCAAATTCGTCGTAGATGTTGAGAATGGTGCCGCCCGGGTAGCCGAAGACAGTATCAACGCCTTGCTCCAGCAGACACTCCATCACGACCTGAGATGCTGTCATTTTCATAGATGGGTTACCTCCAAACGTATGTAGTATGTTGCAGGCGGCGGCAGGGCAAAGGCTCTGTCCTCCGCCGGTTCCGGCGTGGGAGGAAAGCCTTTGCGCGCCGGAGGGGGTTCAGTTGCGGGAAAGGGCAGGAAAAAAGCCCCGTCCCGCCATAGGACGAAGCTGAAACTCCGTGGTACCACCTAAATTCATGAAACTGCACTTCCAGAGCACTCCCATGCACTCGTTCCCTTGTAACGGAGGGGGACCGTCCTCACTTACTGGGCCGGATGACCGGCGGTTGGGCGGGGCCGCTCGTGGGTGACTTCCAGACGGGACCTTGGAAGCGCTTGCAGCAAAACGCGCTCTCTCTGTGCCGCGGTGCAGGTCTGACTTTCCCAGTCGCTGCGTTTGAACGTGCTTATAATCATATCAGCGAGCGGCGGTTTTGTCAAGCGTTTTGTTTCAAAAACAGGGGACATTTCCGCCGATTTTACAAAAAACATGGGAATGGGGTGCTACACATTGACAAAACTCAGGAATTTGGGCAACAAACTGTTGCCTTGACTTTAGCGGCAAAAAGCGGTAAAGTGTAAAGGTCTCGTTGACAAAAACGGGGCTTGCCTATACAATAAGAATACGATTTGATTGTCGCTTTTACCCAGCCATGCACTGAAAACCCCTCCGCCACCGCCTAAAGGCGGCGGCCCTCCTCTGCCGTCAAGCGGCACTTCCGGGGCTTCGCCCCTCCCTGCCCTTTCAGGGGAGGCAAGGGGGATAGTGCTTGTCCTTTTCTAATCACTAACCACTAGCAACTAACGACTACAAACAGGAGAGAGTTTCTGCCATGAAAAAAATCGCCTTTGTGGGCCTGGGACTGATCGGCGGCTCCCTGGCCATGGCCCTGAAGGGCTTTGAGGACTGCCAGCGCCTGGGGGTGGTGCGCCGCCAGGCCACGGCGGATTACGCCCTGTCCCACGACGTAGTGGACACCGTCACCCTGGACCCGGCGGAGGCTCTGCCCCAGGCGGATATGACCGTTTTGTGCATGGACCCCCGGCAGATCGTGGACTATATGAAGCGCAACCGGGACCTGTTCCAGCCGGGCAGTCTGGTGGTGGACGTGTGCGGCATCAAAACCGCCATTATGAAGGGGGCCGAGGTCCTGCCGGAGACGGTGGACTTCATCGGCTGTCACCCCATGGCGGGGACGGAGTTTTCCGGCATCGAGCACGCCTTCCCCACCATGTTCCGGGACGCCCACTTCATTATGACCCCCAGGGCCACCAGCACGCCGGAGCACATCGCCCTGGTGCGCCGGATGGCCAAGTACCTGGGCTGCAAGGACATCATCACCACCACCCCGGAGAAGCACGACAGCATCATCGCCTACACCAGTCAGTTGATGCACGTGGTCGCCGCCGCCGTCTGCGACGACGTGGACCTGTTCCAGTGCCGGGGCTTCGAGGGAGGCAGCTTCCGGGACGTGACCCGCGTGGCGGCGCTGGACGTGGACATGTGGACCGAGCTGTTCACCATGAACGCCCCCGCCCTCTCCGAGGTGCTGCGGCGGATGGAGGACAACCTCCACGCCTACCGGGTGGCCGTGGAAAACCGGGACGTGGAGCGCATCCACGCCAAGCTGACCTACTCCAGCGAGCGCAAGCGCCGGATGAACCTGCCGGGGCCAGGGCAGTTCTCCCTGGACGAGATGGAGATTTCAAGGGACAGTTTGGAACAGTAAGGCGAAGATTTGTGGAATTATGACCAATTTGTAAAAACATCTGGAAACCCCGCTGTTTTTTCTGTGAAATTTGGGTAAAGTCGAAGTTGACGGGGCCGTTCTGAACAGGTACAATAGAGGATAGAATGAAGAGGCAAGGAAGCCGTGTGCTTTCCTGCCTCTTCTTTTGTTTGGTTCTATAATAAATGTTGGGGTCAGGTAAAGCACCTGGCCCCAAATTCAT
>JAJPXR010000060.1 GCA_021205375.1 Clostridiales bacterium | reverse complement strand
CCGCAGACAGAGTCGCTCCCCTCACGGGGAGCGTGGATTGAAATACCTCGCCACTACCAACGACGGTGCCAAGCGTGCCAGTCGCTCCCCTCACGGGGAGCGTGGATTGAAATCCGTATAGATTTACATTCGGCGGTAAAACGCCGGTCGCTCCCCTCACGGGGAGCGTGGATTGAAATCACAAAGGCAGCTCCGGTGATTTCTCCATTTGAAGTCGCTCCCCTCACGGGGAGCGTGGATTGAAATAGGTTCGCCAACTTCACGGTGTCTTTGGCTGCGGTCGCTCCCCTCACGGGGAGCGTGGATTGAAATTCCTGCGCCGGTTCTTCCTCTTCCTCCGAGGTGGGGTCGCTCCCCTCACGGGGAGCGTGGATTGAAAACCAGTTGCAGACTTACGCCCGCTGGATTGCCCACGTCGCTCCCCTTACGGGGAGCGTGGATTGAAATGCCACTATCTGCCACGGTTGGCAAGCGGCGGTTGAGTCGCCCCCTCGCGGGGGCGGGTTTATAACCACTCCCTAGCTTGTCGCAGTTGCAACAATACCTCTTGATGAGCTTTACCGCTTGCTTCTGCTGGCTGGGGGACATTCGGTATAACGTCCCGTCCGAATGCCGCTCAATGAGCGGGCCATACCGTGAACCATGTTCCACACTTTTCACCTCCAACACAAAAAATAAGCTCACACGAAGGTTTAAGTCGTGTGAGCTATGTAAAAAGTATCAAACGATAGAATATAAGCTGTTTCCTGTATTATTCAGCAGACAGGAGCGCTTCCACACGGTCCTTCCGTTCAAATAAGACACAGCCTCCCGCATGATCCTCCATCAATACATCCCCATCCTGCAAAGCGGTGAAAAGCCTGGAATGTAGTGCCTCTCTGACAGATGTATCCCGAACATTGATGTCGGAATAGGGGGAGAAGGGACAGGGTTCCGCGCCGCCATGCGGATTGATGTGGAAGAAGCCACGCCCCGCGGCCAGGCAGCCACCAGAGCTTTTCTCATCCCCAGGGAAGGAAACAAACAACATTTCCGGGTACTTCTCCCGCAATTCAGCGAGTTTCTCTTTCAAAAATTCCCGCTCTGCATCCTGGGGAGCCAGTTCGGTACTGTCCGACGTAACGGGTACAAATTCCACATAAATCACGACCTTACAGCCGCGCTCCTGCAAAACGGAGAGAAATTCTTCCGAAACGACTTCGTTCAGGTTGGACGTGGTCACTGTGACGGATGCGCCGAAAATCAGATGATTTTCTCTGGTTTTGTCCATCGCCCGAATCAGGCTCTGATAAATCCCGGTTCCCCGGCGCTCATTGGTTTTCTTCTCATCGCCTTCAATGCTGAAAATTGGGACCAAATTCCTGGACTGATCGAACAGTTGGAGATAGCTGTCGGTCATCAGAGTTCCATTGGTGAAAACAGGGAACAAAATCTCTGGAATCTCCGCCGCTTTTTGTAGAACGTCCCGGCGCATCATGGGTTCTCCGCCTGCCAAAAGAATGAAGCCGATCCCCAGTTCTTTTGCTTCCCGAAAGATGGCCTCCCACTCCTCTGCGGAAAGCCGAGCGAACGCTTTCCCGTCCGAACAGATGTGGTTCTCCCTTGCATAGCATCCCGCACAGTGCAAATTGCAACTGCTGGTAATGCTGGCAATCAAAAAAGGCGGGATATGCTCTCCCTGTTCTTCCAACTCAGCACGTCTTTTAGAGGCTTCCCGGCTTGACAGAGCATACCCCTCCATGAAAACTCTTTCCATCGGGTCTTTTAATCTCGCTCTGACCGCGCCCTTGACGATTTTTTCAACGCCACCCGTCAGGTATTCCCCCAGGTTAAATTCATTCTCCGCCATAAGGTGTTACTTCCTTTCTATTATTTCCGCCGTGAATTTCTTTGCGGCGTTCAAATCATCCTGATTCGGTCGTCCCCTGTGGAGGGCTGCAAACGTTCCACGGCAGTAGAAATTTCTGCTCTCGACTGGAATACCTCTGCCCTCCAGCCTCTTCTGTAATTGCGGGAACGCCCGCTCTGCAAGGGCAGAGGTAGAGAAAACCACGACCTTTCCAATTTTGCTTTTATCCAGTGTCTGGATATCTTCTTTCCCCTCTGCGCTGATACCACCACAGTAAACGGACGCGCCCAGAAACAGAATGTCCGCCTTGTTGTCGATTGGTGCTGGAATCTGCACTGCTGCACAGTCCGCCGTCTCCGCGATCACATCCGCCAGCTTTTTCGTGTTTCCCGATTTGGGAAAGTAACGCACAGCCGTGTTGGTTCTGTCCATGATCGTTCCTCTTGTTTTGCAGAAAAGATGACCCGCTCCTTTTTAACTCCGAAAAATTGCTTTGCTCTTAATTTGCTACCTACTATAATGTGATTATAGTCATGAAATCTGTTCAAGTCAACTACGCAGTTTTTGTGGAGCAGGTAAGAAAAAACGTATTGAGTGGGAGGAATTGAAATGGCGAACGAACATATTTGCCCGTGTACGACAGCTTGTCCTTTGCAGCGAGCCATGAGTGCAATCGGTGGGAGATGGAAGATGTCTATTCTGTGTTCCCTGTCCCAGGACGGCTCAACTCGTTATAATGACCTGAAACGAAAAATGAATGGTATTTCCAACACGATGCTTGCCAAGTCCCTGAAGAAACTGGAGGAGGACGGGCTGGTGAAGCGGACAGAGTATATGGAGGTTCCCATTCGGGTGGAGTATGAAATCACCGATGCAGTCCGCGCCTTGAAGCCCATCCTGACGGAACTGGCTGTATGGGGGAACCATCTGACGCGCAAACAGTAAGTCGAAGATAGATTGAATAAAAGCAGGATTTTCGCACGGTTTATCGTGAAAATCCTGTTCTTTTCGTTCGCACCTGGGCCGCTTCTTCCCAGCGGCGACGGAAAAGCGTTTTTGCATCGGAAACCGGTTGTGTCTTGTCGGAATAATACAATTTTCCCGCATTTCACACTTGTATTTTTGGAAAAAACATAGTATAACAATAGGAAAGGACGCTAAGGCAATACCGCATAGTTGCGAGACACGTTTCACGCCATCTGCCATAGCCGATTTTGCGGCTTGTTTCCGTATGTCCTGACATCGTTAGAAAATAACCACCAAACCATGACTACAAGGAGTGAACCTATGAAAAAGAATCCCATCACCATCGACCCCTCTGTGAAGGACGGTTACATCCCCGCTCCATACGTGCTGGAGGAGGGCGACAACATCACCGATGTCTATCTGGAACCGGTGGTTTTCCACAACGAAAACGGCCCCGACATCGGCGTCACCACCTGCGGCGTGATCGTGCAGGACGGCCTGTATTTCAAGGACATGGACAACGACGGCGTTCTCTCCCCTTATGAGGACTGGCGCAATTCCGACGAGGTCCGCGCTGCGGACATGGTGAAGCATCTGTCCCTGGAACAGCAGGCCGGTCTGGTGCTGAACGCCCTGTGGAACACCCCGGTCTCCTTCACCCGGAAAGAGGCCCAGGACGAGGAGGGGAACATCATCCCAACAAAGGTGTTCAAGCACTTTGACCCCACCGAGCCGGAGCCGACTTCGCCGCTGCCCGGCATCAGTATGCGCTGTGACGACACCGATGTGCTGGAGAAGAAGATCACCGCCGGCGTTTACCGGGGCGATATGGTGGCGGAGGCCGGCGTCGCCGCCCTTTACCACAACATCGGCACCCAATACCTGGAGTACGGAGCTGTCCAGGGCGGCGTTGCCATCCCATACTCCATGCACACCAACCCCATCAACATCGGCTACCCGGACTTCCTGGGGTTTGGCGCCGCCTGCCTGGGGGACGGAAACTTCGACATGGTCTATGAAATGGCTGACACGGACCGGAAGATGATGAAGGGCTGCGGCCTGAACATCATGTACGGCCCCCAAGTGGACGTGTCCACGGACCCGCGCTGGCCGCGGAACTCCGGCACCTATGGCGAGCGGCCCAACATCACCGCGGGCATCACCAGAGAGCTGGTCCGGGGCTACCAAAACGGGGAGGACGGTTTGAACGAGGGCAGCGTCGTCCTGACGGTCAAGCACTTCCCCGGCGACGGCCCCGCAGAGAACGGCTTTGAGCCGCATATGCCCATCGGCCAGTGGCGGCTATACCCCACGGAAGGGTCTATGGAAAAATACCATCTGCCGCCTTTCCAGGCCGCGATGGACATGAAAGCCTCCTCCCTGATGCCCGACTACTCCCGCGTGGGGACGGATGGCCGCTCCAAGCCCCAGTATTACCGGGGCAAGCTGACCTCCTCCGAGCAGGTGGCCTCTGCCTACTCCAAAGAGCTGATCACCGGTCTGGCCAGAGAAACCATGGGCTTCGAGGGCTATGTAAACTCCGACTCCGGCATTACCGCCGTGCAGATTTACGGCGTAGAAGATTTGTCCATCCCGGAGCGCTATGCCAAGGCCATTTCCGCCGGAACGGATGTCATCGGCGGCAACACGGACGCGGAAAACATTGTGAAAGCGGTAGAGGACGGCCTGCTGCCGAAGGAGGACCTGGACCGCGCCAATTACCGCCGCCTCCTGAGCCTGTTCAAGCAGAAGCGGGTGGACAACCCCTATCTCGACCCGGACGAAGCGGACCGCATCCGCGCCGAGAACTACGAGGGCGCGAAAAAGGCCGCTTACAAAGCCTGCCAAAAGGAAGTGGTCCTGGCCAAGAACCACGAGGGCGCTCTGCCCATGCAAAAGGGGAAGAAGGTCTTTGTGGCGGTTTTCGCCGGAGACGATGCAGGCGCAGCACTTGCTCAGTCCATGGGCGCCGGTACTGCCGGAACTTCCGACAACGAGGCGCTGCGGAAGCAACTGGAGGAGCTGCTGGCCGGGCGGGGCTATGAGATCGTTGACAAGGCGGAGGACTGCGATTACGCCTATCTCCACGTCTGGCCCAAGCAGAATAACATCATCTTCGTTCAGCGCTCTATGCCCGTCCTGGAACTGGTGGACGGCCTGATGCATGAAGAACGCGAGATGAACAAATCCCAGAAAAAGACCGGCAACCTGATTCCCATCCACACCCTCCGGGGCGTCGATGAGATTCCCGGCATTGCGGAAACAGTCCACGCCCACGGCGGCAAGGTCATCGCCACCTGCGTGGTCAACAACCCCTGGATTTTGTCCAATTTGGAGCCTTACTGCGACGGTCTGACCTTCCAGTATACCATCTCTCCGGTGGCCATGGACAACGCGCTGGGGGCACAAATGGACGTTCTGTCCGGTGCGTTCAACCCCACCGGCAAGATGAGCCTGACCATGGTGTCCTCGCCGGAGGTCATCGCCATCACCGAGAAGGAGATCGACGGTGTGGTCCGGGAGGTCTGCGCCTCCCCCAACGATGTCCCCGGCTACGACAAGGACCAGTACATCGACCCGGAGGTGCTGGCAAAGGTCAAAGGCGGCAGCTACGCCTATTACGACGCGGACGGCAACTATTACCGCTCCGGGTTCGGTCTGCATTATTGAGCTAAAAAACACAAAGGGATAGCGCAAAACAGCCCCACAAAGACAAGGGAGCGTTGCAGCTTTTGCTGTTTTGCAACATCTCCCATGACGGCAGTAACAGGAAGCCCAGGCACTTCTGGTGAGTGCCTGGGCTTCTTTGCTGCCATCGTATAGAAACTGGAATTTACGCATGGTAAACAGGTTGGTAACGCATAAAACCCCAGCCATTTCTGGCTGGGGTCGCAGGAGCTTGGGGGCAGCAGGCCACCGACAGACAGCGGAGATGATACCAAGGCATTTGCTTTCCGCGTGCGGATAACTAAAAACGTATCAAAAGGTCATTTGTTCCTGCGCTTACCGAGCCAGGGCAGGTATTCGATCACCATCACTGAAAGCACCAGAACTGCATAGGCAAGAAGATACGCAGCGCTAAACTGTTCCGCCAAAATCTGAAGCGGAGAGCCAGATGACCCGCGCATCAAAAAGAAATAGTTTGTCCCGAAAAACCGGTCAAACAGGTAAATGGGAGGCACCACAACGGCCAGAAACAACACCGGTTTCCACATCGCCGTGATACGGGGACGGACCGTTTTCCCTGTAAGCTGCCAAACGCCGTAGAGGATCAGACCGCCGTGAACGGCAAAACCGGTCAGGTTCATGTAATTCCACTGGGGATACCTGTTCCAGTCCGGAAAGAGAAGCGCCAATGCTGCACCTACGATCCCCAGGCTGTAAATCGTTTGCCCCGCCCAGTCCCAGTGCGTATAGGAAAAAATCAGGCATACGACCGGCATAAGCGTACACAGGTGCAGCGGAAGCTGATAAATCGTCTGGTGTCCCGTTACGAGCAGGATCATATGCTCTGCCGCAAGAATACCACACATCGACCATGCCAGCGCTTTGCTGAGCCTTCGCTGTGTTTCTTCGCTTTTCCGGGAAAACCACTTTGACAGCAGTACGATAAACACAGCAATTGCGGCAAGCCAGATAAGGTGCGTCGGGGAAAAGTGAGAAAATCCCACTCCACCCGGCAAATCTGTTTCATAGGTAAAAAAATACATCGCGCGATTCCCTTCTCATAGGAAAACATTTAAGGGTACGCCAGATAAGAACCGTTGCCCTTAGTATAACACATTTTGCAGGGAAGCGTGCATCATTCGTATGCCGATTTCAGAAAAAGTCCGCCTCACAGAGACAGTGCCTGTGATCGTTCCATATCTCTGTTGCTGGGTCTGCTCGGCTGTCGTCGCTGGGGGGATGTTCCTTTCCTGAATCACCCGCCGCAGGAAGTATGTACCAACTCAGGAGTTTTCTTCACAAACGAGGCTTCTTTTTTATCAAGCCGAGCTTCGTGACAAGAGCAGTCCTGGTTTCTGTTTCACAGCTTTGCCCGTTCAGCCTTGCTGTTGGCGGCCTCAAAGGCCCGTATCTCCTGGCCAATGACCAGCGGGTCGTTGCCAATGAGTCCGTCGATCCCCATGGCAAGCAGTTGCCGCATGACCTTCGGGTCGTTGACGGTCCAGGTGTTGATACCGACCCCGGCGCGTTGCAGTTCCTCTACGTTTGCCCGCTCCAAATAGAAGTAGACCGGATGCACATATTCCACTCCCAGGCTTTTGGCGTAGGCGGCGAAATTGACGATCCAGCTCTCTGTCAGCAGACCGCAGGGGATCTCAGGAGCCAGCGCCTTGAAGCGCAGCACTGAGTAATGGTTAAAGGAGGAAATAAGCACCCGCTCCCGCAGACCGAACGTGTCCACCAGCTCCAGCACCTTTTCCTCGATGCCAGGATAGGGCAGAACGCCGGTTTTCAACTCGATATTGGTGCTGATACCTGCGGGCGCCGCCAGTTCAAAATATTCCCGCAGCGTGGGGATACGGCACACCTCGCCATTTTCCCCCGTCCCGGCACAAAGCTGTTTCAGTTCCGCCAGCGTGTATTGGCAGAGCAGGCCCTTGCCCTCGGTGGTGCGGTCCAGCGTCTCGTCGTGGCAGATCACTGGTACGCCGTCCCGGCTGAGCTGCACATCCAGTTCGATGCCGTCGCACCCGGCTTCAATGGCCTTGCGGAAGGCCAAAAGGGTGTTTTCCGGGTATTTCGCGGAGTAACCGCGGTGACTGATATTGCGTGTGTGTTTCATTGCGATGCAACCTTTCTATGCGTACAAAACGCAAACTATGGGAAACAGCCAGTTTCATTCTACGCCGCCGCTCCGAAAGAAGCAAGGGATAGCACAGTTTCCCGAAAAGATGACCCGCCAGAGCGTTGCTCCGGCGGGCCTTTTGGAGGAAAACGAATCAGCCGTTGTTTGCGTTGTAATCCTCGATTGCAGCGTTGATGCGGTCGGTGATGTCCGCTTCCGCCTCTTCGATGCTCTTCTTGCCATTGATGAGGTCCTCCAGGCCGTCCTGGAAGATGTAGCCGGCCTCAGAGGACACGCCGGTCAGGCAACCCTGGGTCGCCGTGTTGACGGGGTTGTTCAGCAGTTGGTTCACCGCGGTCAGGGCCAGCGGGGTCTCCTCCGCATAGCTGGAGAAGGTCTCGGTGTCCACGGCGTCCGCGTTCACCGGCAGATAGCCTGTGGCGGTGGACCAGTACGCCTGCTGCTCCGCCTGAGAGCAGTAAGCCAGGAACTGATAGGCTGCGTTCTCCCGCTCCTCGTCACCGGTGTCGATCATCCACATGGACGCGCCGCCGATGATGACGCCGCCGTCGTCATTTTCTTCGATCTTGGGGAAGTTGGCGTTGCCGACTTCAAAAGCGCAGTCCTCCATGAAGGAGCCGAGGCAGCCGGAGCTTTCCAGGATCATGGCCACCTGGCCCGCCTTAAACGCAGTCTGGGTGTCCGCCGTGGTGGTGCCGTAGCTGGCGCAGTAGCCGCTGTCCATCCACTCCTTCCAGGTGGTCAGCACCTGGTTCAGCGCGCCGTTGGAGTCGAACTCCACCTCCGTCATGCGGCTGGTGCGCCCGTTGTCGTTGTTGCCGTAGTTCAGGCCCAGACCGGCGATCATCTGTTCAAAGTACCAGCCGTACACCGCTGCGGCGAAGCCGGCCTCGCAGTAGCCGCCGTCCACGATGACCTTGGACCACTCCAGCACCTCCGCGAAGGTGGTCGGGGGATTGTCTACGTCCAGCCCCGCCTCGGCGCAGATGTCCTTGTTGATCCACAGCACCGGAGTGGAGGTGTTGAAGGGCATACTCAGCATCTTGCCATCGTAGGTATAGTAGTTGGAAACGGCCTCGATGATGTTCTCGTCATAGCCGTTGGCGTCCATAAAGTCCTGCACCGGCACATAACAATCCAGGTCGATCATGTACTGGGTGCCGACCTCATACATTTGCAGGATGTCTGGCACATCGCCGCTCTGCACAGCGGCGCCAAACTTGGTTTTGGAGTCGTCGTAAGTGCCCTGATATTCGGCGGTCACATGGATCTCGCTCTGGGACTCGTTGAACTGCTCCACCAGATAGTCCACCGCCTCGCCGTTGGTGCCGGACATGGCGTGCCACAGCGTTATCTCGATGACGCTGCCCGTGGACTCGGTATCGCTGGCAGCGGAAGTGGTGCTGTCGGCGGTGGTGGTATCGGAAGTGGTGTCCGCTGTTGAAGAAGACGAGCCGCAGCCGGACAAAACGCCGACGGTCAGAGCGGCAGCGGTAGCAATGGCCAGCATACGCCGCCAGCCACGTTTGGAATTGAACTTCATAAGATCCTCCTAATTTTCTGTTTGGGTTTGCTTGCAATGATCTATCGTCAGGGCCAGCGGCCCGGACTGCAAAGAAGGAGAGCGGGTATCAGCCCTTGACCGCGCCGGAGGTCAGACCGGCGACCATCTGTTTCTGCCCCACCAGGAACACGATGATGGAGGGGATCAGCACCAGCATAGCGCCCGCCATGACCGGGCCATACTGGGCGGCCTCGCCGTCCTGGAGCATGGACAGGCCGATCTGTACCGTGCGCATCTCCGTTTTGCTGGTAATGAGCAGGGGCCACAGATAGTTGTTCCAGACCTGCAAAAACTCATAGATGCCCAGAGCGCCCAGCGAGGGCTTCAGCAGCGGCAGGGCGATGCTGTAGAAGTACCGGAAGTTGGTGCAGCCGTCGATCATGGCTGCCTCGTGCAGCTCCTTGGGCAGGCTCAGGAATCCCTGCCGGAGATTGAACACGGCGAACGCCGTGCAGGCATAGGGCAGGATCAGGGCCGTGTAGGTGTTGGCCATGTTCCAACTGCTGACGGTCAGGTAGTTGGCAATGATGATGGCCTGTCCGGGGATCATCATGGTGGCCAGGAACAGCAGGAACAGCACGTTCCGGCCGCGGAACCGCAGCATGGAGAAGGCGAACGCCGCCAGAGTGCCGGTGACCATTTGCAGCACCACCGAAACACCGGCCACAATAACGGTGTTCAGGATGTAGCGGAAGAGAGGGGCCATTTTCAGGGCTTTTGCGTAGTTCTCAATGTTGAAGGAAAAGGAGAAGATCTTCTGTGCGTAAATCTCCTGGTTGGTCATCAGACTCATGGACAGGCAGTAGAAGATCGGGAACAGCAGCAATGCCGCCAGCACCAAGTTCCCCGCAATCAAAAGGCCATTTGTGAGCCGCTTTTTCGTCTTTTTGTCCATCAGTAAGTCACCTTTCTTTCAAGCCGGAACTGTGCCAGCGTCAGCAGCAGCAAAATCAGGAACAGGATTACCGATTCCGCACAGGCATAGCCGAACTTGCCGTACATAAAGGCCTGTTCGTAAATCTCATACACCAGAACGCGGGTGGAGTTGTCTGGTCCGCCGCTGGTCATCATCTTCACCTGAGCGTACTGCTGGAAGGCATAGATCACGTTGATGATGAGCAGGAAGAACAGGGTGGGCGAAATACAGGGCAGCGTGACGTGCAAACTCTTGCTCAACGCGCCCGCACCGTCCACGGTGGCGCTTTCATACAGCTCCTGGGGGACGCCCTGGACGGCGGCCAGCGCAAAGATGTAATTGACGCCAATGTTCATCCAGACCGTGACGATGACCACCGAAATGAGCGCATACCGGGAATCGGTCAGCCAGCCGATCTTGGTGCCCAGGATGCCGTTCAAAATGCCGATGGAGGGGTGGAAGATGAAATTGAAGATGGCTGCGGCGGCCGATGCGGAAACCGCCATGGGCAGGGCGTACACGGTGCGGAACACCTTATGGCCGGGGAATTTTTCGCTGGTCATCAGGGCGAGGAACACACCGATGAACATGGAAAAGATCACCGTCAGCACGGAGTAAACCACCGTCACGCTCAGGGACTTGAGAAACACACTGTCCGTCAGGAGCTTTGCATAGTTGGCCAGTCCTGCCAGACCGGTCAACCGTCCAGCGGTATCTGTGTTGCCGAAGCTGTACACGATCGTTTTGAAAAACGGATAAAAAGTGAACAGCCCGAACAGGATCACCGCCGGCAGCAAATACAGGTATGGTTCTATCTTTGAGAACTTACTTTTGCTTTGGACCACAAAACAGCGCCTCCTTGATCGTTCTCTCTTATTTGGTCTTTGTAAGACCGTAAACAATGATACTGGCTTTTGTGTAATTTCTTCTACCACGAACCTTTAAAGTCTCCGTAAATCTTTTGTCTGACCCATTAGTATTTCATCTATGCTTCTCGTTGCGTGTCCGTCTCATAAGATATGGGTCAAAAAACGAAAAGCAACAGCGAAGCCACGAAAAAGTGGATTCGCTGTTCCTCTGACAAACTGGTTTTCACGACATGGCTTATTCCC
Source organism: Clostridiales bacterium (assembly GCA_021205375.1). GTDB lineage: Bacteria > Bacillota > Clostridia > Oscillospirales > Oscillospiraceae > Onthomonas. The sequence goes on along the minus strand of JAJPXR010000060.1, from coordinate 25,739 downwards.
CGATTTTAAATCGCTGAAAGTAAACCAGACAGATAAAAGAAGCCCGGCAGGTCATTGCAAAAAATGCAGTGTCCTGCCGGGTTTATCGCTTGAATGTTCGCAAATATATTGTCGGTTATCTTACCTCATCTCATAAAAACAGCTCACATTCCTTCCGGTTGGCACAGAGAACGCCCAGCGCCACTCCGCCCACGCTGGTGATAACACGGCCTAACTTCTTTGCTCCAACGGAGCAGACGGAAATGCACCGCATACAGTTGATACACTTTTTCGAGTCCGGGTTCATCGTCACGGGATCGATTGCCCCAACGGGACATTTTTCGGCACAGAGGCCGCACTTGACACAGGCATCCGAAGCGTTCGGCGCCATGCCGGGAGTCTGCATTCCGGGTTTCTCCGGGACTTTGCCGGGAACTTCTGGAACTGAACGATCCGCACCGCCGAGCTTCTGGCGAATTTGGACTGCCATCTCTTTCAACCGCTTTTCATCCTCCGCGTCTGGCCGACCAGCCGCGACCTTCCGGGCAATCGAGTGTTCCGCCAGGGCAGCAACAGCGGCAACCGGTCTGAACCCAGCTTTGTCTGCGGCGTCCATCAGCTCAGCAAGGGTGTTGTCAAAGGCACGGTTCCCATAAACACACACAAGGACTGCTCTGGCTTTGTTCCCGGATAAGGCACACAGCCGGTCAAGCGCAGTCTGGGGGACACGCCCACCGTAGGATGGAACGGCAATCAGGGCAACATCGTCCTCTGCAAGCGCTATCTCTGAAAAAACAACATTCCGGTCACACAAGTCGATTTCTACCGTCTGTTCCGACAGACTGCGGCTCAAAATGTCGGCGGCTTTCTTCGTCCCTCCGGTTGGGCTGAACGTGATTTCATAAAATTTCATGGTGAGGCTCCCTTCCTGATGATAAACAAAATAGGCATTTCTTATCGTGCATCCTGTTTGGCGCTGCTTTCATATGGCTTACACAAATGTCCATACGCCCGTCCATATAATTCCCGATACAGCTCTTCTTCCGCATGGTGCTGCGCCGCTTTTTCCCGCGTGTTGGCAACATCGTCAGTGGAGATGAACAGGATATTGTAGTCCACTCCAAACAGCAAACATTTTGAGTTTGTCTGTTTTGCGCCGTTCGACAGATAGAAACGGATGCGGCGTTCCCGCACCCGCCTCTCATCCTCCGACTTTGCCGAATCGGGACTTTCGGCCTCGATGAACACGCCGCTTTTTGCGGACACAGCTCCTTTCAAGCTCCGCAGAAACTCGCTGCCGATTCCCTGGCCGCGCAATTCGGGGATAACAGCGAAGTAATCCAGCAGCGCATAAGAACCGCTCTGGGTCAGAATATAACAGGCATATGCAAGCAGGCTGTCATTCCGATAATAGCCATAGCAGTCATATCGTCCTGTTTTCCGCATCCTCTCCATCGCAAACAGAGGGCGGCGCTCTCCACGGGGAAAGTCCTCTCTGATATGTTCTTTGTAAATGATTCGCAGCTCGTCCGGCTCCAACTTTTTCAAGACATTCACATTGTCACCGTTGCCTTTCCTGTTGGATTTCTTCTCGATTACACCTGTACGCAGCAATCTCGTCCTCATTCGCTTTTCTAACAGCGGGAGTGCGAGCAATGGAGCGAAAACATCCCTAAATTCTCGAAAAACAGCGCTATTTCAGAGACGTCACTTGAGAAAACTGCGTAAAGACTTGTCCGAAGCGTCCGGCAAAATCATGTGCAAGTGCTCCAGTATGCGCTGAAAAGATTCCTCTGGTTGGCGCTGATAAACCGCATTGGTAAACGCTTCTCCGAAGAACTTCTCCGGCGTAGAATACTCCGCCACACCCCAGCCGTACTCTTTTCCGTAGTGGTCTTTCATGTAAACAAAGTTGCTGATGACTACATAACCCTGGGCTTGCAGCCGATTCATGGAGGTATCAAAGCCGGTCGTGCCGCCCTTTCTGTAGTTGCCCTCCCGTTTCAGTGCTTTGGACAGCACCGGCGCACGGGCGTCCACCAAATCAAAAAGCTGTTTGTCTTTGTACGAGGCCAGCCCATCGTCAAATCGCGCATCGAAGTCATACCCGTCTCTGCGGTAGTTGGCGAAGTCCGGAAACCACTCTGCGCTGATGAACGCCGCTTTTTTCTCGAAGAATTTCCCGTAGGCACAGCCCGCCTCCTGAATGACCGGGCCTTTCCACTCCCACACACCCGGCTCATCGGAGAACCATGCAGAGGGTGCGACGTGTTCCTCCACGGAGAAGCCGTGGAGACTGTTTTGAAACAGAGGAAGGATGCCAAGCTGCTGCACCGTACAGATTAAATCGTCTTTCGTTCTTATGATAAAATCCAAATCTGTATTCATAAACCTGTCCCCCTTTCGTGCTCCAACCGCAATGCGAGGCTGATGCGTTCAACTGTAACTATGACCATTTGACAGGCGACGCCTCGTAAACCTTGCCGGAAGAAATTCCATCGTTGCGCAGCATTTGTCAGCAACGCACACGACCCACGCCTCTCTGTATTTGGGCGGTATAGGGGTCAGCGGAAACATATGCCGCCGGATAATGTTTTCCTCGATGTCATTGATCCCGTAGTCTGCCTTGGCATTGTTTGCTGCAATAACAGGGTGCCGGTATCCATGTGTGACATAAGTTTTTACACTTTCATTCCTGTGGTACAAAAAGTAATCATGGAGCAAAGCGCCTCTGATTAGAGAGTCCATATCAAACGAGAATGGCAGAGCATTGGCTATCGTCAAGCTTACTTCGGCGACATGCATACTATGGTCGTACACTGTCGTTTCCCTGTGGTGCAGGAATGTTTTTTCTGATGCGAACCGCCCCTCCTTGGACAGACTTTGTATGGTCATCTGAATTTGTTGCGCATTGAGAATTTGTTGATCCTTTCTATTCTTGTTTGTCCTCACGATTCCACGCCACTCCTTAGCCCTGATGCGCGTCTGAACGCCTATGGAATTTCTAAGTCGCATAGTTTTGTTGTGTGGTCATAAAAGCTTGCCAGCTCGTATTATATGGTCAATCGGCGCGTTCCGCAAGCTCTTGCAGCGTGAATACTCGTCCGCAGTTTTGGCAGCGAAAAAGGAACCCGTAGTGGTTGACCTGGGCGTTCTGGACAAAAAACGGATCAGACTTCGAATTGACATCCCGGCCTTCCACTCTCTCGCAGGTCTTTTCTCGCGTAAGCTGCCCCGAACACGCTGGGCACTTCCTTGAATGGAACAACAGCGCTTTCATTTCCGACAACGTAAAATCATATTTGAAGCCATCCGCTTTTTTCTTTTCCCGCATCGTAAATCATCCCTTCTTCTTAATACAGCGAAACATTGCACCCACCAGAGAGACCGCTCCCCGTCAATCAGACAAAGGAATCATCCAAAGACCGGAACACTGCTCCGCTGATTTCAATAATTTCATCAATTGGAATATCTGTCCCATCTGTCAGCACAACATGCCTCTGAAACGCATCAACCTTTTTCACGGCGCCGGTAACGGTGTTGTAAGCGCCGCCCTCCTTGCGTTCGTCCGGGACAAAGTAGGTGATCTCCACTACTGGAGCTGCCGCCAGATTCTCCTGAATCAAATTCAACCGCTCAGAAAGATTCTGCTTCATTTCCTCATCCAGTTCCGCCCGTTGGTCGGTCAGCCGTGCCGTCTCTTTCACGGCGGCATCGTAACCGGTGAGGGCCGCAAAGGGCGAAAACTGGGCCGCCCGGTCTCGCATGGACATATGGGGGCGGGTCTCCGAGACGTGATGGGGCAGATGGATGATGTCGCTGTAATCCTGGCTCATGGCGTTGCCTCCAATCTATGGGGACACAAATCACATTCCTCCCCGTGCGCGTTCAGCACTCCGATAGCCTGGAGGTAGGAATAGATAATGGTGGAGCCAACAAACTTCATGCCCCGTTTTTTCAAATCCTTCGAGACGGTATCGGAGAGCGGAGAGGTGGTGCGAATGTGATAATCCTCTACAATGGTTTCGCCGTTGGTGAAGCCCCAGATATACGCATCGAAGGAGCCGAACTCCTGCTGAATTGCTTTGAAAACGATACTGTTATTGACTGCCGCTGTTATTTTGCGTCGGTTGCGGACGATGCCAGTATCGCCCATCAGTTCTGCGCACTTTGCCTCATCGTAAGTGCAGACCTTGTCGATGTCAAACCCGTCAAAGGCAATACGAAAGTTTTCCCGCTTGTTCAGGATACATTCCCAGGACAGACCTGCCTGAAAGGATTCCAGAATTAACAGCTCATAGAGCTTCTGGTCGGAATGTTCCAGCACACCCCACTCCTCATCGTGATACCGGACGTAGAGTGGGTTTTTCAGATTCACATAGGAGCAGCGGTGTTCAATCGCTCTCATGCCTTATGCCCTCCGATTTGTGCGTTGCGGTCTTTGCCGGTGGCGCCTTCCTCCAGATTCATGCCTTTCAGCAGGGCGTTCTTCCCGAATTTCTTCTGAATGGCGAGGACGGCCTTCTGCCGCCGCTTTTCCTTTTCCAGCGCCGCTTGCTCCGCTTCCCGTTGCTGCTCCAGCGCGGCATAGTCGGTGAACAGGTCGAGCTGCTCCGGCTCCGGTGGCTTGGCCATGTCCTCGCTGACCACATGGTTGGCGACCACATACATCCGCCGCACCAGCAAATTCCGGTCAACGATGCGGTCAAACAGCTCCATAGCGGCGTTGGTGATGAGCATGGTGGAGGCCGTCTGTCGCCCCAGATTGATGGAGCCGTGGGCCTGCTTGGGAACCTTCCTGCCGTAGTGGTCGGTAGTGACTTCGCCCTTATAGGCTTTCTGCCTCTCATGGTCGGTCAGGTTTTCAATATCATACCCAATGGTCAGCACGATTTGGTCGGCCACCATCCCCTTGTCCACCAGGTCGAGGGAGAGGGCGTCCGCCATCTCCCGAACGACCAACTTTGCCTTGTCAAATTCATAGGGCGATTGCAGCACCTGCCCGGAGCTGATGCTGTTGTTCTCTGGTTTATAAGCCTTGATGTCGGAGATGCGGCAGGGTTCCCAACCCCATACGTGGTCGATCAGCAACTCGGCGTTGACACCGAACTCCTTGTACAGTCGATTCTCGCCGTAGCTGCTGAGACTGTACTGGGCAATGTCGCCCATCGTGTGAAGCCCCAATTTGTTCAGTCGCCTGGCGTAACCGCGCCCCACCCGCCAGAAATCCGTGAGGGGCTGGTGTGTCCAGAGCTGCCGCCGATAGCTCATCTCATCCAGCTCCGCGATACGAACCCCGTCCCTATCGGCGGGGATGTGCTTTGCCACGATGTCCATAGCGATTTTGCAGAGGTATAAGTTGGTCCCGATTCCGGCGGTGGCCGTGATACCGGTCTCCTGCAAGACTGCCCGAATGATTTTTCTCGTCAGCTCGTGGGGCGTGAGCCGGTAGGTCTGCAAATAGTTGGTCACATCCATAAACACCTCGTCGATGCTGTACACATGGATGTCCTCCGGGGCGATAAACCGGAGGTAGACCTGATAAATCTCGGTGCTGCGCTGGATATAATGGGCCATTTGGGGCGTGGCCACAATATAGTCCAACGACAGAGACGGGTCGGCGTTCAGCTCGTTGATGTCACTGGAGGAACCGGTAAAGGTGTGGCCAGGCGCTCGGCGCTGACGCTCCCGGTTGACCTCCTTCACCCGCTGGACGACCTCGAACAGCCTCGCCCGTCCGGGAATCCCAAAGGATTTCAAAGAGGGGGACACCGCAAGGCAGATGGTTTTCTCTGTACGGCTCTGGTCGGCCACCACCAGATTGGTGGTCAGCGGGTCAAGCCCCCGCTCTACGCACTCCACCGAGGCATAGAAGGATTTCAGATCAATGGCGATATAGGAACGGTCTGTCAAGCGGTTCACCTCCTTGTCCTGATTGCATTGTATCACGCTGGTTTACCCAAGATAAATGACTTGCGCAAGGCTGATACCATAAAGGATGTAATGGGTTGTGACATTGGTTTTTAACGCGGTCTTTCTGCGCGTCCGGTCAGCACATTCTCTGGCAGGCGCTCATTGTTTGTACATGGGCTTCCTGTTGTTATCATATACTCTGTTTTACAACAGTCAATTAGTGCTATTCTTATATTTCCTGTAGTCAACCTCAATTTGCTCCTGCAAAATCCGAAACGCCAATTCCATCTGCGGACTGACCCACCTGTTTTTGTGAAACACAATTACCCCTGGAAACGATTTGTCATCCAACTCCGTCTCCAATCGGAGCAAAGAGCCATTCTTTAATTCCTCCTCCACAGAAAACTGCGGAACATAGGCGATCCCCAGGTTGTTCATGACGCTTCTTTTGACCGCCTCGATGCTTTGCAGCTTCATGTCGGGGTTCAATACAATGTCCTTTCGGTCAAAATAAGCAGAGATTCCTTTCTGATAATTTGCATACGGTTCGTTCAGAATCATGCTGACCGCTTTCCGCTGGTGTGGGGTGGTGAAATCACGTTCATCTGGGGCCATAAAGGGCGAAGCGATCAAACACGCCTGGAATGATCTGCCGGGCAGATGCGCCACCGTATCCGGGAAGTGGCCCTTATCGCAGTCGATTCCAATGTCCGCAGTTCCATTGACGATGGCCTGATTGATTTCCTCCGAGGGGAGCGAATTGAAAACCAGATTGACCCTGGGGGCCTCAAACATAATTTCCTTGATGATGGGCTGCATGAGATAGATAAAAATCGAGTCCGGCGCGACCAGCCGCAGGGTCCCCGTGATTTCTGAGATGTCTTTGTGATAGTTGTTGATCTGCTCCACGTTTTGCAAAATGGCCCTGACGAACGGCAGAATGTCCCGCCCCGCCTGGGTCAGCTCCATTTTTCGTCCGACCTTTTCAAACAGCTTCATGGAGAGTTCGTCCTCCAACTGCCGTATCTGAGAGGTAACAGTGGAAGGCGCATAATTGAGCTGCGTTGCCGCCTTTTGAAAGCTGCCGGTTTCTATAATGGCAACCAGTGTGGCAAGATTTTTCGTGTCCATCGTATCCTCCCAAATTGTACGAAAAAGCCGAATCCTGCATTTCAAATCATTCGCTTTTTCTGAACGGCTTCTGATGTTATTATAATCCAGAGGGCGGGAGATGGCAAGCGCTGAAATACAATGCCCGTTCAAAAATGACACGAGGAGGAAGAACAATGGATTTTCACTTTACGGAGGAAGAACAACGGTTGTTGGCACAAATCCACGAGTTTGCGGTCAATGAGGTCGCTCCGTTGGCAGCGGAACTGGATGAGCAGGAACGCTTCCCGTCCGAGGCATTCAAGCGTCTGGGCGAGATGAATCTGATGGGGGTCTGCTACCCGAAAGAGGTCGGCGGCGGCGGACACTCCTATCTGGCCTATATCGCCATGGTGGAGGAACTGGCAAAATACTGCGCCACCACTCCATCATGTTTGCCGCCCACCACTCTCTGGGGGCTTTTGCACTTTCCGTGCTTGGGACGCCAGAGCAAAAGGAAAAATACCTGCTGCCACTGATGAAGGGCGAAAAGCTGGGCGCGTTTGGATGCACGGAACCGGAAGCCGGTACGGATTTGGGCGGCGGCCAGCGCACAAAAGCCGAGGACAAGGGTGACCACTGGCTGCTCAACGGCTCCAAAATCTTTATCACCAACGGTTACTATGCGGACATCTATTTTACCAGCGCCGTGACTGACCCAAGCCAGAGGACCAGGGGCATTTCCGCCTTTGTGGTGGAGAAAGGCACCCCCGGCTTTACCTTTGGCAAGAAAGAAAAGAAGATGGGCATGCCGTACTTCCTGTGAAAGTCCGAGAAATATTTTTCAAAGCGCTCCCCGTCGTAGCGCATCCCCGCCGAAGTAGTAAGCCCCGCTCCGGCGCCGATGACGATGGCGTCCGCCGTCTCCAGCTCGTTTTTCAGCCGTTCGATGTTATTGGAGCAGGTTTTGGTAGATTTCCAGGTCGATGTCCTTAAAAACATTGAAGATCACCTCAATTTTGCTGTGGGTTTGTTGCTTGTACTCTTTCACGGTGTTGACGGCGATCTCCGCCGCCTTGTCGTTGGGGAAGTGAAATTCTCCGGTGGAGATGCAGCAGAACGCAACGCTTTGAATCCCGTTTTGCTCCGCCAGCTCCAGGCAGGAGCGGTAGCATGAGGCCAGCAGTTCTCTGTCTTTTCTGGTGAGCCAGTGGCCGACGATGGGGCCGACAGTGTGCAGTACATAGTCACAGGGGAGATTGAACGCAGGCGTGAGTTTGGCCGCGCCGGTTTCCTCCTCATTCCCCTGCTGCGCCATCAATTCAGCGCAGGCGGCGCGAAGCTGCACCCCCGCATAGGTGTGAATGGCGTTGTCAATACAGCCGTGGTTGGGGCAGAAACAGCCCAGCATCTGCGAATTGGCGGCGTTGACGATGGCCCCGCAGTGCAGGGTGGTGATGTCCCCCTGCCAGAGATAGAGGCCCTCCTGCACAGGCGTCAGGCCGGAAAGGTCCGTAATCCCCTTCTGTCGGGTCGCCTCCTGCAAATAGGCGTCCTGCACCGTCAGGAAGTCCTGACTGACCGGCTTCGGCATTCGCACATTGAACAGCGCCCGGAGGAGCCGCTTCTGCTGGAACACGTCGGCGGGTATCTCCATTCCCTGATACCGGGGGGCCTCCGCGAGAAGCGCCTTGATTAGATATACTCTGCGTTCGTCCTGGGTCATGGTTATCCTCTCTTTTCGATGGCCTGCCTGGGGCAAATCTCCGAGCAGCGTCCGCAGTGGAGGCAGCGGCTCTGGTCGATGACCACTGGTGTGGTGGAGATGTCGATGCACTTCTGGGGACAGGCGGAGTAACACAGCTTGCAGCCGATGCAGGCGCTGCCCACAAAATAGCCGTTGACCACAGTTTCCGGCTGACCGATGACAATGCTGTCCCGCGTCACATGAGCCGGGTCGCTGATGTCGAAGTATTCCCCGCTGGCCTTGTACAGCCGGAACACCTCCAGGGCGCTGCGGGTGTCACCGGGGTAAATCTTTTGCATATAGGGGTTCTTTTCAAACATCTCATCCAGCTTTTCGCCGCCGATGTTCTGAACTTTGCCCCGCAGGGAGACGGACTTTTTGTCCTTCGTGGCGGAAAGGGCAATGTACTGCTGCTCCATGAGCTGGCTGTAAAAGGCTTTGCCCTTCGCCGTCAGAAAGTATACCCCTTGCTCATCCCACAGCATCATGTCAATGGTGCGGGTCTGGGGATGTCCGTCTGCGCCGATAGTGGCGACAGTGGTGGAGTGAATGTCCTCCACCAGCAGCTTCAAATAGTCGTTTCTGTTCATATCGTATCGCTCCCCCGTATTGCTGGATGGAGCGTCTGGCAGCATATTCCTGCCGCCAGGCGCTCCAAATTAGAACTCATAGGGCGGATTGCCGGAGAAGTCAGCAATCAGCAGATGTTTGATGGATAGAATGTGAGCAATCAGCCAATGAGCCAGGCGGCCACTTCGTCGGCTGCCTTCATAGCTTCCTCGTTCTCCATGGCGGAGCCGGGAATGTTGACATTGCCGACCACATAAGCCTTGTAATCCCGGAAGCCGGCAGTGGCGAAGCTCTTCAGGTTGGTCTCCACCATCTGGGTGTACACATCCACGGGGCCGAAGCCAGCGAAGAAGTAACCGGCCAGCTTCTTGTCCTTGCGGGTGGCCATGGACATATCCGGCTGGGTGAAGTCCATGAAGGAGTAGGTGCGATCCAGGAAAGCCTTCAGCTGGGCGGGGAACTGATCCCAATGGACAGGAGCCAGGATCAGCATGGCGTCGCAGCTGTCGATGGCGGGGATCAGAGCGGTGAAGTCATCCTTCTGGACACAGTTGGGGGTATGCTGACGCTTGCAGCCGTCGCAGGCAAGACACACACGCACATCCTTCTCACCGATGTTAAAGGTCGTGACCTCAGCCTTCCCCTCCATCTGCTCAGCAAATCTCTTTGCCAGGGCATAGGAGTTGCCATTGCGGCGCTTGCTGGCGTTGACGATAAGTACCTTTTTCATAATGATGACCTCCAAATTTTGTTTTCTGCAAGGTTTTTCTTAACTGCTTTTATTGTACCAGCAGTTTGGCAGCCTGTGAAGTACGCACAATATTGTGCCATAGTTACCGGCAGGATACCATGCCCCAGCCGGTTTTCTGCGTTTGGGGAAACGATTTGAGCGGAATCATCTTGCAATTCCCTCTTGCTGACTCTATAATAAGGGTGTACGGAGAATTTGTAACGTAAGCACAATATTGTGCTATAGTTACCATTTGGAAACCATAGGAGGGACCGCACATGGAAAACAAAAAAGACATTCAGACAACGCCCAAAAAAGAGCTGCCCGAATGTCCGGTGGAGACGACCTTAATGCTGATCAGTGACAAGTGGAAGGTGTTGATCCTCCGGGACCTGATGCCCGGAACGAAACGGTTTGGCGAGCTGAAAAAATCCATCGGCCATGTATCCCAGAAGGTGCTAACTGCTCAACTGCGGCAAATGGAGGCGAGCGGCCTTGTGACCCGCACCGTTTTCCCAGAAGTGCCGCCCCATGTGGAATACACCCTGACGGAACTGGGCTACAGCCTGAAACCAATTTTGGACGCCATGTGGGATTGGGGCGAAAACTATAAGGCGCAGAACGAACAGTGAAACCATCCTTAAAAAGGTCCGGCAGACCGCCACAATTTCTGTGACGGCCTGCCGGGTTCTTATTTCTCTGTTCAGATGATGCCGCCGTTCCCGGTTCCTGCTTCGCTCAAAGCTGCTGCTCCAGCGCCCATTGAATCCCTGCGGCCATCCGGCCTGTGGAGTTGCGATAGTGATTCCCTTTGTTCAACTGGAAGGTCGTTTGAAGGCCCTGCTCCGAAAAATACTGTGCCAGGAACCGGGTATTGTCCTCCACCGGGGCGAGGTACTGATTTTTCGTGTGGCTCTCCTGATCTCCCAGGGAGAAGTAGATCACCTTCACCTGTTCCGAAATGCGATGTTGCCGGACAAAGGTCACAAAATCAGGATACCACATCGAACCGGATGCAGAAATCAAGCGGGAGAAACAGTCCGTCTTGTACCCCGCGTACACGGCAAACAGCCCCGCCAGCGAGTAACCCGCCAGGGCGCAGTACGTCGGCGGGAACGGGAGCGCCGCCGTGATTTGCGGCAGCAGTTCGCCGGTGAACTGCGCTAAATAAGCGTCTGCGCCGCCGGAACAGGGGGTGTCTCCCTTGGAGATGGGCGGGATGGCCCACGGCGTCATATCGTCGTCCCAGCTCACGCCGTTGATGACCGCCAGCGAAAACGCCGGGCAATCCAGCTTTTGGCAGGCTTGCCACAGGGCTTTCCCCTCCCCCATTACGGCGTGGTAAATCACCAGCGGCACTGCCTGAGACGCGCAGTAGACCTGTATCTTTTTTCCGTTCACTTGCAATGTGACTGCATTTTCTGCCTTCATACTCCCTCTCCTTGCCCTAAAACGATGTTTCGTTGTACTTCAAATATCCTTTCATATCCTGAAAGCCTAACGACCGATACAGGGAATACGCCTGTTCCGACGCCTCCAGATAAATCTTCTCCGCGCCCCAGTCCTTCGCCTCCTGCACCAGCCACTGCACGACTTCTTTTCCCACGCCTCGCTGACGCATAGCGGGTAGGGTATAAATGTTCATCAGATACCCGCATTTGCCGCTGGGATTGTCCGGCGAGGGCATCTCCCGGTAGAGGCAGACGCCGCCGCAGCCCACGATTTTTTCTCCGGCGCAGGCGAAGCAGGCGATGTGTTCCCCCGTCTCCAACGCGGTCTGGTAATACGCCCGGTTTGCGGCGAGAAGCTCTGTCATATTCTCCCCGGCGGGAATGGAAAAAACCTCCCGCAGAACGACTTCCCGCCAGCGCACCAGCTCCTCCAAGTCGGAGCCGTCCGCTTTTCTGATTGTCAGTTCCAATTCAGCAGGTCCCCTCTTTCAGCACCACCGGCAGGCTTTTTACGTCCGGCTTCCCGTTGGGGGTCAGCGGGATGTGGTCCAGAATCACGAAAAATTCCGGTATCATGAAGGAGGTCAGATAACGCCGCAGCTTTTTCTTGACCTCAGATAGCACAAAATTCGTCCCCTCCGGGACCACATAGGCGGTCAAGTAGGAGAGGCCATGCTCATCCGTGAACGGGCAGACCACAGCGGTCTGCACCTCCTCGCAGTCGCAGAGGACGTTTTCCACCTCCTCCGGCTCCACCCGTTTCCCCAGGATCATCACCTGAGAGTCCCTGCGGTGGAGGAACGCCAGATTGCCGTCTGGCAGGAGATAGCCCAGGTCGCCGCTCCGGTAGAGCCGTTTTCCATCCTCTGTGGTCACGAACATCTCATTCTTGCTCTGGTCGAGGTATCCGTTGGAGACACCGCCGCCGGAGATGCAAAGCTCCCCCACAGAACCGGCGGGGACAGGCTGCCCGTCCTCATCCAACAGTTCGATCTGCGTTCCAAGCACCGGTTTTCCGATGGGATAGGTGCCGTCCTCCAGCGCCTTTTGGCCGTTGCAGCGGAAATAGCTGCAACAGACGGTGGTCTCCGACGGCCCATAGGTGTTGTAAACCGTGACCTGGGGCAGCAGATGGTCCACATAACTCTCCCGGAGGATGTCGCCGCCGCTGATGAGCAGCCGCAGGCTGGAGGGGATGCGCTCCAGCTCGTTCAGCTCCATCAGCAGATAGGGGAACCCGCTGAGCACGGTCACGTTCTTCTCCCGCACAAAGTCCATCAGGGAATGGATATCCGCTCTCGCCTGACCGTCGGGGATGGCGAGGGCTGCCCCGGAGAGAAGGGTGGTGAACACCTCCTCCACGAAAATATCGAAAGAGCAGACGGAGTATTGCAGCATCACGTCCCCGGCTGAGGGGTGAAACTCATGCTGAAACGCCCGGACATAATGACAGACGTTGGCGTTCGTCACGCAAACGCCCTTCGGCACGCCGGTAGAGCCGGAGGTATATAAAATATAGGCCAGAGACGCCGGACGTGTCAAGGGTCTGTTTTCCTGCACAGCGGTCTCCCCGGTCATGTCCTCCAGAAACAGCAGAGGGAATCCAACCAGCTTCTCCCGATACTTTTTCTGGGTGATGATGAAGCCCACATTGCTCTCCCGCATCATGAAGCGGATGCGTTCCTCCGGGAAATCCGGCTCTGCCGGAACGTAAGCCGCCCCGGTTTTCAGCACGGCAAAGATGGCGGCAACGAAATCGGCCCCGTGGTCGGCCACAATGCCAATGCAGTTTTCCCGCGAGGGAAAGTTTCCTGCAATTACATCAATGCGCCGGTCAAGCTGGGCGTAGGTCAGGGACTGCGCCTGTTCTATAATGGCAGGCTGGTCAGGGAATTGTGTCACGGTTTCTGCAAAACGTTCGTAAATGGTAGTATGATTCATAGTGTTGGCCTCCTTCAGGCCGGTCGTTCGAGCAGCGGTCCTGCTTTCGCCGCAAGCCCGCTGCTCCATTGTTTGTCGGAATCCGCTCTTCTTGAGCGGGCAAGGCCCGCTTATTCCAAAGGCGCGCTTTTCCGCGTGGTGTTATCCTCTTCTTCTGCGCAGAGTTGATGTCGATTTCTTACTGCGGTTTCCGCAATTGAAAGTTGACAAATCTCCGCTCTTTCATTATAATAGACGAAAGCAGTTAAAGTCAACATACTGTTGACATTGAAATGTTCTGCGGTCAACACTTTCAACTCAATTGTCTTAAAGTCAACAGTTATCAAACATTTGTCGAGGTGGAGCAAGGGATGGAAAATCAGAGAGTGCGTATCAGCAAAACCATGCTCAAGACAGGACTGCTCAAGCTGCTCAGAAAAAAGCCGCTGAGCCAAATTACGGTTTATGAGCTTTGCAAGGTGTCGGAGATCAACCGCACCACGTTCTATAAATACTATGGAAGTCAAGAGGAACTGCTGAACGAAATTGAATCAGACTTTCTCAGACAACTGGATGAGGAACTCAAGCAGGTCATCACCCAAAGCTCCAACGCTATGCTCCTGACCTTACAGCACCTATATGAACAAAGGGACCTGTTCTGCCTCCTTGTCCGCTCTGTTCCCATGCAGGAATTTTCCTCGCACCTGTTCGCCCTCCCAAGTATCGGCGTTATTTTTCAGAATATGCTCGACGAAAGCAATTATTCAGAGACAGAGGTAAAGTATATCCGCCAGTTTGTCTTTCAGGGGACCTTTTCTGTCCTTTACGACTGGCTGAACAGCGAAAACCCGGAGCCGGTGGAGAAGATCTCCAACGTACTGGGATTGCTGAAAAGCAAATTATAGCACGAAAGCGCGTGGCAAACTCTCAGGAGCGTTTCACCGCTCAGGAAAGTTTTTGTTCTGCATCCCTCTCTTTGTCTTGCCTGTTCTGCGGCAAAAAAACACTCCGGAATACTGCGCCCGGAGTGTTTTTCGTTTATTTTTCTGCGATTTTCAGGGCAAAATCGTCCTCGATTTGCGTCACCGCGCCGTCCAGGTCGATTTCCCCCAGACAAAGACCGTTCGCCGCCTTGTACAGGGCGTCCTGTACCTCCAGCTCCAGCGTCACCGGGGCGGTGCAACTGTCGAAAATCGCCTCCAACGCCGAAATGTCCCAACCGCACTGTTCGGCGTAATCGGAAAAGTAATCCAACTGCGCGTCTATGCCCGCCTGGGTGACGGGCAGACCGTCGCCGTAGGTGTAGCGCTGGACGTCATCGGAAAGGGCGGTTTCGATGAACTCCTTCGCCAGTTCCGTCTGGCTGCTGCCCGCGGTGACCGCCATCAGCATCTCCGGGCTGTAAGCTCCCTCCGTCAGGCCGGGGCACCGGGCGATTTGGAAGCGTTTCGGGTCGGGGGAAATCGCAGTTTCGCCGGTTTCCTCGTCATATTCGGAGCAGATAGCCACCATCTGGCCCAGCAGCGACTGCACGTCGTTCATCACCATGACGCCTGCGGCGCCGTCGCCCCACCAACCGTCGGAGGGGAAATACTCGTTTCGGTTGCCGTAGCTGAAGCCCTCATAGGAACTGCCGGAGGAGCTGCCGGCCAGTTCCACCCCGTCGGTCAGGTCGTAGTGGTCGCTGATTTGCTTCAAGTCATTGAGCCAGGTGGTCAGGGCCGAAGCGTCCACCCCGTCCTCCGTCACCAGAGAACCGCCGCTGGCTGCCAGCCAGACAGAATAGAACTCGCCGGAGGGCTGGAGCAACAGATAGGCGTTTTCCTCCCAGCCCAGGTCGTCCTCCGTCGCCTGCTCCGCAGACCGACCGCCGCCGGTCAGCACCCGCTCGGTCAGTTCCTCCATCGTGGTGGGCAATTCTCCCTGGTCGGTCATGATGACCGGCATGGAGAACCGGGCGGGAATCACATAGCAGTCCCCCGCCTCGGTCAGCAGAGTGGAGACAGTACCGCCCACGAAATCGTACTCCTGATAGAGGTCGTTCAGGGGTTCCAGTACCCCTTTGTCGATGTAGGTCTGGTAATCCACATCGTCCAAAATCAGCACGTCCGGGCCGTCCCCCGCCAGAAGCTGGGTGTTCAGGTTGGAGAGGATGTCGCTGACGGTGGCGCTGCCCTCGGCGGAACCATCCTCGTCCAACTGCACCTCCAGCTCCACATCCAGCTCTGGGTGGGCCTCCTGGAAGGCCAGCACCGCCTCCCGGAGGGTGTCCGTCTCGTTCAGCGCCCAGATGGTGAAGGTGCTATCCGCCTCCACCGCTTCTGTGCCCACGGCGAAGCGGTACAGACTGCCCTCGTAGGTGGTCAGGTAGAGGGTGTAATCCTCATCCATGTAAAAGCCAGACAGAGGGGTATACCCCTCCAGACACTCCAGGCTGTAGCGGTAGTCAGCGGCATCAAGAACGACCTCGTAAATTTTGGAATTGAAAATGCCCCGGCAGAGGTTGAAATTGTCCTCATCCAGGAAGAAATAGTACCCGTTTTCCGCCAGCAGGGGCTGGGTAGTGTTGCACATAAAGTCCTCACCATACTCCCCCAGCTCCTCGCCGGTCTCCGGGTCCAGGGCCAGCAGGGGGTATGCGCTCTCGTAGAGGTAAAGCGCCCCGTCATAGCAGAAGCACGTCGGGGAGGGGCTGTCGCTTTCCCGCTGCCAGAGGGTGGTCCCGGTGGCAAGCTCCACCGCGTAGAGGGTGGAGCTAAAAGCATCGCGGGCATCTTTCACAAATGCAATGCGATTGTCGTAAATGGCGCAGCAAGAGAAGGATTCGATGCCGCTGTCCAGGGGCAGGGTCTCTGTTTCGCCGTCGGCGGTGTACTGGTAGAGGACATATTGCTCGCTCTCCTTGTCCTGTCCCAGACCGTAGAGCGCACCCTCGCCGTCCACGCACAGGATGGCGAGAAAGTCCTCCGGCACGGTTCGGGTCTCCCAGGTGTCGCCGCCGTCCTCCGAGTGATACCACTCCCGGTAGCCAAAGGCATCCAGGCTGCCGTCATCCCAGCCCTGCATTTTCTCAATGCTGGCAGCGGAGCCGTCGGCCAGCGTGGGGGTGATGTTTTCCTCCCCGTAGCGCAGGGTGGTGCCGGTGCTGTTGACCGTCCATTCGCCGCTGGCGTCTCCCTGTGTCTCTACACTGCCGCCGCCGCAGGCCGCCAGCGGCAGCAGCAGGGCCAGGCACAGCAAAAGGGATAGCAGTTTTTTCATAAACGTGACCTCCTGTCGGTTGATGGGTCCATCATACCGCGCTTTGCCCCGCGTTACCTAAAAGAAATCTGAAATAGAGCTGTTAGCTTTTAGCTGACGGCTATTAGCTTGAAAGTGCTTGCTGTTTTGCTCTGCGCTTATCGTTTGTAGTGCCAAACTAACAGCTAACGGCTAATGGCTAAGGGCTAATTCAAAGGTGGCTCCGCCGCCGGGGGTGTCCTCCAGCGTCAGTTGTCCCCCCAACTGCCCGGCCAGCTCCTGGGCGATGGAGAGGCCCAGTCCAAAGTGCCCCTTGTCGGTGCGGCTCTGCTCCGCGCGGTAAAACCGGCGGAACACCGCCTTTTTTTCGCCGTCGGGGATGCCTGGGCCGTGGTCAACCACAGCGAGGGTCACAAAAGTCCCTTCCACCCTGGCCCGCAGTTCCACCGCTGTCCCCGCGGGAGTGTGGTCCAGGGCGTTGGCCAGCAGTGCCGACAGCAGTTGAATGAGCCGCTGCTCGTCCGATGAAATTACCGGCAGCACCTCATCCGGCAGGTCCAGCCGGAAGGGGTGCTGTTTTTGCTCTGCTTGAACAGAAAACAGGTCGTAGAGCCGGATACACACTGTCTCCATCTCCACCGGGTCACTTTTACAGGTCAAACGCCCCACGCTGCCCCCGGTCAGGGTCAACAGGTCCCCCACCAGGCGGCTCATCCTCTCCGCCTCCTGGTCGGCCAGGGCCAGTTGGCTCCGTACTGCCGGTTGGTCGCTCTGCTGGCTGGCGGTGTAAAGGCTGGCCCGCACCACCGCCAACGGGCTGCGCAGCTCGTGGCTGGCGGCGGCGATGAATGATTGCTGCTCCTGCACTGCCTGTTCCGTGGGCCGGGTGGCGAGGCGGGAGAGCAGCCAGCTCACCAGCAGCATGGCGGACACCCCCACTGCCCCCAGCAGCAGGTAAAGGCCCACCAGCCCCCGGAGGTGGGCACGCTGCCGGGTCAGGTTCTGGGCGAAGTACACCTGATAGTCCGGGATGGTGTAGACGGTGCAGCGGTAGCGGGTCCCGCTCACGGCGAGAGTGAACGTGAGCAGGCTGTTTTCCTTTTCGCTGGCCCCCTGGCGGGCGGCCTCCTCCTGCATGGCGGAGAGAACGCCGCTGTCCCCCACCGTGTCCGACCACAGGGCGGAGAAGTGCAGCGGCACCCCCTCCACCTGGGCGTAAAACAGCAGCGGTTCCTCCCCCGCCACCTGGGAGAGGTAGCTGTCGCTGACCTCACCGTTGCGCTGGAGCTGTTGGAGCAGGGTTTGGAATCGGTTCTGGTACAGCACCTCCTGGCTGCTTTGGTACTGGGTGCAGCTCAGGGCGCAGGTGATCACCAGCATGACCGCCAGCACCAGACTGGTCAAACCGCCGAACAGCGCCGCCAGCCGCCGCCGCAGAGCTGAAATCATGGCGTTTCCTCGCCTTCAAGCGGCACTTCTGCCCTCAAGGGACACTTCCGAAGCTGCGCTTCTCCGCCGTCAAGCGGCACTTCCGCTGCGCTCCCTGCCTGCAACAGATACCCCGTTCCCCGGCGGGTGGTCAGCTTCCAGCGGGTCCCCACGGTTTTCAGCCGCCGCCGGAGAAAATAGATATAGGTGTCCAGGGAGGCATCCCCCACTGGGGCGTCTACCCCCCAGACCGCCTGAAAGAACCGCTCCCGCGGCACCACCTGGCCGGGCTGCTCCAGCAGCAGGGCCAGCAGGTCCAGCTCTCGCCGGGTCAGGGTGCAGCTACCCTCCGGCCCGGTGAGCACCATGGAATCTAATTCCAGCGTCAGGTCCCCCGCCTCCAGCGTGGCGGGGGACTTTTTCGCGCCACGGCGGAGCAACGCCCCCACCCGCGCCAGCAGCTCCGGCATAGCGAAGGGCTTGGCCAGGTAGTCGTCGGCGCCGGTCTCAAAGCCGTCCACCAGGTCCTCCGTCCGGCCTAGGGCGGTGAGCATCAGTACGGGGGTCGTTACCCCGGCGGCTCTGGCCCGGCGGAGCAGGGTCAGCCCGTCCAGACCGGGAAGCATCCTGTCAAGGATGCAGCCGTCGTAGTCCCCCCGGCGCAGCAGGGAGAGGCCCTCGTTGCCGTGGTTGGTGGTATCCACCTGATGCCCCAGTTGACGGAGCTGGTCGGCCACCAGTTGGGAGAGCTGGGGGTCGTCCTCTATGAGCAGGATGTGCATAGTAGTTCCCTCTTTTCAAACATTTTTATCTTTATTGGTTATCTCTTTGCATCAGCCTTGTCGGTTATTTCAGCGGAAACCCCTCCGCCACCGCCAAAGGCGGCGGCCCTCCTCCCCTTTCAGGGCAGGGAGCGTAGCGGAAGTGCCGCTTGACGGCGGAGGCAAGGGGGTAGTAGGGGTCGTTTACTCCCATTATACCAGAAACCAACGCAGGAAACCTCAAAGGAACCTGAAAATTTCCCCTCCAAACAGGAGGAACGCACCCCAAAAGCGCAGAGCGAACAGGCAAGCACCACCAGGCTAACAGCTAATAGCTAGAAGCTAAGAGCTAATTTAAGATTCCTTTGAGGTACGCGGTCAAAGAACGCGCTACAATAGGGCAGAAAGCAAAACCACAAGGAGGGGCCGCTATGAAGCGAAAGAAGAATACCCATCCGCACCTGCGCCAGCTCAAAACCGCCCTCCCCTTCCTGGCCCCCAGCCTGGCCGGGCTGAGCGTGTTCGTGCTGATCCCCTTCTGGGACACTGTCCGTCGCTCCTTCTGCAACGCCATGGGCAACCGCTGGGTGGGGCTGACCAACTACCGCCAGGTGGTCGGCAACAGCGCCTTTCAGTTGGCGGCGAGGAACACCGCAAAATTCCTCTGCGTCTGCCTGCCCCTGCTGCTGGGGCTGTCCCTGGTTCTGGCGCTGATGGTGCGGGCGCAAAAGAACAAGGGCGGCGTGTTCCAGAGCACCTTTCTGCTGCCTATGGCGGTGCCGGTCAGCGCCATCGTGCTGCTGTGGAAGGTGCTGTTCAGCGACAGCGGCTTGGTGAACGGGGTCATCGTCCGTCTGGGCGGGGAGCCGGTGTCCTTCCTCGGCACCAACGCCGCCTTTTGGGTACTGGTGGTGACATACCTCTGGAAAAACGCCGGGTATGACATGATCTTGTGGCTGGCGGGGCTGGACGACATCTCCAAAGACCTCTACGAGGCCGCCGCCGCAGACGGCGCGGGGACCTTCCAGCAGTTCCGTTACGTCACCCTGCCGGAGCTGCGGCCTATGGCGGGGGTGGTGGGACTGCTGTCCCTCCTCAACAGCTTCAAGGTATTTCGGGAGGCGTATCTGGTGGCGGGGAACTACCCCCACGAGAGTATGTACCTGCTCCAGCACCTGTTCAACAACTGGTTTTTGGACCTGGACATGGGGCGGCTCACCGCCGCCGCCTGCCTGATGGTGCTGGCGCTGCTGGCCGTCATCGGTCTGGGCCGGAGGTATTGGAGGCTGGACGGAGCATGAAGCAGGTGAAACGGGCGGCGCTCTACGCCGGGCTGCTGGCGCTGGCGCTGCTGATTTGGTGGCCGTTGTGGTTCATCGTCATGGGGATTTTCCTCCCCGCCGATGAGCTGAGCGCCCTGTTGGGGCCGGTCTTTGGGGAGGGGGAGGGCTACGCCCGGTGGTTCCTGCTCCCCAACTGTCCCACTCTGTCCTCCCTGGCGGAACTGCTGCTGGACACGCCGGAGTTTTTCGCGGTATTCTGGAACAGCTGCAAACAGGCGTTTCCCCAGGCGCTAGGGCAGCTGGCGGTGGGCGCGCCCGCGGCCTGGGCCTTCGCCAAACTGCGGTTTCCGGGACGGCGGGCGCTGTTCGGGGTGTATGTGGTGCTGATGCTGCTGCCCTTCCAGGTGACGATGGTACCCAGCTATCTGGTGCTGAACCGGCTGCACCTGATGGACACCATTTGGGCGGTGATTCTGCCGGGCATTTTCTCCACCTACCCGGTGTTCATCCTGACCCGTGGCTTCGAGGCCATCCCCAAGAGCGTCATCGAGGCGGCGGAGCTGGACGGGGCGGGGCAGTTCACCATTTTCTTCCGGCTGGGGCTGCCTATGAACCTTCCGGGCCTCATCTCCGCCTTTGTGCTGGGTTTTCTGGACGCCTGGGGCGCGGTGGAGCAGCCCATGACCTTTCTGGAGTCGGCAGAGAACTGGCCCCTGACTCTGTACCTGCCCCAGGTGGTGATGGATAACCTGGGTCTCTCCATGGCGGCCAGCTTCATCGCCCTGCTGCCGGCCCTGCTGATTTTCCTGTTCGGGCAGCGGTATTTGGAGCAGGGGATCTTGCAGGGAGCCGTGAAGGAATAATTTGCAATGTGCAATTTGGGGTTATCGCTGTGAATAACCATGTGCCAGAAACCCCTCCGCCACCGCCTAAAGGCGGCGGCCCTCCTCCCCTTTGCGACTCGCATGGCCTAAAGGCCATAGCTCCCTGCATTTGCGCTAAAGAGGAATTGGCCATTCGGCCAGCGCTTCACAGGGGAGGCAAGAGGGGTGGTCAATCACGGAACGCAAGCGATAGATTCAAATGTTTTCACAAACTGAATCGTTCGCAATCGCAAATATATATGTCAAAACCCAAAGGAGGAAACGAATATGAAACTGAAAAAATACCTATCCCTCACCCTGGCCTTCGCCCTGCTGCTGACCCTGTGCGCCTGCGGCGGCGGGGGCGCGTCCAGCGACGACAGCGACCAGCTCACCAGCAGCATTGGCCGCTATGTGGAGACCAACATCACCCCGGAGAGCTACGCTGCCTACGCCGCCGATGCGGATGTCAACACCTGTACCACCCTGCAATACGGCGATGACGGAACCCTTGACCTGGCGGTGCGGTTCAGCTCCTGGGCCGATGAGGGAGATATGACCACCAAAACCATCTGGTACCACTCTGAGGACAAGGGGGACACCTGGGCGGAACAGGAGCTGTCCGGCCTGTGGACAGGAGATTTTTCTGATTACTGGTACTTCGCGGCAGATGGTACGGTCTACAGCTGGACGTTTGTGATGGATTACGATGAGGACAACGACACCTCTACCGTGGAGGCGGTGCGCTTGTACCGGCAGAAGGACGGGGAGGAAACCACCACGGATTACCCCTTCTGCGACCCGGACAAGAACATCAACGGCTGGAGCCAGTGCGGTCTCTATCAGGACAAATACCTGCTGTTCAGCATGAGCGGCGAGGTCGGCTCTACGCTCTACGCTATGGACATCACCACCGGGGAATTTCTGTGGTCGGTATCCTCGGATTATTACAACTTCGACTTCGCCGTGGCCGGGGACACAGTGTTTGTCAGCGACGGTTTAGAGTTCCACAACTCCTATAACCTCAGCGACGGAACATCGCTGGAGGCGCTGGATCTGACCGGAATGTACGACAATGGCCGCCTCCTGACCAGCTGCCTCATGAAGGAGGCGGGGAACTATTACTTCATTGACGAGGACCTGAACTTCTGCATGGGCATTTTGGGGTCAAACCTGAAGGAAATCGTGCTGGACGGCACCGACTACCGCTACAGCTCTGACATGGCGCTCCTCGGCGACAGCCAGGACTTTTATGTGGCAGAGGACAACACCATCTACATCAACGCCCGGAGCGAGCAGAAAGACCTCTCCCTCTACCGCTACGACTACGACACCGGCGCGACCTACGGCGACACCACCCTGACCGTCTGGGCGCTGGAGGACAGCGCCACCGTCCGGCAGGCCATCTACGCCTTTCAGGAGACCCACCCGGAGGTAGAGATCGACTTCCAGGTGCAGGACTACGGAGAGGACGACAGCAAGACCCTGAACGACGTGTTGACCACCCTGAACACCCAGCTTCTGGCGGGGAGCGGCCCGGACGTGCTGATTTTGGACGGCGCGGACTACGAGACATATGCCAGCCGGGGTGTACTGGAGGACTTGAGCGACCTGGTGGAGGGGACAGACTTTGTGGGAGGGACCGTGTCCGCTTTCCGGCAGGAGGATAGCGGAACGTATGTGATTCCCGCCCGGTTCACGGTGCCCCTGCTGCTGAGCAGCCAGGAGGAGACGCCGGACAGCCTGGAAGAGTTGGCGGAGGCTGTAGAACAGGCGGGCGGAGACGACCCCTGTCTGGCAACCACCAAGTATGATATGGTATGGAGCCTGTGGGATTCCAGCGCGTCGGCGCTGGTGAACAGCGATGGAGTGCAGACTGAAAACCTGCGCACCTGGCTCACCGCCCTGAAAACCATCTGCGATACCTACGGTTACTATGCTCCGAAGGATGATGCGGTGGATTCCCTGTCCGAGGAGGTCATCCCCGGTACCTATGACTACGGCAACCTGAACACGTATGTGGAGGACGACGCCTATACCTGGCTGAACAGCGACAGCCCCTGGGGATTCACCACCCTGGACGCGGTGGAGGATTTGGTGATGGCCCTCTCCACCTATGAGAAATACGAGAAAGAAGGTTCGTTTTCTGTAGCTCCGCTCCCCGGCCTGGTGGAAGGGGCTTATACCCCAGAGGTGCTGCTGGCAGTGAGCGCCGGCAGCGACGACACCGAGACGGCGAAGGAGTTCGTGGCCTGCGCCCTGTCCATGGAGGTGCAGCAGTACACCTACGGGGACGGTCTGCCCGTCTTGCAGGAGGCCATGGACAAACAACTGGACTATTTCACCGACCCCGCCGCAGAGTACGGCTGGGACATCGAAGAGCTGCGGGAGCTGCTGGACGGCCGCACCACCCCGGCGGCGGCCAGTGAGCTGGTGACGGAGACCGTGTTGGAGCTGGCGGAGCCGTACTGCTCCGGGGAGCTGACGCTGGACGAGGCCGTGGCGCAGGTGGAGGACGAGTTGGCACTGATGCTGGCAGAACAATTTTAACAATTAGCAATTTGCAGTGTGAAATGTGCAATTATGAGGGGAATCGGACGCTGGCAGCTCCTAAAAGCCTTTGTTTTCCACTGATGGCCCCCACAGGACAGCTATGGTGGAAAACAGGTCATTGCACATTGCTAATTGCACATTGCACATTCTACAAGGGGGGATACCATGAAATGGGACAAAATCCACTTGCCGAAGGGCGCGGGAGACAGTGGTGAGGGCAAAGCGGCCTGGCGCATTGGGGCGTTCTTCCTGCTGATGCTGGCGCTGACCCTGTTTTCACGGGGCATGGCAGGGGCGGCCCTGACCACCGTGACCACCCAGGCCCCCGCCGCCGCCACGGTAGCGGAGACGCTGACGCTGACCGGCACGGTGGAGAGCCAGAGCGTGGAGGTGCTGACCCTGCCTGACGGCCTCACCGTTCAGTCCGTGCTGGTGACGGAGGGGCAAACCGTGAAAGAAGGGGACGGGCTGGTTCAGGTGGACGCGGACACCGTGGCCCAGGCGTTGACCCAAGCCCAGGGGGAACTGGACAAGCTGAACCTGCAAATGGCCGCCTATCAGGAGGAGCAGGAGGCGGACGATTCCCCTGTGACCTCCGCCCAGACCGCCTACGACCGGGCCAAGGAGGACGCGAACAGCGAAGCCGCCGCCCAGTCCACCCAGGTCAGCCGGGCGAAGGCGGCGGTGTCCGACGCAAAATCAGCGCTGAGCACCGCCAAATCGGAACTGAAAAGCCTGAAAAACAAGCGTTCCGACCTGAAAACGACCATCAGCGAAGAAAAAACGGAGCTGTCTGACCTGAAAAGTCTGCTCTCTGAAACAGAAACCGCCGGGGCGGGCGACACCTCAGCGGCGGGAGAAACGGATGCGGACACACAGGAACTGCAAAACCAAATCGAAGCGCTGGAGGCCCAAATCGCAACGGACGAGGCAAGTCTCTCTTCCTATGACGATCAAATCACGGCGGCGCAGGAGTCGGTGGAAAGCGCCCAACAGACGCTGGATTCCGCCCAGGAAGCTCTGGAGGACGCCAACACAGCGGCCTCGGACAGCAAACGCAGCAGTCAGCGCAGTCTGGAGGACGCAGAGGCCGCCCTCAGCGCGGCCCAGGACGACCTGACCGACGCTCAGGCGGACGCAGAGGCCCAGAATCAGCAGAACCAGGCGGAGACGCTGATTTTGTCCGTCACCGTCGCCCAGCAGGAGGAACAAGTGGTCGCCCTCACCGCCCTCCAGGAAAACGGCGGCGTGCTGACCGCCCCCTGCGATGGGAAAGTCGTCTCTGTCACCGGGGCGGCGGGGGATTCCTCCGAGCTGGTGGAGGTACATCTGACCGCCCAGAGCGACAGTTATGTGCTGACCCTGACCGGCAGCGAGCTGGAACAGGTACCCGACGGCGCGGCCCTCCAGGTAACGCAAGAGGACACAGAAGGCACCGTCACCCTGGCCGCCCTGACGCAGGACAGCGAGACCGGGACGCTGACCGGCACCGCCTACCTGACCGGGGACTGGACAGATGGCAGCGCCACAGTTAGCGTCACCCTGACCAGCGAGCGGTACGACCTGACCATTCCCATCGGGGCCTACCACGAGGACAACGCCGGGGGCTTTGTCTTTGTGGTGGAGGAGGCGGAGTCAGTGCTGGGGCTGCGGTATCAGATTCGCAGAGAATCGGTGACGTTGCTGGCCAGCAACGGAGAACTGGCGGCGATAGACGGAGTGCTGAGCAGCGGCAGTCAGATCGTCATCAGTGCCAGCCGCTCGGTAGAGGATGGCGAGTACGTGAGGGTGAGCCAATGAAGCGGCGAAGGATAACTCGCTGCCTCTGGGTGGGGACATTCTTCCTTTGTCTGCTGCTGGCCTGGCGGTGCGCGGGAACCATTGAAAACACCTACCCCTCCGTCTCCCTCCGCTTGGGGAGCGGACTGACAGAGGCTCAGGCCCAGAGCCTCGCCGCCCTGTTGGAGGAAGAAACCGCCCAATACAACGTCACCTCCTGGTGGGAGGAGGCGGGCGATGCGGAGACGGCCTATGCCGCCGCCGATGCGCTGGCGGTGCGGTACTGCGGTACGTTGGGGGACGTGGTGCAGGTGGAATTGCTGGACGGCGCAGAGCCGGGGGCGCTCCAGCAAGGGGCGGGGCTGGTGTCCAAAGGGCTGGCGCTAGAACTCTGGGGCAGCGCCGACGTGGTGGGGCAGGAATTTACCTGTAA
>JAJPXR010000020.1 GCA_021205375.1 Clostridiales bacterium | reverse complement strand
TGAATTTGGGGCCAGGTGCTTTACCTGACCCCAACATTTATTATAGAACCTAAAATAGCAGGATGAAAGCCCTGTCCCTTGCTTGGGGACAGGGCTTTTTGATGGGGGTGGGGTTATTCTTGGGGTGGTCTGTTGTTCAGGCCGTCCAGCGCCTCGGCGTATAGGTCAGCGATTTCGGCGGAAGTGGGATACTACCCAGACGACTTCTTCAGGCTGCCTATATATTTTCTGCAAGTCACTTGTTTGAAAGGTCGGATAGCCCTTTGGAAGATATGAAAGAAAACTTGTCAGACTTGGAAAGCTTCTTCGTAAACACTTCCAGATTGTCTACAGTTTTTACCTTCTCTTTCTGGGGTTGTATTTTTAAAAGGCTGAATATGTCCAAGTCATATTGGCAGTCGCTCCCATCAGGAGTGGAATATCGTTCCGTCAGTTCCTCCAAACTGGCGATGGCCTTCGCTGTACTCTTCGGTGGATCTTTTAAGGAAAGGTCAACCAGGACCAATTCATATTGGATAGCAATTTCGGTAGAATTGGAATGTTCGTTCTTCAACGTCTCTAGATCGCGGAAAGTCTGCTCAGCGTCTTTTGGAGCTAGGTTGTAAACCTGGTCGTAAATAAGGATGGCCAGGCCCTTTGCACATTGAAGGGCAATTTCGTCAGAATCATGGGACTGCACCAAGGTCATCAATTTGTTTATAGTCTGTTTTTTCATTTCACGAGGTTGTCTCACAGAAAGATTGTACAGGCCCTTGGCATATTCGAGAGCAATCCTATCAGCTAGAGCGATCCTGTCAGATTCGGAACACTGCTTCAACAGCTCTCCCAGCCTGCCAACGGTACGTTCCTGTTCCTCCAAAGGCTGCAAGGCGGTTAGGTCGGTCAGCAGCATTGCAAAGAGGGAAACAGCAAAGGAACACTCTTCATCCTTCGCCTTCGGCTGAAACACCTCCATCCCATTCTGAAACAGCGCCTGGAACCGTTCCTCGTTGCAGTAGTTATGAATACAGCGGTCAAGAAACACGGCAAAGTTCCA
This sequence comes from Clostridiales bacterium, assembly GCA_021205375.1. Lineage (GTDB taxonomy): Bacteria > Bacillota > Clostridia > Oscillospirales > Oscillospiraceae > Onthomonas. The sequence goes on along the minus strand of JAJPXR010000020.1, from coordinate 8,877 downwards.
TTCCTGTTTCCAGAGCAGTTGCACCCACCCCGTCAGCGTGGCTTCGCCACAATATTGGCTGTTATGGTACAGATTATTCAAATAGTCCAGCACATAGCACTCGCCGACCAGATCCGGCTCTAAAGGGGCCAGCCACTTCTGGACGGTGGTATTTTCATTCACTGCACAGACCAGTGGCTCTAATACCTTCCATCCGGAGTCCAACAGCCTTTGGGAAGCAATCTCCAGCGGGCGGGGCAACTCCGTCAGATCCCAGCCACCCACCGCCGTGGCGTACACCAGCACCTGTTGCAGCGCGTTATACAGTTTTTTGCGTTTTTTTTTGCCTTTTTCTATGCACTTGCAGACAGAATACTTCCAGTGCTCACGATAGCGGTTGATAATATACTTCTCCAGCGCCGTGAGGTCCCACTGTTGGGGTTCTTTTTCCTTCAGTATGGCGTCCGCAATGAACAGCGTAATCAGGGGACGGGGAACTGGGTTGCTTTGGTCGATCTCACGGGCCTTTTCAAGCACAAGCGTCAATTTGTCGTCTGTCAACTTCTCTGCTTTTCCGATGCTGAGGGCATAATCTTTTACCATGCCCTCCAGCGCATCGTTTCTCAAGCCACGCAACTCTATGTGGGACGGCTTGGCCTGAAAGTACTGCACCGCCTCGCACTGCCGCGTCCTTCTGCTGGTGAAAGCCTGAGACCAGAAAGGGGTCACCGTCCCGCCCGGAGTTTCCCGTTCCAGCAGGATGAGCCGCAAGCATTTCGGCCAGTGCAAAGGCGTAACTCTTTTCAGTTTTCTCAACCAGTCGCCCAACTGCTCCGCCATTTCCCCCGCATAGTCTGCCACCACCAGCAGTCGTTTGGGATAATCCCATTTTTTGTAGGTGTTGACCTGTTCGCAGTCGTCTTTGATAAACCAGACGGTTTTCCAGTCTGACCGACGTTCGATCTCCTCGCAAAAGTGGTAGAGCAGTTTGCTCTTACCCACGCCACCGTCGCCAACAACGGCCATCCACAACACCTGCTCACTTCGGTTCAAAAAGGCGTTCAGTTTCTCTATTTCCTGTTCCCGACCATAAAAACGCAGGTCAGCGTTCCGGTAGTGAAACGGGTTGTCGCTATTCTCGGCGGGCTGACGAGTGTCGATGTATTCAGCGAAGGAATCGTGACGCTCGATGACCTCGGTGATTTGGGCGGTTTGCTGCTGCAAATAGGCGTTGACCGTCTGCGTCACTTCTTCCACGGCTCTGCCGCACAGGAACCACGTTTGCCCGTCCACCTGCTCCAAAAAGTAGTTCTCTACGACTTCGAGAAACAGCTCCAGGTAGTGCCGGACGGCGTCCTTTTTCGCCTGGGTGTTCGCCCCCGCTCGGTCACAGGCGGAGGCATACAGCAAGCGTTTGGCCGCTTCCTGCTGGTCGTGGCCAGGGGCGTTGAAGCAGGCGGCGACCCGCGGAAAAAGATTCTCCTGCAAAAAGGCGTTTAAGCCTTCAAAGTCAAACTCTTCTTTCAGAGACACGGCCTCGAACTGCGGCCGATACCGCTCCGCCAGGTCCTGCACCCGCTCCTTTAATTTTTGGCGGTCCATGGCTGCCGCAGCCGTGTTGGTTGCCTTTTCTATCAACTTCTCCCCGAAAAAATCCTGCGCTGTAGAGACTGCGGCGGTAAAGAGCGACATGAAAACGCCTCCTTTCGAGCAATTTTTACCTGTTTCGATTATACCCCATTTCCTGCCGCTTTCGCAACCCTGTTTTTGCAATCACGCTCTGTAAAACGGTGCGGCGCTCTCCCGTTCAAAAGGCGCAATTTCTCAGGCGGCGCTTGCGAAATCCCCGGCTTTGTGGTAGGCTACTCTTATCAAAGAATTCTGTTATCAGGTGAACAAGGAGGCACATTATGGCATTTTCTGACCCTATTCTCTACACCGTCCTCAAAATCGACGGCGATTACGCCTGGCTGCGCCGGGTGACGGACCCCGCCGCCGAGCCGATCATGGTGGCGTTGGCCCTGCTGCCCGATGAAGTGGCCGAAGGCTGCCGGGTACAGCGTGTGATGTTCGACTACAGCATGGCCTAGTTCTCCCCCTCTCAACGCTTCAAAATGATTTTCGTCCGAAATAGCAAAAAATCCTGTACTTTCCTCTTTCTTTGTGCTATAGTAATGTTTGTTAAATAAACTGCTGTGCGGTTTATTTGCGCGGCGAAGGCCGCATAGATATCTACCCCGCGAAGGGCAAAGAGGCGAGTTTCATGGCGTCGGAGGATAAGCTATTTCAAAATCATATCGTTTCCTTTTTGGAACCGGGCAGCACACCTTATGTCTGCCGCGACCTGTTCCTGCGCATGGAACTGCCGGAGGATTGCCCCGCGCTGGTACAGGTCTCGCTCAGCCAGAGCGCCCAGACTGTTCCCCTCCACTGGCACCCCGGCGCGGAACTGCTCTACTCCCAAAAGGGAGAGGTCGCCGTTCTCATCGACGGGGAAGAACACCTGCTGCGGCCCGGCGACTTTTTGCTCATCAGTTGCTACGCCCTCCATGTGCTGACACCCAGAGACCCAACAGAGGAATACGACCTGCTGTCGGTCAGCTTCCTGCCCCGCTGCCTGGGGCCTGACCGCTCCGCCCTGGCCGTCAGCCGGGACGCTCCCGGCGCGTCTGCCGCCGCCGTCGCCCAGTTGCAATCCCTGTGTCGGCAGCTCCGGGAGCAGGCGGAGCTGGAGCGGGACGACCCGGACCAGGCTTCCGCCGTCAGTGACACCCTCGCCGCGATTTTACACCAAATCGATACGGACTTCTGCACGGGGGAGCGGCGCAGCAGCGAAGGGAACAGCCGCCTGTTCGAGGCGCTGCTCTACCTGGAGGAAAACTACCAGGAGAACCTGACCACCCGGAACGTGTCCAGCTATTTCGGCTACAGCCGGGAGTACTTCTGTCGGCTGTTCAAACGCCACTCCAACCAGACCTTTAAGCAATATCTGACAGAGCTGCGGCTGAACGCGGCACTGCGGCTGCTGCGCACCACCGACCATGGCGTGGGCCAGATCGGGATGGACTGCGGTTTTCCCGACGAAAAGACCTTCTTCGCCGCTTTCAAGCGTCGGGCGGGGATGACCCCCAGCCAGTACCGGGCGCAATTACAGACTCTTTCCTCTCAGGAATAACAAGTGAAAACGATGCAAAAAGGACTGTGCCAAATCCGTCGGCACAGTCCTTTTTTTGGTTTTTTGTACAGGTCACATAGACAACAACTGGATATTCCCATCCACCGCCGTGGCCTTGATTTGGGTGATAGCCTCCATATACTGGTTGATGAGCAGGGTGGCAATGGCGTCCTCCAGCTCCCGCTGGATCAGGCGGCGCAGGTTCCGGGCGCCGTAGGTCAGAGAGTAGGATTTCTCGGTCAGGTAGTCCACCAGCGCGTCGTCCCACATAAAGTTGATGTTCTTGTCCGCCAGAGAATCCTTCAACTCGTTCAGCATGATGTTGGTGATGCTCTTGAAGTTCTCCTCGGTCAGGCGGTTGAAGTGGATGATCTCATCCACACGGTTGATGAACTCCGGCCGTAGGAAGGATTGCAGCGCCTTCATGGTGCGCTCCTCGTCCTGCTCGTCGAGGGTGCGGCCAAAGCCCACCGTCCCCTCCTTGGTGGCGCTGCCCGCGTTGGAGGTCATGACGATGACGGCGTGTTCAAAGTTGACGGTGCGCCCGTGGGCGTCGGTGATGCGCCCGTCGTCCAGGATCTGGAGCAGGATGTTCAGCACATCCGGGTGAGCCTTCTCGATCTCGTCGAACAAAATCACGCAGTAGGGCTTGCGGCGGACCTTTTCGGTCAACTGCCCGGCCTCGTCATAGCCCACATAGCCGGGAGGGGACCCGATGATGCGGGAAACGGCGTATTTCTCCATATATTCGGACATATCCAGCCGAATCAGGGAGTCCGGGGTGTCGAACAGGTCGGCGGCCAGTTGCTTCACCAGCTCCGTTTTGCCCACGCCGGTGGAGCCAACAAAGATGAAGGATACCGGCTTATGCTTGGGGGAGATGCCCACCCGGTTGCGCCGGATGGCGCGGGTGACGGCGTCCACCGCCTTGTCCTGGCCAACGATGTGGCTTTTCAGCCGCTCGTCCAGCTTGGACAGCCGAGAGAACTCCGCCTCCTCGATGCGGCTGGCGGGGATACCCGTCCACTGCTCGATGACCCGGGCCAAATGCTCCATGGTCAGCTCCGGGGCAGGCTGGCTACCCATCTCGTCCAACTGCTGCTGGACCTGCTGGATCTTGCTCTGGACGATGGCCCGCTGCTCGAAGAAGGTGGTGTCGGTCTCCGACTGGATGCGGCGGCGTTCCTCCTGCAAGGCCCGCAACTGCTCCTGGTTCTTCTGCATCTGGCTCTCGTTCAGCGCCAGGCGCTCAGCCCGCTCCTCATCGGTCAGGGTGGTGTTGGTGCGCAGGGTCTGCCGCGCCTGGTTCAGGGTGGCCTGCTCCTGGCGGCAGCGGGACTGCTTGCGCTCGTTGGCGGTCAGCTCCTGGGTCTTGCGGTTGGTGAACTCGTCGGACTGGCCGGAGAGCAGTTCCATCTCCTTCTCCAGGTCCGCTTTATCCTTTTCCAGCTCCGCACGATGGGCCAAAGCCTTGTTGTGCAGGTTCACGTCGGAACAGGCTTCGTCGATCAGGTCGATGGCCTTGTCGGGCAGATAGCGGTCGGTGATGTACCGCTCGGAGAGCAGCACCGCCTCCCGCGCCACAGCAACGGGAATGACCACCTGATGGTAGTTCTCATAGTACGGGGCGATGCCCATGATGACCTGAACGCTGTCCTCGATGGAAGGCTCCTCCACTGTCACCGGCTGGAACCGGCGCTCCAGGGCGGCGTCCTTCTCGATATATTTGCGGTACTCATTATAAGTAGTGGTGCCGATGACCTGAATTTCCCCACGGGACAGGGCGGGCTTCAGGATGTTGGCGGCGTTCATGGAGCCTTCCGCGTCTCCCGCACCCACGATGTTGTGGACCTCGTCGATGACCAGGATGGCATTGCCCACCTTTTTGACTTCCTCGATGAGGCCCTTCATCCGGCTCTCGAACTGGCCCCGGAACTGGGTCCCCGCCACCAGAGCGGTCAGGTCCAGCAGGTAGACTTCCTTCTCCTTGAGCTTATAGGGGACGTTGCCCGTGGCGATGCGCTGGGCCAGCCCCTCGGCAATGGCGGTCTTGCCCACGCCCGGCTCACCGATGAGACAGGGGTTGTTCTTCTGCCGCCGGTTCAGGATTTGAATGACCCGGGAAATTTCCTCCTCCCGGCCAACGACCCGGTCCAGCTTGCCCTCTCTGGCCCGGTTGGTCAGGGAAACGCAGTAGCTCTCCAGATATTTCAGCTTTTGGGGACGGTTTTCCTTCTTTTTGTCGTCCTTTTCCCTGTTCTCCTGACGGCGCTCGCCGTTCTCCCGGGGCGGCTGGTTGCTGTTGAACAGCTTATTCAAAAACGGGAAGGTGGCGGTCTTGCCCTCCTCGTCCTCCTCATCGTCATCCTCCGACTGGGAGATGTCCGGCAGCGATTCCATCGCCTCCGGCCCGCCGAAAGCGTTCATCATTTCGCTGGTCAGGCCATCCAGGTCATCGTCGGAGATGCCCATCCGCTTGAACATGTCGTCCACGGGCTTGATGCCCAGCTCCTTGGCGCATTTCAGGCAGTAGCCCTCGTTTTTGGTTTCGTTGTTTTCTATTTTTGTGATAAACACAACTGCCACATTTTTGCGGCATTTGGAACAAAGTGTCGGTTGCATAGTCAATTTCTCCTTTAAATCATATGGAGTGATTATTTTAACCCTAAGGATACCAGATAATTGTGAACAAATCTAGACCGAATCGAAATTTCTTTTCAGAATAAAATTCCTCTTGCCAGTTTCTTTTTTCCCGCTGGCTATTCCGGTCGCTCCCCTAGTTGAGCCGGTCCGTATTCGTCTCGAACAGCGCCTGAATTTGCGCTTTGATGGGGATATTTTCCGGTTTTTGCAGGTCCGGGTCGTCGGCCACCCGCTTTGCGGCAGCGGCCTGGGCCTCCTGGAGTACCCGCACGTCTCCGGCCAGGTCCGCCACCCGAAGCTGGGGCAGGCCGTGCTGCCGCGCCCCAAAGAAGTCTCCCGGTCCCCGGAGCTTCAGATCCTCCTCCGCGATTTGGAACCCATCGTTGGTGGCGCAGAGGGCCTTCATCCGCTGGCGGGTCTCCAGGTTCCGGTTGTCCGACACCAGCACACAGTAGGATTTGGCTTTTCCACGTCCCACACGGCCCCGGAGCTGGTGGAGCTGGGAGAGGCCAAACCGCTCGGCGTTTTCAATCACCATCAGCGTGGCGTTGGGTACGTCCACGCCCACCTCGATGACCGTGGTGGCCACCAGAATGTCCAGCTCCCCCTGGGCAAATTGAACTATGACCTGCTCCTTGGCTTTCGCGGACTGCCTGCCGTGGACCAAACCGACGCGCAGGTCAGGGAAAACCTCTGTTTGCAGCTTCTCGGCGTACTCCTCCACCGCTTTCAGCTCCGTGGCCGTTATCGTCCCCCGCTCCAGGGCGGATTCCGCGCTGACGGAGGGGCAGACGATGTAGACCTGGTGCCCTTCGGCCACCTGCTTGCGGACAAAACCGTACATCCGCTCCCGTTTGTCCTCCCCCACCAGGAAGGTGTCGATCTGTTGCCGTCCGGGGGGCAGTTCGTCCAGGATGGATACCTCTAAATCTCCGTAGAGGATGAGGGCCAGCGTCCGGGGGATGGGCGTGGCCGACATGACCAGCACATGGGGGGCGAGGCCCTCCGACTCCCGGCCCTTCTCCGCCAGCTTCGCCCGCTGGTCTACGCCAAAGCGGTGCTGCTCGTCGGTGATGACCAGCCCCAACCGCCGGAAGGCCACACCCTCCGTCAACAGCGCGTGCGTGCCCACCACCAGGTCGATCATTCCCAACTGGAGCCGCTCATACACGTCCCGCTTCTCTTTAGCCTTCATGGAGCCGGTCAGCAGCCCCACCCGGAGGCCGCTCTGCTCCAGCAGCGGGGTCAGGGTCTGGCAATGCTGCCGGGCCAAAATCTCCGTGGGGACCATCAGGGCGGTTTGGCCACCGCTTTGGGCCATGAGCCAGGCGCAGGCCGCCGCCACCACGGTTTTGCCGCTGCCCACGTCCCCCTGGAGCAGCCGGTTCATGGGCCTGCCGGAGCAGAGGTCCGCCGCCGCTTCCTCCGCCGCCCGGCGCTGGGCGGACGTAGGCGTAAAGGGCAGCGTCTCCCAGAAGGGCTGGAGGGAGCGCCGCTGGCAGGTAATGGCTGCCTGGCCGGAACGCTGGCCCTTCATCATCGCCAGCCCTGCCGAGAAGAAAAACAGCTCCTCGAACACCAGTCGCCGCCGGGCGGCGGCCAGCGCCTGGTCATCCTTGGGGAAGTGGACGTTTTGCAAGGCGTAGCCCAGCCCCACCAGATGATGCTCTTCCCGCAGGTCCTCCGGCAGCGGGTCGTGGAGTTCCCCGGCGCAGTTCACCAGCACCTGCCGCACCGCCTCGGAGAGGGTGAAGTTGGTGATGCCCGCCGTCAATGGGTAGACTGGCATGATGCGCCCGGTGAAGTGCCGCCTCCCCGCCGACTCAAACATGGGGTTGGTCATACTCTTTCGGCTGCCCGTCTGCTCAATCGTCCCGTAAAAAATATATTCTTCGCCGGGACGCAGGGCGCGGCTGACGTAGTTCTGGTTGAAAAATGTCAGGAACAGTTGTCCCCGCCCGTCCACCACACGGGTCTTGGTCAGCTCCATGCCCCGGCGGACGTACTGGGTGACGGGCCGATCCGCCACAATGCCTTCCACACAGCAGGGTTCCCCTACCGGGGCCTGGGTGATGTCATAGATCTGCCGCAGGTCCTGGTAATCTCTGGGGAACCAGTAGAGCAGGTCCCTGGGGGTGTAGATCTTCAACTTTTCCAGCTTTTTGGCCCGCTGCTCCCCGATGCGGGGGAGCTGCCGGATGGACCCGTCCAGCGTGATCGCCACGGTCACCGCTTCCTTTCTTCGTCCCAAGAGGCGATTTTTGTTCTATTTTACCACAAATTCATCGGTCTGGGAAGAAAGTCTTGCAATTTCTCCAATGGACATTATTTTCTAAAAGTGATACTCTTATGGTACTGTTCGTGAAGGGAATTTTTCCTATGAAGGAGACCAAGGCTGCGGCCTTTTACCAAAACTCTGCCCACATCGTTTTGCTGGCTCTGTGTGCCACGCTGCTGTGGGGAGCCGCCTATCCCTCGGTGAAGCTGGGGTACACCGCCTTTCAGGTGGATACCTCCTCCCCCGCTTGCCTGATGGTGTTCGCCGGGACCCGCTTCACCCTGGCGGGGCTGTCCACGCTGACCTTGTGCGGCCTGCTCCACCGCCGGTTCCCCGTTCCTCACCGGGCGGACGCTCCGGGCATCGTGACCATCGGCCTGGTGCAAACCACGGGGCAATACCTATTTTATTATATCGGTCTGGCCCACACCACCGGCGTCCGGGCCAGCATCCTCAACGCCGCCTCCGCCTTCCTGACGGTGCTGCTCTCGGCGCTTATTTGGCGAAAAAAAGAGCCGATGACGGCAAAAAAGTGGCTGGGCTGCCTGATGGGACTGGCCGGCGTGGTGCTGGTCAACCTGGGTGGCAATCTGGGTGGGCAGCCCTTTGCCCTGCTGGGCGAGGGCATGATCCTGCTGTCGGTGTGCTTCGTCTCCGCGGGAGCCATCTGCTCCAAGGTGCTGACCCAGGGCCGAGACCCCTTCCTCATCACCGGCTGGCAACTGACCCTGGGGGGTGGTGTGCTGCTGGGGGCCGGGTTGCTGCTGGGCGGCAAAATCGGCGCTCCTGCGCCCTTCGGCGT
>JAJPXR010000145.1 GCA_021205375.1 Clostridiales bacterium | reverse complement strand
CCTCGTAGGTGACCCTGACCCGGGCAGGCTTGCTGCCAATGCCGAGGAATCCGGTTTTAGCCCGGTCAATAACCTGCACGGAAACGCTGTCCCGGTCCAGGTTCAACTGCTTCAAAGCGGCGGCAATGGCGTCGTTTTCTGTCTTGCCGGTGGTTTCAATCGACTTTAACATGGGAATCCTTCATTCCTTTCTATAGCAGCGTAATACAATGTTCCGGCAGACGGGTCAGACGTTCTCCTCGTCCTCATCGTCGTTCTCACTGCCCTCGGCAACATCGTTTTCGGTGTTCTCCAGGGCTTCCGCCTCGTCCGTGTTCTGGACAGGCTCGTCCTCCTGGGCGGTCTCCTCCAGCAGCAGCTCCTCCTCAGGCGGCAGTTCCTCTTCCTCGGTGTTCTTCTTCTTTCGCTTGGCGTTTTTGGCCAGGGTCGCCTCCAGCGCGGCTTCGTCCAGCACGTCCTGGGGGTCCCGGTAGGGGGTCACGGGGTAGCGGTCCGGGTCATAGGCCCGGCCACGGGCGAAGGGGCGGATACCCACCCGGCTGGCGTCGGTGGGATGGTCCTTGGGCTTGCTGACGCCGCCCTTCTTGGAGCGCTTGCCCCTCTTGCGGTTCTTCTCGGCCTGCTCGGCCCGGCGGGCGGCGATAGCGGCCTTCCGCTCCTTTTCCTTTTCCTTTTCCTCGTTGGCCCGGCGCTCCCGCTCGGCCACCATTTCCTCAAACTTGCCTTTGAGCATCTGGGCGCAGACAACTTCCTGCGCCGCCGAAAAGACGGAGTTGAACAGCATGTAGACGCACATGCCGGCGGGCATGATATAGCCGAACCACAGGTACATCAGCGGCATCAGGTACATCATCATCTTGTTGGTGGAGTCGGCAGCGGCAGAACTGGCGTCGTCCTTCTTGTTCTGGCTGTTGCCCATGGTGATCTGGTTGGTCTTTTGGGAGATCTGGCTGTAGAGGAAGCTGAACAGCGTGACCACGATGGGGATCAGGAACAGGCCGATGTTGGCCCAGTTCAGGTCCAGGGTCCAAATCTTCCAACTGGGGGTCTGGGACAGGTCCATGCCCAGCCAGGTGAAGTCCATGGAAACCAGCTTGGAGGCGCTGTCGCCCACGGCATTGGCAACGGCGTTCCAGACGGTGGTGTCCTTGCCCATCAGGGAAGTCAGGGTCATCTCCTGATAGGCTGCGGAGGTACCCAGGTCATAACCCAGAGCCGTTACAGCATCTACGGCGGCGGTGATCTCATCCTTGGTCAGGCACATCATGTAGAGCATGGGCCGACGGATGATGTAGTACAGGCCCATCAGGATGGGCAGGGGCAGGAAGGACCACAGGCAGCCGCCCATGGGGTTGACGCCCTCTCGCTCGTAGAGGGCCTGGGTCTCCTGGTTCAGGCGGTTCTGGTCCTTGGCGTACTGCTTTTGCAGCTTTTGGACCTCTCCCTGAAGAGAGTTCATCTGCATCATGCTCTTTTTACCCCTGTAGGAGATGGGGAAGAGCACCAGCTTGGACAGCAGGGTGAAGATGATGAGGGACAGGGCGTAGCTGTGGCAAAATTCATAGATCCACAGCAGGATCTTGCCGAAGATTTGCAAAAAGGCAGTAATCATTGTTCGGCGTCCTCCTTCTTGGGGGTATATTTCCACGAAAGGGCGGAGCTGCCCTTATGGGATCGGAATTTAATTAGCAATGTGCAATGTGCAATTAGCAATGAAAAGTGAATCAAAACGGTGCGCCGGTGATAAATTGCCGGACGTGAAGTAAAAAAGACGAACCGTTTTTAATGAAAACGTAACAGCGTGATTTCATTGCACATTGCTAACTGCTAATTGCTAATTGTCACGGCACCGGGTCGTACTCGATGCTCTTCTGGCGGTGCAGGGGCTGACACTTTGCCAGCCGTTTGGCGGCCAGCAGGGAGCCTCTGGCCGCGCCGTATTTCTCCACCGCCTCCTTCGCGTACTCCGAGCAGGTGGGGATGAACCGGCACCGGGGCGGCAGACCGGGGGAGATATACTTCTGATAGAATCCGATCAGCCCCAGCAGCAGCCGCTTCACGGTTCCGCCTCCGGCTCCGCAGGGGAAACAGGCTTGCGTAATCCGAGTTTTTTGGTCAGCCGGAGGAAATCCCGCTCCATGGCGTGGTATCCGGCGCTGACCGCCCGGACCCGGGCCACGATGACGATGTCCCGTCCGGGGATCAGCTCGTCCTTGTGCAGCCGGTAAATTTCCCGGATCTGGCGGCGGACCCGGTTGCGGACCACCGCGTGGCCCAGCTTGGTGCCGGTGGTGATGCCCACCCGGCTCTCTCCCTTCCGGTTGCGCTGCCAATAGAGGGCCAGCGTGGGACCGGCGGCGGAACGTCCCCGGCGGTACAGACGCTGAAAGTCCCGGTTGGACTTGATGGTCACAGTCTTTTTCATGCTCTCCGGCCTTCCTGAACAAACGGCGGCGACAGGCAGGGGAGAGGGGGCCTCGACCTGGGCCTGGCCCCCTCTCCGCCGCCCGCCTGGGGCGGGCTTGTCCGCAGATACATTACAGGGGTGGAGCTTGCTGTAGCTTCCACCCCTCGCACATGCTTCCGCATTGATCAAAAAATTGACCGCTCAATAGCTAAGCTGGTTGCGGCCCTTGGCACGGCGGCGGGCCAGCACCTGGCGGCCGCTCTTGGTGGCCATTCTGGCCCGGAAGCCGTGGACCTTCTGCCCGTGACGCTTCTTGGGCTGGTAGGTACGTTTGGTAGCCATTCGATACACCTCCGAATCGTGAAATCAGCGGGGGCGGCCTTGCCGCCGGTACCCGCCCTGAAAAAGGAGAGCCCTGGCCGCCGGGCGATCCCCGGTCTGGTCCTTTGGGGCAAAGCATCCCCAGGGGACACTATAACGCACTGGTTATTATACTCCACCAAATCGGCTGCTGTCAACCACTTGCCTCAGGTTTTTTGTCATTTTGTCCACAGCGCCCTCTTTTCCGCGTCCGTTTTGGAGCGCGCAGCGGCCCTGTAAGCCCTCCCTTCCGGCGGAGCCGTTTTCCCCCTCCCGGCGGGCTTTGTCCACTATTCACGGTTATTCTGCCCTGTGTGGCGCCAAATTTCTGTTTGTAACAAGAGCAGTTTTGTGGTATACTAATAACAGACTAAAAAGATGGGGTGTTTTGCGCTTTTTTGCCCTGCGCACCCCCTTGTTCAGCCAAAGAGAAAAGAGGTTTTGACATGAATTCTGCCGCGGAGATCTGGGCCAGCGTGCTTCCCCTGTTGGAAAGCGAGCTGACCGCCACGGCCGTCACCACCTGGTTCAGCGAAGTGGAGGCGCTTGAGCTGGAGCGCAACCGGCTGGTGATCACCCACCCTGTCGCCTTTAAGGGCAACATCATTCGGACCCGCTACATCGACGCACTGAAAAAAGCCCTCTATGAGCTGTTCGCCGCCGACATCGACGTGATCGTCCTGGACCCGGAGGAGGCGGAGCAATACCGCCGCCGCCGCAACGCCCCGGAGGAGAACGCCAACATCCTGATGGGCAGCGAGGAATACACCTTCGACCGGTTTGTGGTGGGTTCCTCCAACAAGTTTGCTTACAACGCCTCTCTCGCCGTGGCCAATCAGCCCGGCAAGAGCTACAACCCCCTGTTCCTCTACGGAGAGTCCGGTCTGGGCAAGACCCATCTGCTCTACGCCATCTTCCACTCCATCCAGCAGCAGCACCCGGAGTATCAGATCATCTACGTTAAGGGGGACGAGTTCACCAACGAGCTAAACGAAGCCATCCGCCTGAACTCCACCGACGCCTTCCGCCAGAAGTACCGGGACAAAGACCTGCTGCTGGTGGACGATATCCAGTTTATCGCCGGCAAGGACTCCACCCAGGAGGAATTTTTTAACACCTTCAACAACCTTTACGAGGCGGGCAAGCAGATCGTCCTGACCTCCGACCGGCCCCCATCTGACATGGTCCGGCTGGAGGACCGGCTGCGCACCCGGTTCGAGTGGGGCCTGATGGCGGACATCCAACCGCCAGATTACGAGACCCGCTGCGCCATCATCAAGGACAAGGCCATTCTGCTGGGGCTGAACATGCCACAGGACATCATCGAATACATCGCCCACAACATCACCGCCAACGTGCGGCAGTTGGAAGGCTCCCTGCACCGGCTGATGGCCTACCGGGATCTGCTGGGCAACAAGGTGGACGACGTGGCCGCCGGGCGGGCCATCCGGGAGCTGATCCGCACCTCCAGCGAGTTGACCCCCTCCGCCGACGTGATTTTGGAGGAGACCGCCAAATTCTACGGCATCAGCAAAGAGACCATCCTGACCACCAGCCGCAAGGCCAACATCATCCTGGCCCGCCAGGTCAGCATGTACATCATCCGCTCCATGACCAACCTGAGCCTGCCGGAGATCGGGAAGATCTACGATATGCACCACACCACCGTTATGCACTCCATCGACAAGATCGAAAACGCCCTGAAAACCGACAAGGCCCTTGCCGACGTCATCAAGGACATCAAAGCCAACATCAACGACCGCACCTACTGACAAAAACCAAGTTTCTTTCTGAAACTCTTTTGTTTTTTCTGCGGCGGCGGCGCGTTTTTGCGCCTTTTGCTTATACAATTTGTATAATCCCATGTGAGAGGCTCTTTCCACAGTTTCCACAGCTTTTTTCCACCTGTGAAAATCATCGTTGTGGAAAACGCCGTCGTGTTTTCCGCGGCTGTGGGAGCCTGTGGATAACGCTGTCAAAACTGTGGATTTGTTTTTTCCTGCGATTTCAGAGAAAATTTGCGTTATCCACAGATTTGCGGCTACTACTACTACTACTATTTTTACGTTCCTTTCCTAATGAACAGAAGGAGGTCCTTATGCGTTTTTCCTGCGAGAAAACTATATTACAGGCGATGATTACCACTACCTCTCGGACGGTAGCAGCAAAAAGTTCCATCCCGGCGCTGGAAGGTATTTTAATTGAAGCGGGAGAACAGTTACAGCTCACCGGTTATAACCTAAAAACTGGGATTCGTGCCCTAGTCCCCGCGGAGATCCAGGAAGAGGGAGATATCGTCGTCTCTGCCCGACTGTTCAGCGAGATCGTCCGCCGCCTGCCCGATGAGGTTGTCAATGTGTCAACCGACCGCAGCCTTATCACCATCCGGTGCGGCGCCAGCCAGTTCCAAATCCAGGGCAGCAGCCCGGAGGAATACCCGGACTTGCCCAGCGTGGAGTTCCAAAACAGCATTTCCCTGCCCCAGCGGACGCTGATGTCCATGCTGAACCAGACCCTGTTTGCCGTCAGCCACGATGAGAGCCGCCCCATCCACACCGGTGAGCTGTTCGAGGTGGAGGACGGGACCCTGACCATCGTGTCTGTGGACGGTTACCGGCTGGCCCTGCGGCGGGAGCCGGTGACCAGCGGGCCGAACTGCTCCTTTGTGGTGCCGGCGGTGTCCCTCAACGAGGTGGCCAAAATCTGCGGCGACACCGATGAGCCGGTGGAGATCGTTCAGGGTTCCCAACATATTATGTTCAAAACCGGCAGCGTCACCCTGATCTCCCGGCGGCTGGAGGGCACTTTCCTGGACTACAAGCACTCCATCCCCACCAACAACCCCATCTCCGTCACCGTGGACCGGCGGCAACTCATCGCCTCCATCGAGCGCTGCTCCCTCATCGTCACCGAGCAGCAGAAAAGCCCCCTGCGCTGCACCCTGGAGAACAATCTGCTGAAGCTCCAGACCGCCACCGCCTTGGGCACTGTCTACGACGAATGCGGCGTGGTCTCCAACGGCGGCGCGCTGGAAATCGGCTTCAACAACCGTTATATGCTGGACGCGCTGAAGGCAGCCCCGGAGGACGTGGTGCAGTTGACGCTGAACACCCCCATCTCCCCCTGCGTCATCGTGCCGGAGGAGGGACAGGGCAACCAGTTCCTGTATATGGTGCTGCCCGTCCGTCTGCGGGCCAGAGCGTAATGAAACCGGGGGACGATATGAAACAGCAAACTGTGAAAATTGAAACGGAGTTTATCCGCTTAGACGCCCTGCTCAAGCTGGCCAACCTGGTTTCCAGCGGCGGCGAGGCCAAGATCCGCATCCAGGACGGCCAGGTAACGGTCAACGGGGAAGTTTGCACCATGCGGGGCAAAAAAATGCGCCCCGGCGACAGCGCCTCCCTGCTGGACACCACGGTCACGGTGGAGTAACGATGGTCGTCAACGCCATCCATTTGGAGAATTTTCGCAACTATTCCGCGTTAAACGCCCAGTTCTGCCCCGGCATCAACGTCATCACCGGAGACAACGCCCAGGGCAAGACCAATCTGCTGGAGGCCATCGCCTATCTCTCCGCCTGCCGGAGCCACCGGGCCAGAGCGGACAGCGAGTTAATTCGCTTTGAGGCACAGCGGGCCAGGCTGGAGGGAGAGATTTTTTCCCGAAACCGGGACTTTCGGCTGGAGGTCCGGCTGGGCCGGGGTATTCGCCGCCAGATGTGGAGCAACGGCGTCCGGCTGAAAAACACGGGGGAGCTGACCGGCATCCTGAAAACCGTCCTCTTCTGCCCGGAGGACCTGGACCTGATCCGGGCCGGGGCAGCGGAACGGCGAAAATTCCTGGACGGGGCCATCTGTCAGCTTCGTCCCCGGTACGGGGCGGCGCTGGCGGAGTACAAACGCCTGCTGGAGCAGAAGCGGCGCATCCTCCGGGACTGGCCGGAGAAGCCCTCCCTGCTGGACTTGCTGGAGGACTACAACCTGCGGATGTGCCAGACCGGAGCGCTGGTCATCCACTACCGGGCGCACTTCATTCAAAAGCTGAACCAGTGCGCCCCCGCCATCCACGCCAGCTTCTCCAACGGGCGGGAGAATTTGGAGCTGGAGTACCAGACGGTGAAAACCGTCACCGACCCCCTGGCCCCGGCCCAGACCATTTTTATTCAGCTCCAGGACCACATGGCCCGGCACCGTCAGGCGGAGCTGGAGGCCCGGAGCTGTCTCTCCGGCCCCCACAAGGACGACCTGCTGGTGGACATCAACGGGCGCAGCGTCCGCACCTACGGCAGTCAGGGCCAGACCCGCACCGCCGCCCTGAGCCTGGAGCTGGCCCAGCGGGAGATTTTCTACGACAACGACGGGGAGTACCCGGTGCTGCTGCTGGACGACGTGCTCAGCGAGCTGGACCAGCGGCGGCAGGAGTTTGTCCTCAACCGCATCCAGGGCGGGCAGGTGTTCATCACCTGCTGCGAGAGCGACCGGCTCTCCGCGCTGGAGGCGGGGCAGGTGCTGCGCATCGAAAACGGCGCGCTGTTGGAGGGATAACTGTGTATCTGCACCTGGGAAACGGCGTTTTGGTGGACGAAAAAGACGTAATTGGTATTTTTGACCTGGAAATCACGTCTCAAAGCTACCGAACCCGGCAATACTTGAACCGGGCGGAAAAAAACGGCCATGTGGCCTATGTGGACATCGAGGAGCTGCCCAAGAGCTTTGTGGTCTGCGCCCCCAAGGGGCAGGGGCAGACGGTCTATCTCTCCCCGCTGGCCAGCCAGACGCTCCAGCGGCGCTCGGCCCGGCGGTGGTGGGAAGAAAATGAGCTGTTAGCTACTAGCTATTAGCTGTTAGTCAGGTGCTGCCAGACGAAAGCTGGGTTCTAATAATCCATCGCTAAAAAGCGGCAGAAGTTTCTCTTTGAGCTGAGCAAAAGAAATTGCTGTGAACGAAGAATAACCAACGAATAGAGGTACGATATGGCAGAAGATTTACTGGAAAAGGGTACCGCAGTCGCTGCGGAAAACGAATACGACGCCTCAGAGATCCAGGTGCTGGAAGGGCTGGAGGCCGTCCGCAAGCGGCCCGGTATGTACATTGGTTCCACCTCCACCAGCGGCCTGCACCATTTGGTCTATGAGATCGTGGACAACGCCATCGACGAGGCGCTGGCGGGCTACTGCACCGAGATCAACGTCATCATCCACAACGGCAACTCCATCACCGTCACCGACAACGGGCGTGGTATCCCGGTGGACATCCAGGCTCAGACGGGCAAACCCGCCCTGGAGGTGGTGTACACCATCCTCCACGCCGGCGGCAAGTTCGGCGGCGGCGGCTACAAGGTCTCCGGCGGTCTCCACGGCGTGGGCGCCAGCGTGGTCAACGCCCTGTCTGAGTGGCTCACCGTCCAGGTCCACAAGAACGGCAACATCTACGAGATGAAGTTCAGCCGGGGCGACGTGGTCCAGCCCATGACCATCGTGGGGACCACCGACCACACCGGTACTGTGGTCACCTTCCAGCCCGACCCGGAGATGTTCGACGACCTGGTGTTCAACTACGAGACCCTGCACACCCGTATGCGGGAGCAGGCGTTTTTGAATGGCGGTCTGCGCATCGTCATTGCCGACGAGCGGGAGGGCCAGGAGGCCCGGGACGAGCTGTGCTATCAGGGCGGTATCCGCTCCTTCGTGGAGTATATCAACGAGAACAAGACCCCCGTCCACCAGGATGTCATCTACATGGCGGGAGAGGCGGACGACAGCATGGCGGAGATCGCCATGCAATACACCGACTCTTACAACGAAATCATTCTGTCCTTCGCCAACAACATCCACACCGCCGAGGGCGGTATGCACGAGACGGGCTTCAAGACCGCTCTGACCCAGGTGTTGAACACCTACGGCAAAAAGGCCAAGATTTTGAAGGACAACGAGAAGGTCTCCGGCGACGACTGCCGGGAGGGCCTCACCTGCGTCATCTCTGTCAAACTGACCGAGGCCCAGTTCGAGGGCCAGACCAAGGCCAAGCTGGGCAACAGCGAAATGCGCACGCTGGTCAGCAACATCGTCTCCTCCAAGCTGGAGGACTATCTGGAGTGCAACCCCGCCGTGGGCAAGGCTATTCTGGAAAAGGCCATGACTGCCGCCCGCGCCAGGGAAGCGGCCAGGAAAGCCAGAGAGTCTGTCCGCCGGAAAACCGGCCTGGACTCCGGCCAGATGCCGGATAAGTTGCAGGACTGCAACGAGCGGGACCCGGCCCTCTGTGAAATTTATATCGTCGAGGGCGACTCCGCCGCCGGTTCCGCCATTCAGGGGCGGGACAGCCGGTTCCAGGCCATTCTGTCCATGTGGGGCAAGATGCTCAACGTGGAAAAGGCCCGCGCCGACAAAATCTATGGCAACGACAAGCTGTACCCCCTGGTGCTGGGCCTGGGTGCCGGCATTGGGGACGAGTTCAACATCGACCGCCTGCGCTACCACAAAATCATCATCATGGCGGATGCCGATGTGGACGGCAGCCACATCCGCACCCTGCTGCTGACCTTCTTCTTCCGGTATATGCGGCCCCTCATCGAGCAGGGCTACGTCTATTCCGCCGTGCCGCCCCTGTACAAGCTGACAAGGGGCAAGACCACCCGCGTGGCCTACTCCGACGAGGAGCGGGACCGGATCTCCGCCGAGATGCGCTCTAGCAACCCCAACGCCAAAATCGACATCAGCCGGTACAAGGGCCTGGGCGAGATGGACCCCCACGAGCTTTGGGAGACCACCATGGACCCGGAGCGGCGGACCCTGCGGCGCATCACCCTGAACGACGCAGTCGCTGCCGACCAGATCTTTACCGTCCTCATGGGCGAGGAAGTGGAGCCACGGAAGGCGTGGATCGAGAAAAACGCC
The DNA here is from genome assembly GCA_021205375.1 of Clostridiales bacterium. GTDB lineage: Bacteria > Bacillota > Clostridia > Oscillospirales > Oscillospiraceae > Onthomonas. Next base: position 368 of record JAJPXR010000145.1, on the reverse strand, counting down.
CAGTACGCGGTGAATCTGGATTTCTGATTGGAGAGACATTATGGGACACAATAGAGACTATAAACCGGAGGACATCGCGTTCCCCGACCAGGTCATTACCAACTCGGAACTGGTTGGGGAGATGGAAAAGAGCTACATCGAGTACGCCATGAGCGTCATCGTGGGCCGCGCCCTGCCCGACGTGCGGGACGGCCTGAAGCCCGTCCACCGCCGCATCCTTTACACCATGCACGAGGGCGGTCTGACCTACGACAAGCCCTTTAAGAAGTCTGCCACCTGCGTGGGCGACGTGCTGGGCCATTACCACCCCCATGGAGACGCTTCGGTCTACGACGCCATGGTGCGTCTGGCCCAGGACTTCTCCATGC
>JAJPXR010000154.1 GCA_021205375.1 Clostridiales bacterium | reverse complement strand
CTATGCTGACCGGCTCCGCTCCCGACTGGAAGCTGATGGCCGAGATGCGGGAGCAGAAGTAATTCTGCCCATCCATTAGACAATAACCGTTTAGAATAGGAGTGTTTTATATGAGCAAGTTTAGCAACTACCTGAAAGCGAACCGCTATGACATTTTGGCGTCCGTGATGAGCGCTAACGCCAGCACGAACGGCACTGCCTCCGACTGGAAGCAGATCGCTCAGCTCAAGGAGCGGAAGTAAGGCCGCCTTCATTGGGAAAAAGGGGGGTTTGTCTGTGAATGTTCTGCATGGCTTCCCCCAAAAGGGCGAAAACCAGGTGCTGTACGGCCTGAGCGCCGCCACCGCCGGAACCAACCCCTACTGGGACTACAGCGCCCTGACAGAAACGCGGCGGTAACGCCTGCGATTTCATAAAGGCGGCACCACACAATTCAGCAAGAGTGGATTGCGAAGAAAATTTTTGTCAGAACAAGACGCAAAAACGCAGGAATCCTTTGTGGATTTCAAGTTTTTGCAACGCAGTTATGGCGAAAATTTGCCGCAAGACGCCGCAGCTCTAATTGTGCGGTGTTGCCTAAAGCAAAATTGGCATAAACCGTTCCCTCTGGAGCCGCTCCGCATTGCGCGGGGCGGATCTGCTTTTTTCACTTTTTCGATGGTGTGCAATGTCCGGTTTCCTCATAATTGCACATTGCTAATTGCTCATTTCTCTTTCGCTGCCTCTTTCCTGGCCGCGGAGGGGGTACAGCCGTAGATTTCCTTGAACGTTCGGTTGAACAGCTTTTGCGTGGTAAACCCGTTGCGCTCCATGATCTCCGAAATGGGGAGGTCAGTGTATTCCAAATCCTGAAAGGCGTTGACCGCCCGCACCTCGTTGACATACTGCAAAAAAGTTTGTCCCATATTCTTTTTGAAAAACCGGCAAAAGGCTTCCTTGCCCAGCCCCAGCAGGTCCGACACCTCCTGGAGGCCGATAGGTTCCCGAAAATGCTCCTCCACGTAAGTGATAACGGTGCGGATGCGCTCGGTGGTCAGCACGTCCACGCCGGTGGGCACCTCCCGCTGGGGGTAGCCAAAGCACCGGATGATGCGGGAGAAGATTTGCAGAACGTACCCCTCTGTTTCCATGGGCAGAGTGACGTCGTCCCGGCTGTAGGCCCGCACCAACTCCTGGAGCAGCAGGCAGATTTGTAGGTAGTCCTCAAAGTTGGCGTCGTTCACGTCGTCCGGGGTGCAGCGGATGCTGTACAGCGACAATCCTGGTACAAACTTTTCCATATAGGACTTGGAGATGTGGATACGGAGAAACATGGCGTTGCGCTCATGGTTATAGCTGCCGTGTACCTGGCGGGAGTCGATGACGACCATGTGCTTGCTGCGCAGAGGGTACGTCTTGCCGTCGATGGTGATGTCGCTCAACCCATTCAGGTGGTAGAGGATCTCCAGCTCGTCATGCCAGTGGAGGGGGTGGTAGCCGCCGCCGGTGGTCTGGTAGGCGATGCGAAACCCGGAGCGCAGCGGCTCCTGAAAGGTCGCGTAAAGGGGAACGGACATAGGAACCTCCTTCCCAAAACGAAAACCGAAGGAACACAAGAGGCGAAGCGCCGCAGCGCTCCGCCTCGTTTGAGCCTGTCACAGACAGGCTCTCGACCAAAATCACGGATTTTGGTCGAAAATGCGGCCCCAGCAGCGCACGCGCAAGCGCGCACGTTTGGGGCCTCCCTGTGTGCTTTTGCCGGTACACGCCCGGCTAAAAGCACGGAATTGCACTTTATTTTGTTGCTTGCGCAACAAAACTCCTGCGGAGGGCTTTTGCAGCTTTTAGCGCCACTTAATTTTTGAATATGAGTTCCTTGAAAATCTGACAAGAGGCGAAGCGCCGCAGCGCTCCGCCTCGTTTTTTTGTTTGTGTGTTGGATCACTTGGCGTATTCCACCGCGGTGACTTCCCGGATGAGATGCACCTTGATCTGGCCGGGATACTCCAGCTCGTCCTCGATCTTCTTGGCGATGTCCCGGGCCAAAATGGTCATCTGGTCCTCGCTGACATCCTCCGGCTTGATCATGACGCGGACCTCGCGGCCGGCCTGGATCGCGTAAGCCTTGCTGACGCCCTTGAAGGAGGAAGTGATCTCCTCCAGCTTCTCCAGGCGTTTGACGTAGCTCTCCACGTTCTCCCGGCGGGCGCCGGGACGGGCTGCGGAGATGGCGTCCGCTGCCTGCACCAGACAGGCGACGATGGTCTGGGGTTCCACGTCGTTGTGGTGGGCGGCAATCGCATGGACGACATATTCGTTTTCCTTGTACCGGCGGGCCAGGTCCACACCGATCTGGACATGGCTGCCCTCGATCTCGTGGTCCACGCTCTTGCCGATGTCGTGGAGCAGGCCGGCGCGCTTGGCGGTGGCCACGTCAGCCCCCAGCTCAGCGGCCAGCAGACCGGCCAGGTGGGAAACCTCGATGGAGTGGCTCAGCACATTCTGACCGTAGCTGGTGCGGTAGTGCATCCGACCCAGCAGCTTGACCAGCTCCGGGTGGAGACCGTGGATGTTGGTCTCGAACACGGCCCGTTCACCCTCGGCCTTGATGACGGACTCGACCTCCCGCTTGGCCTTCTCCACCATCTCCTCGATGCGGGCGGGGTGGATGCGCCCGTCGGCGATGAGGCGCTCCAGGGCGATGCGGGTGATCTCCCGGCGGACCGGGTCGAAGCAGGAAATGGTGATGGCCTCCGGCGTGTCGTCGATGATGAGTTCGGCGCCGGTCAGGGTCTCCAGGGTGCGGATGTTCCGTCCCTCCCGACCAATGATGCGGCCCTTCATCTCGTCGTTGGGCAGGGGCACCACCGAAACGGCGACCTCGGCCACCTGATCGGCGGCGCAGTGCTGGATGGCCAGGGAAATGGCCTCCCGCGCGTAGGTTTCGGCCTCGTCCTTGAACTTGGCCTTGACTTCCTTGATTTTGACAGCTTCCTCGTGGGTGACATCGTCCTCTACCTGATGGATGAGGTACGCCTTGGCGTCCTCCGCCGTCAGGCCGGAGATGCGCTCCAGCGTTTCCTGCTGGCTGGCCTTGATCTGTTCAATCTCCTCTCTGGTGCGCTCTGCGGCGGCCAGACGGTTCTGGAGCTTTTCGTCCTTGCGCTCGATGGCGTCGGTTTTCCGGTCCAGGTTCTCTTCCTTGGACTGGAGGCGGCGCTCCTGCTTGGTCAGCTCAGCGCGGCGCTCCTTCACCTCCTGCTCGTAGGTGCTGCGCTCCTTGTGGATCTCTTCCCGGGCCTCTACCAACGCCTCCCGCTTTTTGCTCTCGGCATCCTTGATGGCCTCATTTAAAATGCGCGTGGCCTCCTGCTCGGCGGAACCAATTTCCTTCTCCGCCTCGTTCTTGCGGTATTGATAACCCACAAAGAAGAAAGCCACAGCGCAGATAATTGCAACAATGATTGCGACAATTATCGTTTGCAGCATAAGTTTTGTACACCTCCTGTAATAGATTTTGAATCAGCTTTGTGTTGTTTTGCGCAGTTGAAATGTCAGGCTGGCACAGGGGAGAGACGCGCCCCTCCGGTGTGCGCAACAAAAAATCGCCCTGCACGGACAGTTCCACGCAAAGCGAAGCCATTGAACCCCAGATAACTTCTGCCCAGAATCAGCGTCATCTGTTTTTCAAAACAATCCACGTTTATTGTACCGCCATAGAACCCCTCTGTCAAGAAAATTCGCAAAGAAAACACCATCCGAACCCCTTCCTGCGATACATTTGTAAAAAAGAGTACGCGGCTCTCTGCCGCCGGACAGTGGCGCGCAGGCATACTCTGCTCTGCCGGGACATAGGCTGTCCAGAGAGGTGGTACGAATGAAGAAGCATGTGACCGTTCCCCGCCGGGCGGTGGCGCTGGCGGCGGCAGCCTCCACCCTCTGGGTGGTCTGGCGCACCGCTGACCTGGACGCCGCAAAAACGGCCCTCTGTTCCAGCGGAGCCATTGTCACCGGTCTGCTGGAGTACCAGCTCGGACAGGCAGACAGTGAGACTGACCTGCTGGACGGCTGGGCGGAGCTGGTGGTGGACCAGTCCCCGGTGCTGGCCCAGGAAAAGGAGGCGGTCAGCGCGGCACAGCAAGCGGATACAACGGACGAGCAGAAGGAATCCGATCCCATCCCGGAGACCGACCCGGCGGATGAGGAAGGGGACAATTCTGCCGAAGGAGCAGAAACAGCCTCCGCGTCAGCAGAGCCGGAGGCAGAAGCGGAAGAAGAAACAGAATCCGAACCGGAATCGGAAACGGAGGAAATCACCCTGGACCTCTCCCAAATCAAAACCAGCCAGCTCAAGGTGGACAACCACACCGAGGGGCTGAACCCCAGCGTGGCGGACGACTGGGCGGCGGAACCGTCTCTGACTCTCCAGCCCGCCGACCAGGGGCCGCAGATTTTAATTATGCACACCCACGCCACCGAAGCCTACACCATGGACGGAGACGATGTATATGTCGAGAGCGACGAGAGCCGCACCACCGATGAAAATTACAACATGATCCGGGTGGGCGAGGAGATGAAGGCGGTTTTTGAAGAACTGGGCTTCTCCGTGGTCCACGACGCCACCACCTACGATTACCCCGGCTACAGCGGCTCCTATGGCCGCTCTTTGGCGGGAGTGCAGAGCTATTTGGAGCAGTACCCCACCATTCAGGTGGTGCTGGACGTTCACCGGGACGCCCTCATCGGCAGCGACGGCACCGTCTACGCCAAAACCACCACCATCGACGGGGAGCAGGTGGCTCAGGTGATGCTGGTGGTGGGGACAAACGACGGCGGGCTGACCCACCCCAACTGGGAGGACAACTTCACCCTTGCCCTGAAGCTCCAGGGGGCCATGTTAGCCCTGGACGGCACCCTGCCGCGAAACATCGACCTGCGCAGCCAGCGGTTCAACCAGCACCTGACCGCCGGTTCCCTGCTGGTGGAGGTGGGCACCAGCGGCAACACCCTCCAGGAAGCCCTGGCCGGGGCCAGGCTGTTCGCGCAGGCGGCGGGGGCGGTGTACAGCCAGTACGTTATTAGCTCCTAGCTCTTAGCTGTTAGCTGTTAGTTTGGCGGTACTTGACTAACAGTGAGTGGTTAGCCGCTAACGGTATTTTTCGTCATTCGTCGTTCGCTTTTGGCAAGCAGTACCTGGCTACAGGGAGAAGCGCGGCTTCGGAAGTGCCGCTTGACGGCAACGGCTAATAGCTAATGGCTAACAGCTCACTTCGGAAACCCTTCCCCTGGCACGAACCCCCGCGCCACCAGTCGGTTCCAGACCAAATCCAGAATTTCCAGCAGCTCATCCCGGTTTTCCGTGACCCAGGGGTATTTTTGCTTGTATTTCAGGTCAAAAAAGATCATCACCTTTTCCGGACTTTCAAAGGTGCTGCGGGAGATGATCTTCTTGAAGCCGTCGTAAATATTCTGTCCCGCGGCCTCCCGCTCCCTTGCGAAGCGGCAGGCGTCGTTGGAAAGGTGGGCTTTATAATCCGCGTCCTCTGCGGTGTAGTCCACCGGTGGGCGGGAGTTGTCCCGGATGAAATCCGACAGACACTGGAACTCCGGCCCGATGGACTGGCGCTGTTGAGGGGTCAACGTTTTCCAGATGGCGTTCAGTGCCTGCCACTGTTTGGTCTGCTTGAGCTGTTCGCGGGTGAGCATGGGCGGTCCCTCCCTTGGGGTTTGCAGGAATATTGTAGTATTTTATTGTAACAGGGACAGTTCTCCACTGCAAGAGAGTGTCAGAAAATTTTTGAGCGCAGCTTTACAAACTGTATTGATTCAGGTATAATAATACCACTTGTTAATCTGCCTGTGCCTCTCAGAGAGAAAAAATGGAGGAATTTCCGTGAGCACCGATTTTTCCCGCACGCTTGCGTTGCTGCGCAAGGAGCGTAACATCAGCCAACGAGCCGCCGCCGCCGAACTGGGCATCAGTCAGGCGCTGCTCTCTCATTACGAAAAGGGCATCCGGGAGCCGGGCCTGGCCTTTGTGGTCCGGGCCTGCGACTACTACCAGGTCTCCGCAGACTACCTGCTGGGGCGCACCATGTCCAAGGACGGGACGGTCATCAGCGCCGAAGAGCTTTACGATGTCAGCGAACACAAGGACAACGCTCTCCGGGGCAGCGTCATGGCCCAGTTGAACAAAAAGCTGATGGTCAACACCCTCTCGCTGATTTATGGGATGCTGGGGCGGCTGGGCAACCGGGAGTTGATTTTGGACGTGTCCAACTACTTCTCCTGCGCCCTGTATACAGTATTCCGCAGCATCTATAGCATGAACAAACACAACCTGTCGAGCTTTTTTGCGCTGGACGAGGCCGCGTTTCGCAGCGGCGCGGTGGACGCCGTCATGATGTGGGACAAAACCAATATCACCATGGAGATGGAGAAGCTGGCCGGGGATAAGACGGCGGCAGACAAGCTGGAACCGCTGGACCAGAAGGCCCTCCAGCGGGAGTATCCCGCTCTGTACCAGTCGCTGCTGCAAATTTTGCACAACACCAGCGGGCGGGTGAACCAGCGGCTGGTGGATTCCCAGGAACGAAAGAAGAAATAGGAGAATGGATAGATGAAACAGGAAAATATCCGTAACTTTTCTATCATAGCACATATCGACCACGGCAAATCCACGCTCTCAGACCGTTTAATCGAGGAGTGCAACGCCGTGACCGCCCGTGAGATGGAGAGCCAGATTCTGGACTCCATGGAGCTGGAGCGGGAGCGGGGCATCACCATCAAGGCCCGCGCCGTCACCCTGCGCTATCAGGCGGACGACGGGGAGACCTATCAGCTCAACCTCATCGACACGCCGGGCCACGTGGACTTCAACTATGAGGTCAGCCGCAGTCTGGCCGCCTGCGAGGGGGCGGTGCTGGTGGTGGACGCCAGCCAGGGCGTGGAGGCCCAGACCCTGGCCAACACCTATCTGGCGGTGGACCACGACCTGGAGGTGCTGCCGGTGCTGAACAAAATCGACCTGCCCTCCGCCGACCCTCTCCGGGTGAAGGAGGAAATCGAGAACATCATCGGCCTGCCCGCCATGGACGCGCCGGAGATTTCCGCCAAGGCGGGCATCAACATCCACGCCGTGCTGGAGGATATCGTACAGGGCATCCCCGCGCCGGAGGGCGACCCAGAGGCCCCATTAAAGGCGCTGATTTTCGATTCCCAGTACGACAGCTACCGGGGGGTCATCGTGCTGATGCGGGTGATGGAGGGCACCATCCGCACTGGTATGGAGGTCAAGCTGATGGCCTCCGGCGCCACCTACAAGGTGGTGGAGTGCGGCCACATGGAGCCGATTGCTCTGGACCCCTGCGGCGTGCTGACCGCCGGAGAGGTGGGATACTTCACCGCCTCCATCAAGAACGTGCGGGATACCCAGGTGGGCGACACCGTCACCGGCGCGGAGCGCCCTGCGGCGGAGCCTCTGCCCGGCTACAAGCCCGCCCAGCCCATGGTCTACTGCGGCATTTACACCGAGGACGGCAGCAAGTACCCCGACCTGCGGGACGCGCTGGAAAAGTTACAGCTCAACGACGCCTCCCTGTCCTTCGAGCCGGAAAGCTCCGCCGCCCTGGGCTTCGGGTTCCGCTGCGGCTTTTTGGGGATGCTCCACATGGAGATCATTCAGGAGCGGCTGGAGCGGGAATTTGACCTGGACCTGGTGACCACCCTGCCCAGCGTTATCTATGAGGTGGTGAAAACCGACGGCACCACTGTCTATGTGGACAATCCCCACAACTACCCCGACCCGGCTCAGATCGCTGAGGCCCGGGAGCCGTATGTCAACGTCAGCATCCTCACTCCGCAGGAATATGTGGGCAATATCATGCCCCTGTGTCAGGAACGGCGGGGCCAGTTCGGGGATATGCAGTATCTGGACACTACTCTGGTGGAACTCCACTATAAAATGCCCCTGAACGAGATCATCTACGACTTTTTCGACACGCTGAAAGCCCATACCAAGGGTTATGCCTCCCTGGATTACGAGCTGGCGGAGTACCAGCCCAGCAACCTGGTGAAAGTCGATTTGCTGCTCAACGGCGACCAGGTGGATGCCCTCTCCTTCATCGCCCACAAGGACAAAGCCTACCCCCGCGCCCGAAAAATCTGCGAAAAGCTCAAGGAGAACATTCCCCGCCAGCTCTTCGAGGTACCCATCCAGGCCGCTATCGGCGGCAAAATCATCGCCCGGGAGACGGTGAAAGCCATGCGGAAGGACGTGCTGGCCAAGTGCTACGGCGGCGACATCACCCGGAAGAAGAAGCTGCTGGAGAAGCAAAAAGAGGGCAAAAAGAAGATGCGCACCCTCGGCACCGTCCAAATTCCCACCGAGGCGTTTCTCGCGGTGCTCAAGCTGGACGAGTGATGTTTGGTTCTCGTTTGCCGACGGGCGGATTCATTTCGCCCGAGGATGTGAAATCAAAGGGGACCCCGGAAAGCGTCGTGAGCGACGCTTTTTGGGGAATTGACAAAACCTCGGAAAACGGGTATAATAAGAGACAGAAAAAGGTACTGCCCATTGCGGCCAGTCCTCTCTGATTTCTGAACTAGAAGTAACCGCCAGGTTTGCGGCCCAGGGCGGTTACTTCTTGCTGTTTAGTAGCATAACAATCAGGCCACAGGCCTCAATGATGACAAGCAAAAGCTGAAAAACTTCTGATGTGCTCATTTTGTCAGCCCCCCTTCTGTGAAGTCAGGGGGCAAAGAAGCAGCCCCCTGCAGAGAGAGAACTGGTTTACTTTGGGCAGTACCCAATGTTTACTATAGCATGTTTTTCGACCGGACACAACAAAAGTTTTTATTTGCGTTTCATTTTAAATCATTCTTCATCATATTGCCCCAAAAGCGGGAACTGCCTTTTCTACTCAAGGCGGTTCCTTCTTTTTTTGCAAAAAAGTGCGGAAATGGAATTGACGCACCCGGTAAAAACAGATATAATATGCTTTGCTGAGCTGACACACCGCAAAGACGGGGAATGAGTACCCATCACACCGCCGGACAGAGAAGAGGGCCGCAGGCTGGAAGCCCTCCACGGGACCGGGGATGGGGAAAGACATCTCCTGAGCGGGCCTGGAGACAGGCGCGGTCCCCTTCCCGCAACAGAAGGTTTTGAGGGCTTGCCGTCTGGCGGCAGGCTGAATTTGGGTGGCACCACGAAGCAACGATTGCTCTCGTCCCAATGCTTTGGGATGAGCGTTTTTTTATTTTTGGTTATCCCTTTCAATCAGCCACGTTTTTCAGTGGCTAGGAAGAGGGCTTTTCTACTGAAAATTCCACATCTGGCAAACAAAACTGACGCCAAACGACAAGCACTATCCCCTCTTGCCTCCCCTGAAAGGGGAGGAGGGCCTCCGCCGCAGGCGGTGGCGGAGGGGTTACTGACGCATGGTTGAGTAAACGGGATAACCAGATTTTTATTTTTGGAGAGGATTGATTTTGATATGGCAAAGCAAAAGCCCCGCACCCTGGCCGGGTTCATGGAACTGCTCCCCGCCCAGCAGCAGCGGATGGAGCGCATTATGGAGACCCTGCGCCGCACCTATTCCCTCTACGGCTTCACGCCGCTGGACACCCCCATCATCGAGGACGCCCAGGTACTGCTGGCAAAGGGCGGCGGCGAGACAGAGAAGCAGATTTACCGCTTCCAGAAGGGGGACAGCGACCTGGCCCTGCGGTTTGACCTGACCGTACCTCTGGCCAAGTATGTGGCCCTCCACTACGGACAACTGACCTTCCCCTTCCGCCGCTACCAAATCGGCAAGGTCTACCGGGGTGAGCGTCCCCAGCGGGGCCGCTACCGGGAGTTCTACCAGGCGGACATCGACATTATCGGCGACGGCAAGCTGGACATCTCCAACGAGGCGGAGATTCCCTCCATCATCTACCAGACCTTCTCACAGTTGGGACTGAAACGGTTCCAGATCCGGGTGAATAACCGGAAGATTTTGAACGGCTTTTACGAGATGCTTGGCCTGACCGACCAGAGCCAGGACGTGATGCGCACCGTGGACAAGTTGGACAAAATCGGCCCCGACGCTGTCCGGGACATCCTGGTGGACGACCTGGGCGTGGCGGCGGACAAGGCCGGTGAGGTGCTGGAC
>JAJPXR010000184.1 GCA_021205375.1 Clostridiales bacterium | reverse complement strand
ATGAATTTGGGGCCAGGTGCTTTACCTGACCCCAACATTTATTATAGAACCAACAGAAAAAAGAGACAGGGGCGAAAACGCCCCTGCCTCGGAGAAATTGCAATTACTTGATGTTGCCGTAGTAGTTGACGGAGATGGAAACCTCAGGCTCGGTGGTGGTGTCGTTGGAGACGGTGATGGTGCCGTCATACATATCGGCGACCAGGGCCGCATAGTCGTCCTCGGTGAAGCCGTCGGACCACTGAGTGGAGGCGGTGGGAAGCTGGACATAGTTGGCTTCCACGTCGTCGCCGGAAACCAGGCCCAAAGTGGCGATCTGGCCGCCGTACTCAGCAAAGTTGCCGGCCACGACTTCGTCCAGCATATCCTTAACGGTGGTGGCCAGGCCCTTCATGGCGGAGGTAACGGTCATGCCCTCGCCATAGGTGCCGTCGATCAGCTCAGCCTGGTCGGTGTCCACGCCGATGACCTTGCCGTCCACCTTGGCGGCGGACTCACAGGCGGAGGTGTAGATGGAGCCGCCGCAGGCAAAGACCACTTCGACGCCCAGGTTCTGATACCAGCTATCCATGTAAGCGGTGATGTCGGAGTCGCCGGAGAACTGGTTGCCGTAAACGTACTCCACGGTCACGTCAACGCCCAGCTCGGCAGCGGCAGCGTCAACGCCCTGCACGAAGCCGTAGCCATAGCGGATAACAGCGGGGACAGCCATGCCGCCCAGGAAGCCCAGATGGGTGTAGCCCAGCTTGACAGCGGCGACACCGGCCATGTAACCGGCCAGCTCTTCCTGGTAGACGGCGCAGTAGACGTTGGAGGGCAGCTCATAGCCTTCGCTGAAGTCGCTGGAGCTGACGTCCAGGGCGATGAAGGTGATGTCGGAATAATCCTCAGCGGTGGCCTCGATGGTGGGGGCGAAGGCGTAGCCGGGCATCACGACCACGTTGTAACCCTCGTCAACGGCCTTCTCGACCATGGCGACACGGTCAGCGTCGGAGTCGGAGTCGGGCTTGTAGTAGATGAAGTCCAGGCCGTTGTCGGCGCAGTACTCCTTGCAGGCCTCATAGGTGGTCTGGTTGAAGGACTGGTCGGTGATGTCGCCGTAGTCGGTGATCATGGCAACACGGTAGTCGGTGTTGGTAGCGGTGGTGTCGTCGGCAGTGTCCGCGGCGGCGCTGGTGTCGCTGGTGGTGTCGGCGTCAGAGCTGCTGGAGCTGCTGCCGCAGGCGGCCAGGGAGAACACCATAGCCATGGCCATAAACAGCGCGATGAGCTTTTTCATGTTTTTTCCTCCTAAGTAGTATTTTTGATTTGGCGGAACCGCCCTGTACAGCCGGTTCCAACTTTCATTTTACACGCTTTTCACAGAAAAGCAACAAAAAGTTTGGTGGATTTCAGATTTTTTCCGGTTCGTCCTCTGCCAGAAAAGGACAGTTACAGAAATCGGACGGTCAGCGGGCCTTTTTGTGTTCGCTGATAAAAATTTTCCAGCATTTATGACACATGGCGATGTACCGCTCGTTGCCGCCCAGCTCCACCTGCTGGCCCTCGGTGATGATATAGCCCTGGTCGTCCAGCCGGGCGTTCACCGTGGCCTTGGCCCCGCAGTGGCAGATGGTCTTGATCTCCGTGATGGAGTCTGCCAGCTCGAACAGGCGGCGGCTGCCGGGGAACAGCCGGGTCTGGAAGTCGGTCCGCAGGCCGAAGCACAGCACCGGCAGGTCCTCCAGGTCCACCAGCTCCCGGAGCTGGTCGATTTGGGCCTCTGTCAGGAACTGGCACTCGTCCACGATGATGACGTCCACCGGGGCGTGGTCCCGGTGGATGGCCAGAATGTCGTCCTCTGGGGAGACGGTCTCCGCCTGGGCGCTGAGGCCCACGCGGGACTGGACGGTGGTGACGCCGTCCCGGATGTCCGCCGCCGGTTTCAGCAGCAGCACCCGCATCCCCCGCTCTTCATAGTTGTACTTGGTGATGAGAGCCATGGCAGTTTTGGAGCTGCCCATGGCTCCGTATTTGAAATACAGCTTTGCCAAGTAAAATCCTCCTTAAAGCCTCTCTCTAAGCCTTTACAATCTATCTGCCACGACCCGCGCCACCTTGATGCCGGAGGCTCCGGCCTGGGCCAGCCCTCTGGTGGTGCCGGCGCCGTCGCCGATGGCGAAGAAGTTGTGCATAGGGGTCTCCAGATCGTTGGAAAGCTCGATACGGCTGGAGTAGAACTTGACCTCCGCGCCGTAAAGCAGGGTGTCATAGTTAGCGGTACCGGGGGCCAGCTTGTCCAGGGCGTAGATCATTTCGATGATGTCGTCCAACTGTCGCTTGGGTAGGGCCAGGGACAGGTCGCCGGGAACGGCGGCGGTCAGGGTGGGCCGGGTGTAAGACTGGCTCAGCCGGTGGGCGTTGGTGCGGATGCCCTTGACCAAGTCGCCAAACCGCTGCACCAGCACGCCGCCCGCCAGCATATTGCTCAGGGAGGCGATGTGCTTGCCATAGCGATAGGGTTCGTTGAAAGGCTCGGTGAACTTGTTGCTGACCAGCAGGGCGAAGTTGGTGTTCTCGCTGCGGAGGGCCGGGTCGGAGTAGCTATGGCCGTTGACGGTGTTGATGCCCTCTACGTTTTCCGCCACCACATGGCCGTAGGGGTTCATGCAGAAGGTGCGCACGCTGTCCCCGTACTGCTTGGTCCGGTAGACCAGCTTGGATTCATAGACCACATCGGTGATATGCTCGAACACCTTGGCGGGCAGCTCCACCCGCACGCCGATGTCCACCTGGTTGTTGATGAGGTGGATGCCCAGCCGCTTGCACTCCCCGGCGAACCACTCCGCCCCGGAGCGTCCCGGCGCGGCGATGAGGACGGCGCAGTCCAGCGTCTCGCCGCTGGCCAGGGTCAGGCGGTAGCCCTCCCCCTCAGGGTCGATGTGCTTCACGGCGGTGCGGAACCGGAAATCGATGTGCTGCTGGCGCAGGTATTCGTACAGCCGCTCCAGGATTTTCAGATTGTTTTCCGTTCCCAGGTGCTTGCACTGGGCCTGAAGCAGGTGCAGGTCGTGCTCCAGCGCCCGTTTTTCCAGAGCGCGGGCTGCCGGGCTGTCGGTGGAGAAGCACTCTGTCGTCGCGCCGAACTGCACGTTGACTTTGTCCACATAGCGGATGAGGTCCATGACCTCCCCGGCGGGCATATAGTCTGTCAGCCAGCCGCCGAAGGCGGTGGTGAAGTTGAATTTGCCGTCGGAAAAGGCCCCGGCTCCGCCGAAGCCGCACATGGTCGCGCAGACGGGGCAGTTGATGCACCGGTCCACCTTCCCGGCCACAATGGGGCAGCGGCGGGAGTAGATGTCTTCGCCCTGGTCCAGCACCAGGACGCGCAGCTCCGGGCGGAGCTTTTTCAGCTCGTAACCGGCGAAGGCCCCGGCCTCGCCGCAGCCGATGATGATAACGTCGTAACGGGTGGTTTCGTTCATTTGGTTTCCTCCACGGGCGCTCCGAAGGGGTCACGCCCGGAGCGGTGTCATGTTTTATGCTGTTCTTATCCCCTTTTTACCGTAATTGCACATTGCACATTGCTAATTGCTAATTCCGCGGCAATGCCGCACAAAGGGGACACACATATATTAAAATACCACAAATGTCCTCCCTATGCAAGAGCGAAACGTGAACAAATTGCCCATTTTATGCTCAGCGGCCCATTCCGTCCCGGTATTGCCGGATCACCGGCAGGAAATCCTCCGCGTATCGCTGGCACTTCACGTTGCTGACGCCGGAGATGGACAAAAATTCTTTCCGGGTAGTGGGCAGCTTTTGGCACATGTCCCGCAGCGTTGCGTCGGAGAACACCACAAAGGCCGGGACCCCCGCCCGGTTTGCCAGCTTTTTTCGAACCTCCCGGAGCTGGTCGAACAGAGCAGTATCCACCCCGGCGTCGGAGACGGGACGGGTGGTTTTCCGGGGCTTGGGCCGTTTTTGCTTGAGGGTCAGGGTCTGCCGCCCGGCCAGCAGGGGTTTGGCCCGGTCAGTCGCGGCGAGAATGGGGCAGACGGTCCCGCTCTGTTGGAGCAATCCCCGGTCCAGCAGCCGCTGGGTCACTGCCTCCAGCCGGTTGGATTCGCCTTTATCCAAAATGCCGAAGGTGGAGAGCCGGTCCAACTGGAGCAGGGTGAGGGATTCGCTTTTCTCCCCCCGCAAAATCTGAAACACCAGCTCTTTCGTGGGCTGGTAGCCCGCCAGCTCCACCCGGCGAACGCAGGAGAGCAGCTTTTGGGCCTCCTTGGTGATGTCCACGTCCTCCCACCCGGCCAGACAGCCGGAGCAGTTTCCGCAGGGAGCGGGAGATTTTTCCCCGAAGTACTCCAGCAGGAAACGGCGCAGACACCCCGCCTGGGTGCAGTAGTCCTCCATCTGGCCCAGCCGGTGAAGCTGCCGCTGGCGCAGCGTCTCCGCTTGCTCCGGGGACTCCGCCACCGGCTCGTTTTGTTGGATGAGGAACCGGGCGGTGCCCACGTCCCGGGGGCTGTAGAGCAGGATACAGTCGGCGGCGCTGCCGTCCCGCCCGGCCCGACCCGCCTCCTGGTAGTAGTTTTCCAGGCTGGCGGGCATGTTGTAGTGGATGACATAGCTGACGTTGGATTTGTCAATGCCCATGCCGAAGGCGTTGGTGGCCACCATCACCGGCTTGCGGTCAAAGAGAAAATCTTCCTGGTTTTGCAGCCGCTCCTCCTTGGTCAGTCCCGCGTGGTAGCGGGTGGCGGGGATGGCGTGCTGTTGGAGCAGCTCACACACCGCCTCCACCGCCTTGCGGGTCTGGCAGTAGACGATGCCGCAGTCCCCGGAACGTTTGCGCACCAGCTCCAGCAGGGCGGCGTTCTTGTCCTTGGGCTTGCGGACTTCAAAATAGAGGTTTTTCCGGTCAAAGCTGGTGACGATTTGGTGGGGCTGTTGCAGCTTCAACAGCTTCATGATGTCCCGGCGGACCCGTTGGGTGGCGGTGGCGGTGAAGGCCGAGACCACTGGACGGCAGGGAAGCTGGTCGATGAATCCGGCGATCTCCAGATAGCTGGGGCGAAAGTCATGCCCCCACTGGGAGACGCAGTGGGCCTCGTCCACCGTGACCATGGCGATGGGGACGGTCTGGCAGAAACGGAGGAAGGCCGGGGAGGTCAGCCGCTCCGGGGCCACATAGATGAGCTTGTAGCGCCCTTCCGCGCCCCGGCGCAGGGCCTCGGCCTGCTGCGCGGAGGTCAGAAGGCTGTTGAAATAGGCGGCAGGGATACCGTTTTGCACCAGAGCGGTGACCTGGTCCTTCATCAACGAGACAAGCGGAGAGATGACCAGCGTGACCCCCTCCGCCATCAGCGCGGGAATTTGATAGCAGACGCTCTTCCCCGCACCGGTGGGCATGACCGCCAGCAGGTCCTGTCCGGCCAGCAGACAGTCAATGGCTTCCTCCTGGCTGGGGCGGAACGAGTCGTGGCCGAAGTAGTCCCGCAGCAGTTCCAGCGGTTTTTGCTGATTCACGGCTCTTTGGGGCTTTCCATCTGGTTGATGAGACTGGCCTGATATCCCGCGCCGAAGCCGTTGTCGATGTTGACCACGCTGACGCCGGAGGCGCAGGAGTTGAGCATACTCAGCAGGGCGGACAGCCCGCCGAAGCTGGCCCCATAGCCCACGCTGGTGGGGACGGCGAGAACCGGGCAGTCCACCAGACCGCCCAGCACGGAGGCCAGCGCCCCCTCCATCCCGGCCACAGCGATGACCACCCGGGCCTCCATCAGCTCGTCCAGGTGGGCCAGTGTCCGGTGGAGGCCGGAGACCCCCACGTCGTACAGCCGGACCACATGGTTGCCCAGGGTCTCGGCGGTCAGGGCGGCTTCCTCCGCCACATAGAGGTCGCTGGTGCCGGCGGCGGCCACCACGATGTTGCCCACCGAGGGGTGGGGACCGGGGTTGGCGACGCCAAGCTGAGGGATGGGGTGGTAGTCCAGGGGCAGTTGCTGCTCCACCAGCCGGGCGGCCTCCTCGCTCATCCGGGTGATGAGGATGTTGTGGGTGCCGTTGGCGGCCATAGAGGACGCGATGCCCAAAATCTGCTCCGGCGTCTTGGATTTGCCGTAGATGACCTCCGCCGCCCCCTGGCGCAAGGCCCGGTGGTGGTCCACCTTAGCGTATCCCAGATCCTCAAAGGGGGCCTGTTTCAGCCGCAGAAGGGCGTCCTCCGGGCTGCACGCGCCGGACTCCACCCGGCGCAGCAGGGTCAGCAGGTCTTGTTTTTCCGACATAAAAACAGCTCCTTTCCGCCGCCTGAGCTGGGCGGGGAGACAAAGAAAAATGCAGTTTTTCGGGCGGCCGCGGGCCACTCCTACAGTCAGGTGGATAAAATACAAAAAATACCACGAGGAAATACAGCAACGTGTTCCCTAACCCTCCGGCTGCTGCTGGTGGCTCTGGACGATGCTGCGGATGGTCCGGTAGAGATAGGGCTTGTAGGTGGCCAGGTCCACCGGGTCATGCTCCGCCACAACGCTGTAGCAGGTGCTGCCCACCAGCTCGATGATGGTGAAGATCATCACCTGGGGGGCCTCCCACTGGCTGGGGTCGTTGGCGGTCAGCCGGTAAAACTCATCCATATAGCTCTGGCCCCGCTGAGAGGCGGCGTGCCGCAGGGCGCTGCGCAGGGTACTCCAGCTCAGGTTTTTGCGGAGGAACCGCAGCAGCAGGGGGCTGTTTTGCAGTTGGTTCAGCATACTGTCCAAAATGTGGATGAGCTTATCCGCAAAGGGCCGGTCCGATTCCTCCTGGCCCTTTACGGCCTCCCGGAAGAGCCGCTGGGTCATCTGGGACACCAGCGCGTCCCGGATGTCGTCCTTGTCCTTAAAATAGAGGTAAAAGGTCCCCTTGGCGATGCCCGCGGCGGCGGTGATGTCCGAAATGGAGGTCCGCGCCATCCCCCGGTTGGAAAACAGCACAAAGGTGGCGTCCATCAGGCGTTGCAGCTTATTCTGTTTGTTTTCCTGGGCTTTTCCCATGGGGATTCCCTCCTCATAATGTGCAATGTGCAATTTGCAATGAACGGGTTTTCGGCCGTGTACCAGAAACCCCTCCGCCACCGCCTAAAGGCGGTGGCTCTCCTCCCCTTTGCGACTCTCATGGCCCAAAAGGGCCATAGCTCCCTGCATTTGCGCTAAAGAGGAATCGGCCATTCGGCCAGCGCTTCACAGGGGAGGCAAGAGGGGATAATGCTTGCTTTTTGGTCAGCATTTTTTCGAGGTCGATATTGTTTTGTCAATTCTCCCGGCGGTAGAAAAAGGTAAACGTTCCCTCCGCCAGCAGCTCGTCCCCGCAGCAGACCCTGGCCCGGAGGACGGCCACGCTGCCGCCCATGCGCACCGGCTCCGCCCTGGCGGTGAGGGTGCCGGAGGCCACGTTGCGCAAAAAGTGAAAATCGCTGTCCAGGGTGACGGGGTGCTTGCCGTGCTTCCGGGCGGTGGCGCCGGAGACCATGTCCGCCATGGTGTACAGCAGGCCCCCGTGGACGATGCCGTAGGGGTTGTGGACCTGGGGCGTGACCTGGGCCTGGGCGTAATAGCTGCCCTCCGGGTCCTCCAGCAGTTGGATGCCGCAGAGCTGGATAAACTGGTTCTGTTGAATGAGATGGGCTTCTTCCTCTGTCATGGGTATCCCTCCGGAAACGCGGTCAAATGGTTCCCCAACAGTATACCCGACCCGGCGGCGATTTGCAACCGGCGAAGTTTTCTGGCCGTGGTAAAAGATTTTCGTTCCCAGGGCCGGGAATTTGTGTTATACTTTTCTTATCTATCCTTGTATGGCACTGTGCGGAAGGGAGCTGCAATGAAAGAGAAGATCAAAGTCAACATCGCCGGGCGGAATTACCTCCTGACCGCCGATGAAAACAGCGGGTATATCGAGCAAATTGCGGAGTATGTAGGTCAGCAGATCGCCCAGGCGGAGAAGGTGGCCCGGTCCTCCGCCGTGGACGCGGCGACCATGGCGGCGATGAACATCGCCGACAGCTATTTCAGGGAGCGGGAGGCCGGGGAGAACCTGCGCCGCCAGCTCAAAGAGGCCCTGGACGAGAGCGCCAGTTTGAAGCGGGAAATTTCCGAGCTGAAGCAGGAGAACTTCCGGCTGAGCCAGGGCAAGTGACCGTATGATGGAGCTGTTGGCCCCTGCGGGGTCGCCGGAGGCGGTCCGGGCGGCGGTGCAGTCCGGCGCGGATGCGGTCTATCTGGGCGCGGGAGACTTCAACGCCCGGCGGAACGCCGCCAACTTTGACCGGGAAACCCTGCGGGAGGCGGTGGACTACTGCCACCTGCGGGGGGCGAAGGTCTACCTGACGCTGAACACCCTGCTCTATGACCGGGAACTGCCACGGGCGGCAGAGCTGGCGGCCTATGCCAGCGCCATCGGCGTGGACGCGGTGCTGGTGCAGGACCTGGGGGTGCTGCGGGCGGTGCGCCGGGCCGCGCCCGATTTGCCCATCCACGCCTCCACCCAGATGTCCATCCACGACCTGGAGGGGGCCAAGTTCGCCGCCGGGCTGGGCATCAGCCGGGTGGTGCTGGCCAGGGAACTGAGCCGGGACCAGATCGCCTACATCTGCGCCCACTCCCCGGTGGAGGTGGAGGTGTTCGTCCACGGGGCGCTGTGTATGTGCTACTCCGGCCAGTGCTTTTTCTCCTCCGTGGTGGGGGGACGCAGCGGCAACCGGGGCATGTGCGCCCAGCCCTGCCGCCTGAACTATGGATGGAACGGCAAAGCCGACAAGCCCCTGCTCTCTTTGAAAGACATGAGCCTGGCCGCCCACCTCCGGGAGCTGGAGGAGATGGGGGTGGCCTGCGCCAAAATCGAGGGCCGCATGAAGCGCCCGGAGTACGTGGCCGTGGTTACGGGCATCTATTCCGCCTGCATCCGGGAGGGGCGGGACCCCACGCCGGAGGAACTGACCGCCCTGGAGCGGGCTTTCTCCCGCCAGGGCTTCACCGACGGCTATTTTATGGACCGTACTGGCCCCAAAATGTTCGGTGTTCACGACAACGACGCGCCGCCACCGGAGGATTTATTTGCCGAGGCCCGGCGGCGCTATGGGAAAGAGCAGCCGCGGGTCCCCATCGACATTCGGGCAGAGGTGGCCGCCGGGCAGCCCGCCGCCGTCACTGTCTCCGACGAGGCGGGACACTCTGTCACCGTCACCGGGCCGACCCCTGAACCGGCGCGAAACCGCCCCCTGACGGGGGAACAGTTGCACAGGCAACTGACAAAGACCGGCGGCACCCCTTATTTTTGCGAAACCTGCGAGATTCAGGTGGGAGAGGGGCTTTCTCTGCCCGTTTCCGCCCTGAACGGTCTGCGCCGGGAGGCGCTGGAAGAGCTGAACCGGGCGCGGACGGAACCTCCTGTCCGTCGGACGGGGAAATTTGCCCCGTCTCAGAGCATCCCCAATCGGCAGGAGCAGCCGGGGTTCTCCGTCTCCCTGCTCCAGGCTGGGCAATTGACGGACGAGCTGCTGGCCCTGCGGCCCGGTTCCGTGGCCCTGCCGATGGAGGAATACGCCGCCCACCCGGATTGTGTTGAGAAAATCACCCGCAGCGGTGGGGAGTGCGCCGTCACCCTGCCCCGCATCCTGTGGGACCGGGAACGGGAAGGAGCCAAAACCCTGCTGGCCGACCTGCGGCAGAGGGGCGTGACCGTCGCCTATGCCTCCACCTGGTCGGGGGTCATGCTGGCCCAGGAGCTGGGCTTCACCCCGCGGGGGGACTTCGGCCTGGGGGTCACCAACAGCGAGACGCTGGCCGGAATGCAGGAGCTGGGCCTTGCCTCGGCGGTGCTGTCCTTCGAGCTGAAAAGCCAGCGGGTGCGGGATTTGAACAAACCGCTGGACACAGAGTTAATTGTCTATGGGCGGCTGCCCCTGATGATTATGGAAAACTGCATCATCCGGGGCAAAAACGGCAAGTGCGCCTGCCACTGGAAAACCGGCGACGACCCGGTGTTGACCGACCGGCGGCGGGCCAGATTCCCAGTGGTCCACGCCTACGGCTGCCGGAACGAGATTTTGAACTCCGCCCCGGTCTATCTGGCGGACAAACAGGACTTTTGGCAGCGGTGCGGCCTTTGGCGGGCGCGTTTGCTCTTCACCACCGAGACGGGCGCGGACTGCGCCGAAATCATGCGCCAGTACCAGACCGGCGAGGCCCGTCTGCCGGAGCAGTTCACACGGGGGCTGTATTTCCGGGATGTGGAGTGATGAAAAACCCCTCCGCCACCGCCTAAAGGCGGCGGCCCTCCTCCCCGTTCAGGGGAGGC
>JAJPXR010000033.1 GCA_021205375.1 Clostridiales bacterium | reverse complement strand
CTTCACTATTTTTGAGGGTTATTTTTCTCTGCCCCAACTCTTGACATAGAACCGAAATTAACTTGGTCTGTCACCTTTTACGGTGACTTTCAAGCTTTAAAGAATCTTATCTGGTGCTTCAAGTTTGTTTCACGTTGTTTAATTTACAAGGTACACAGTCCTCGCTGCAAGGTCCGCTGCGTTTCCGCTCCGTCTTGCAACTTGGATATCTTACCACGCCTTTGAGCGATTGTCAAGCCCCTTTTTCAGATTTTTTTCGAGAGGCGAACCGTCCATCCAGGACTTCTTTCCTCCCGCCGTAAATCCGCTCCCTTGTCCCGGAACTTTTCCAGTCCGTTCTCCGGGGTTTTGCCGGGTTTTGACCCGCTCTCCTGAGCGCTTGGTTAATATACCACGCTGATGATTCGTTTGTCAACAGCTTTTTTTCGAAGATTTCACGCTTTTTCTGACCGAGCCGTGTGTGTCCTCTTTTGCAGCTTATTTTGCATCGCCTACAGGCAGATGTCCGCAAGGAGAGGACAAAAAATGAAAAATCCGCAATTTTCACAATACACCTTGCATTTTCTGTTTGAATGCACTATGATAAAGCTATTCTAACCAACATGAGAAGGGAGGTTCCCGTTTTGACTGGAATGGTGCTGCGAATGCCGGTTTACGGCTCATACGATTCTGATTTTCTTCTGCCCGGTCAATGGGGCCAAACGATTTGATAAGGAGGAGCATTTTTATGCCAATCAAAATTCCTGATTCCCTTCCCGCCAGAACAACTCTGGAAAACGAGAACATCTTTGTGATGACCGAGTTCCGCGCCCTGCACCAGGACATTCGCCCGCTGAAGGTGCTGATTTTGAACCTGATGCCCACCAAAATCGTGACGGAGACCCAGTTTCTCCGCAAGCTCAGCAACACGCCTTTGCAGATTCAGGTGGAGTTTCTGAAAATGGCCTCTTACCAGCCCAGCCATGACAGGACCCATTTGGATTCCTTCTATATCACCTTTGATGAAATTCGACACCGCTATTACGACGGCATGATCATCACCGGCGCGCCTCTGGAACACGTCCCCTGTGAGAGCGCCGCCTACTGGCCGGAGCTGTGCGAGGTCATGGACTGGACCACCACCCACGTCCACTCCACCATGCACGTCTGCTGGGGGGCCTTTGCCGGGCTGTACTATCACTATGGCGTGCCCAAGTATGACGTGGACCACAAGATTTTCGGCATCTTCCCCCATACGCCGGTGCCGGAGAAAAAGCAGTCTCCCCTGTTCCGGGGACTGGACGACGTGTTTTATGCGCCCCACTCCCGTGCCACTGAGGTCCACGAGGAGGACATCCGCAAGGTGCCGGAGCTGGAGATGATGTCCACCTCCCCCCAGGCCGGTGTGTTCATGGCCAAGAGCAAGGACAACAAGCGCTTTTTCATGCTGGGTCACCCGGAGTACGACGCGGACACCCTGGCCAGGGAGTATTGGCGGGACGTGGACAAGGGGCTGCCCATCGCCATCCCGGAGAACTACTTCCCCAACGACGACCCCACCCAGCCGCCGGTGGTCAC
Organism: Clostridiales bacterium; assembly: GCA_021205375.1. Lineage (GTDB taxonomy): Bacteria > Bacillota > Clostridia > Oscillospirales > Oscillospiraceae > Onthomonas. Next base: position 8,991 of record JAJPXR010000033.1, on the reverse strand, counting down.
CTGGCGTTCCACCGGCCAGATGATTTATAACAACTGGCTGAACTACTACGTCTACCAGACCACCCCCTACGACCCCAAGGAGATCAGCCACAGGAAAAATAGCTGACCCTTTCTAAAAAGAAACCAGCGGCGCACGACTCGGCAGAACGAGTGGTGCGCCGCTCTTTACATCCTTTGTGGAAATGTGGTATGATACCAGTACGAACAAGAATAACGCTGGAGTTGAAAAACCATGCAGTATCAAACCAATTCAGCCCCGGAGACCGAGGCGCTGGGCCAGGCGCTGGCCCAAAAGCTCCGCCCTGGGGATATCATCGCCTACACCGGCGACCTGGGGGCGGGCAAGACCGCTTTCACCCGCGGGGTGGCCCTTGGGTTGGGCATCATGGAACGGGTGACTTCCCCCACCTTCACCATCGTCAACGAGTACGAAGGGGGCAGACTGCCCCTGTTCCACTTTGACCTGTACCGCCTGGGGTCCTCGGAAGAGCTGTACGACATCGGCTGGGAGGACTATCTGGCCAGAGACGGCGTCTGCGCCGTGGAGTGGAGCGAGGTGGCGGCAGATGTGCTGGAAAGCGGCGTCATCCGGGTGGACCTGCGCCGGGGCGCGACCGACGACCAGCGGGTCATCACCATCGAGGGGGTGGAGGAACGTTGAACATTTTAGCCATTGAATCCTCAGCCAAGGCCGCGTCTGTAGCCCTGTGCCGGGACGAGTTTCTGGTGGCGGAGTCCTACCAAAACAGCGGCCTGACCCACAGCAGCACCCTGATGCCCATGTGCGAGGCGCTGTTGCGCAACTGCGGTACGGCGCTGGAGGACGTGGATTTGATCGCCGTAGCCAACGGCCCCGGCTCCTTTACCGGTCTGCGCATTGGCATCGCCACCGCCAAGGGATTGGCCTGGCCGGGGGAGCTGCCCTGCGCGGGGGTCTCCACCCTGGAGGCCATGGCCTGGAACCTGTGCGGTCTGGCGGAGGGCGTGGTCTGCTGCGCCATGGACGCCCGGCGAAATCAGGTCTACAACGCCCTGTTTCAACTGACCGAAAACGGCCCCCTTCGGCTGACGGAGGACCGGGCCATCTCTCTGGAGCAGCTCTTCGGGGACGAAGAAGCTCGAAAAAAAATCCGGTTTGTAGTTGGCGATGGGGCGCAAATGTGTTATGATTATGGTAAGAAATTGGGGCTGGACCTGCGCCTGGTTTCCCCAAACCTCCGCTATCAGCACGCCTACGGCGTGGCCCGCTGCGCTCTGGAGCAGGCGCGGGTCGGAAAGACCGTTTCCGGCGGCGCGCTGGGGGCCAATTACCTGCGGCTGAGCCAGGCAGAGCGGGAACGGCTGGCAAAGGAATCCGCCAAAAAATCGGGAAATACAACTGAAAGGGAGAAGTGAACATGAACTATAAAGGAAACGACAAAATTCACATCCTTGAGCATCCGCTCATCAGTCACAAGCTGGCCATCCTCCGGGACGAGAACACCGGCACAAGGGAGTTCCGGGCTGTGGTGTCGGAGATCGCCAGCCTCATCACCTACGAGGCTACCCGTCGTATGCCCACCAAAGAGGTGGAAGTGACCACTCCCTGCGGCGTGGCCAAATGCCAGGTCCTCACCGGCAAAAAGGTGGCCATTGTGCCCATTCTGCGGGCAGGGCTGGGCATGGTGGACGGCGTGCTGTCCCTGCTGCCTTCGGCCAAGGTGGGCCACGTGGGTCTGTACCGGGACCCGGAGACCCTGGAGCCGGTGGAGTACTACTGCAAAATGCCGACGGACATCGCCGAACGGGATGTCATCATCCTGGACCCCATGCTGGCAACCGGCGGCAGCGCTACTGCCGCTATTCAGTTCATGAAGGACTATGGCTGCCGGAACATTGCCATGATGAACATCATCGCCGCCCCGGAGGGGCTGGATGTTATCGCCCGTGACCACCCGGACGTGGAGATCTACGTGGCTGCCCTGGACGACCACCTGAACGAGCACGGTTACATCGTTCCCGGCCTGGGCGACGCCGGAGACCGCATTTTTGGCACCAAGTAAGGGAAATATTACACAAATAGCTTGCCTGTCAAAGGCGCGACACGCCGAACAGGTGATAGGGCTGTGTCGGTTTGGAAAGGCCGACGCAGCCCTTTCTCTGTCCAAGCAGATTTTGGGGAAACCTGTCATTTACAACTGGCTTGTTCCCTGATATAATGAAATTCTGACAAATTCCAGAAAGTGAGGGGTTTCTGTGCAGAGGCAGCGGAAACGGCGGCCACCCCGACGGGACGTCGGGCACGAGAAAAAGCGGCCCTGGATGCGAGTTGAATATCTGCTGTGTGGCATTGCTCTGCTCTTTGCCCTCCACATGACCGGTAAGATGGTCAGCCGGGTGACCTACGCTGTGGGAGAAGCCGCCCGGGACGCGGCGGAGGCCGAGGCCAACGAGCCGGAGTACGTCACCTTTATCCGGGGTGTTGTCAAGCACGTTGTTGAGGACGAGAGCGAAGACGAGACCGATGCAGCAACGACAGTGGAGGAGGTCGAGGTCGATATCACCCAGTTCGCTGGGGACAGCGGCTATGCCGGAAAGATCTACGCTCTGCTGAACGAGTACCCCGACCAGGTGGAGACCATCCTCTCCTATTACGAAAACGCGACCCTGACCGTGGACGGACAGCAGACCACCATGGGAGAGCAGAGCGAGGACGCCATTCCGGAACGACTGCTCCAGTTGGTCATCAATAACATCGAGACCATCGACTTTGTGGCCGACTATCCGGCCAACCACGACCAGGATGTGAAGATCGACCTGAGCGCGGAGGCCAAGAGCGGTGAGGTCCCCCTTCTGCTCCAGTGGGACGAGCGTTGGGGCTATGAAGAATACGGCGACGGTCTGTTGGGCTACACCGGCTGCGGTCCCACCTGCCTGGCGATGGTGGCCCTGTACCTGACCGGCGACGCGGACATGACCCCGTTGGCGGTGGCCAACTATGCCGACCAGGCGGGATATTATACCGACGGGGTCGGGTCCGCATGGACGCTGATGAGTGAGGGCTGTGCGCATTTTGGCCTGACCGGTACGGAGATGTATGTCTCTGAGAGCGACATGGTGGAGATGCTGGAGGCGGGCCACCCGCTGATCTGTGCGGTGGGGCCGGGCGATTTCACCGCCTCCGGTCACTTTATCGTCATCTACGGCTACAGCGACGGGGCATTCCTGGTCAACGACCCCAACAGTCTGATTCGCAGCGGCCAGACCTGGAGCTATGATACCCTTAGCAGCCAAATTAAAAACATTTGGTATTACTCTGTCGAAAAATAACAAAAAGTTGAGGAAAATGGATGCTGCATTTTGAATGTGATTACGCGGAGGGCGCGCACCCCCGTATTATGGAACGCCTGCTGGAGACCAACCTGGAGCAGACCGACGGCTACGGGGTGGACCCCCACTGTCAGCGGGCCAGAGAACTGATTTTGGCCCAGTGCCAGGCCCCTGGCGCCGATGTTCACTTTTTGGTGGGCGGCACCCAGGTGAACACTGCCATTATCGCCGCGGGACTGCGGCCCTGGCAGGGAGTGCTCTCCGCCGCCAGCGGACACATCAACGTCCACGAGACCGGCGCGGTGGAGGCCACCGGCCACAAAGTCCTCGCCCTCCCCCACCGGGACGGAAAGGTCACAGCCGAGGCCATCGACCAAGCCATCGGCGGCCACTACGCCGACGGCAACGCCGAGCATATGGTCCAGCCGGGGATGGTCTACCTGTCCAACCCCACGGAGTACGGCACCCTCTACACCAAAGCCGAGTTGACCCAAATCAGCCAGGTCTGCCGCAAGTGGCACGTCCCCCTCTACGTGGACGGGGCCAGGCTGGGTTACGCCCTGGGCGCAGAAGGCAATGACCTGTTCCTGCCCGATTATGCCGCCCTGTGCGACGCCTTCACCGTCGGCGGAACGAAGGTAGGGGCGCTGTTCGGAGAGGCGCTGGTCATCACCGACCCGGCTCTGAACCGGGATTTCCGCTATACCATCAAGCAGCGGGGCGGGATGCTGGCCAAAGGCCGTCTGCTGGGCATCCAGTTTGAGGCGCTTTTTGAGGACGGATTGTATCAGGCCCTGGGAGAAAAGACGGATCGCCAGGCCATGGCCCTGCGCCGAGCCTTCGAAGAGAAGGGCTGCGCCATGCTGCTGGATTCCCGCACCAACCAGCAGTTTCCCATTCTGTCCCGCGCTCAGCAAGCGGCGCTGGCGGAAAAATACCAGTTTTCCTACTGGGAGCCGGTGGAGGAAGGCCGGGACGCAGTGCGGTTTTGCACCAGTTGGGCCACCACCGATGAGGCGCTGGAGCAGCTCATCGCAGATATTCAGACGAAATTGTAATAAAAAGCGCGAAAACGGGGGAAATCCTCTGTTTCCGCATTTTATCCAGCACATTCCCGAAAGAATATTGTCAGCGGGCTGGGTTGGAATTTCCAAATCCCGGCGTTGACAAAGCGGCTGAAATCGCTTATAATACAAATAGAAAACGGGCGCTGCGACAAGCGGTCAGTCCAGGTTAAAAATTATGTTTCGACAGAAACCGTCACCCGGCCCGGTGGCGGTTTCGCTTCGTTACCCTGATTGTCACAGTCCATTGCAGGATGTGAAAAGTCAATGTAATCGGCATTGTCTCACCTCCCTTCGGGAGATGTGACCAACCGCCTGCCGCTTAGCAGCGCCCTAACTCCATTGGGGGGAAACCTCCATCAGGAGCTACCCCCAGAATACCACATATTTTCGCAGAAAGCAACAAAAAGCGTGAGCCGACCCGTTTTCAGGTCAGCCCACGCTTGTTTTGTGCGGTAATGCGGGGTTTCCTCTACTTGCTCAGCAGCGCATCGACCATGGCTTCCATGTCCTTCACGGTGCTTTCCTTCATGGTGGAGCGGATGGAGACCAGCGGTTCTACCACGGTGCAGTTCTTGAACCCGTCGGCGTAAGCCTTCATCAGCCGCCCGGCGGCAGGCGCCCAGGAGCCGTTCTCCATGATGCCGATGGTGCGCTTCTGGTAGTTCTTGACCTTCAGGTGATAGAGGAAGTCCTCCATGCAGGGGAACAGAGAGGCGTCGTAGGTGGGGGCGGCCAGGACCAGCTTGTCATAGCGGAAGGCGTCCTCAACGGCCTCGGACATGCTGTCCCGCGCCAGGTCGAACATGGAGACCTTCTGGCCCCTGGCCTCCAGCATTTCCGCCAGCTTCTTGGCGGCGATAGCGGTGTTGCCGTGGATGGAGGCATAGGCCAGGGTCACGCCCTCGTCCTCCGGGCGATAGCTGGACCAAATGTCGTACTTTTCGATGTAATAGCCCAGATTTTCCTTCAAAATGGGGCCGTGGAGGGGGCAGATGGTCTGGATGTCCAGCTTGGCGGCCTTTTTCAGCAGGGTCTGGACAGAGGGACCGTACTTGCCCACGATGTTGAAGTAGTACCGGCGGGCTTCACAGGCCCAGTCCTCCTCCACGTCCAGCGCGCCGAACTTGCCAAAGCCGTCGGCGGCGAACAGCACCTTTTCGGTGGATTCATACTCCACCATGACCTCCGGCCAGTGGACCATGGGGGCCATGACGAAGGTCAGGGTGTGATTGCCCAGGGAGAGGGTGTCCCCCTCCTTGACGGCCACCGTGCGGGGGGAGAAGTCCATGGTGAAGAATTGGGGCAGCATCTGGACGGCCTTGGCGCTGGCCACCACCTGCATAGCGGGGTACTTTTCGCACAGACGCTGGATGTTATAGGCGTGGTCCGGCTCCAGGTGGGACACCACCAGATAGTCCGGGGTGCGGCCCCCCAGCTCCCGTTCCAGGTTGGCGAACCACTCCTCGCTGACCCGGCGGTCCGATGTGTCCATGACGGCGACTTTTTCGTCCAAAATCAGGTAGGAGTTATAGGAAACGCCGTTAGGGACGGGGTACTGGCTCTCGAACAGGTCGATCTTGTGGTCGTCACACCCGATGTACCGGATGGCGTCGGAAATGGTAACGTTGCTCATGGCTTTGTCCTCCTTATGAGAGAATTACAGTTCTAAAAAAGACGAATTGGCTATCCCTTTGAATCAACCGCGCATTTTAGTGGCTAGAGATGTGGAATTTTCCACTAAAATTCCACATCTGTCGAACAAAAACCGTACCAGACGACAAGCACTATCCCCCTTGCCTCCGCCGTCAAGCGGCACTTCCGGGGCTTTGCCCCTCCCTGCCCTGAAAGGGGAGGAGGGCCGCCGCCTTTCGGCGGTGGCGGTGGGGTTTCTGGCATACAACTGAGTAAAAAGGGATTACGACTAAAAAGACTATATCACATTTTACCGCCGTTGTCACCCATCGTTTCACGATTTCCGCCCGATTTTCCCTCCCGGCCGTAGGCGCTCCGGGCCAGGGTCAGGCAGCAGATCTCCGCGGCTCCGGCCCGCCGCAGGACGGCGCTGGCCTCCTCCAACGTCGCGCCGGTGGTGATGACATCGTCCACCAGCAGCAGACGTTTTCCCTCCAGAGGAACGCCGGATTTTGGGCGGTAGACGCCCCGGACATTTTCCCACCGCTGAATGGCCTCTTCCGTGCCGGACTGGGGCGGCGTATGACGGAACTTCACCAGTGTTCGCTGTAACGGCAGACCGCTGGAGCGGGACACAGCCAGCGCCAGCCGCCGGGCCTGGTCGTACCCCCGGCGCTGCCGCCGCCAGAAGTTCAGCGGCGCCCAAGTGATGCAGTCGAAGCGGGAATACTCCGGGTCGTTTGCCCGCAGACAATCCCACATCCACTCGCCGAAGGCCCAACTGTAGTGCCAGTGGCCCAGAAACTTGTAGCGGTGGAAAGCGGGCTTGAACGCCTCGGTGTAGTAGAGCGGCGAGAGGCAGCGGTCAAAGTGTATCCCCTGTTGGGCGCAGTCCTCCCCGGTCCAGGGGACTTGCGGCCTGCATTTGGCGCAGAGCAGCGTTTCCCCTTCTTCCAGCGGACGCTGGCAGAACAGGCACTTGGGCGGCCATAGGATGTCCCTGACTCGCTCGCCGGTGTGGCGCAGATTTTTCATCATAAACCTCTCTCCCCTTGCCGCTTTTCCACAGTATGACAGGATTCGACAAAGTTTGCAAGGGAGCTGGGACAAAATTACCGGTTTGTGGCGACAAGAAAGGTGAAAATTCCCTTGACTTCCCATGGGGAGGGGAATTATAATAACTGCGAAGTAAAGGGGAGTAGTTTGCACCGCCTCGGCGGTGCGGCGCGGTTCGTCAGCTCGTGTCGGGAGGATTCCCGAAACCGGGCCACGCCCAGGGCTTTTGTCTGGAAACGAGACTTTTGCTGTACGCATAGTGCGCACGGCAGAGGTCCCGCTTTTTTTGACCCCGCATGATTCCATCACGAAAGAGGTCTTATTTATGTTGGTTCCTGTCCTTCTGTTTGCCGTCGGTCTGGTGCTGCTCATCAAGGGCGGCGACTGGTTCGTGGACGGGGCCACGGGCATCGCCCGCCGGTTCCGCCTGCCGGAGCTGCTGATCGGAGCCACGGTAGTCTCCATCGGCACCACCCTGCCGGAGGTCATGGTGTCCACCACGTCGGCGCTGTCCGGCCACAGCCAGATCGCCTACGGAAACGCCGTGGGGTCTGTCATCTGCAACACGGCGCTGATCGCAGCCCTGACCATTGCCGTCCGCCCCACCAGAGTGGACACCCGGACGCTGCGGACGCCGGTGGCCTTCTTCTTCGCGGCGGCGGCCTTTTACGCGGTGGTGGCCTACACCACGGGTGAATTTACCCGCATGGCCGGTGTGCTGCTGCTGGTGTTCTTTGTGGTCTATATGGTGCTGACGGTGCGGGAAATGACCGGCGGCCCCCAGACCGCCCCCCAGCCGGGAGAGAAGATTCAGGAGGAGACCTCCCTGTGGCGGCTCATCCTGCTGCTGGCGGTGGGCGCGGCGCTGATTGCCGTGGGTGCGGACCTGCTGGTGGACAACGGCACCCTCATTGCCCAGGCGCTGGGCGTCCCGGAGTCGGTTATTGCCCTGACGCTGGTGGCGCTGGGGACCTCCCTGCCGGAGCTGACCACCGCCATCACTGCCCTGGCGAAAGGCCACAGCGCCCTGTCTCTGGGCAACATCATCGGGGCCAACCTGTTCAACCTGGTGCTGGTCAGCGGTACGGCTGTGACCCTCTGCCCCTTCCACATCCCGGAGAACAGCACTCTGTTCGGCATCAACAGCTCGCTGGTAGTGGACCTGCCGGTGATGTTGCTGGTCATGCTGATTCTGACCGTACCCACCCTGAAACGGGGCAGGCTGACCCGCGCCCAGGGGGTCACGCTGCTGGCGATTTACGCGGCGTTCTGCGTGTATCAGTTTACGATGGGGTAACAACACCTGGATTCCGTTGGGACGAACCACAGAAAGCGATAGATTTTACAAAAAGCGCGGAGAGGAGGGCAATCCCCTTTCCGCGCTTTTCAATTTGTTCCCGAAACTCCTGCTTTACTGGAATTTGGAAGCTCCCGCCGTTGACAAAACAGAGAAATAAGATATAATACAAATAGAAAAAGAGCGCTGTCCGGCAATGGACAGGCTCCCCCTATGTTACAAGAGGTAACCGTCGGTGTTGCGAGCAGAGGCGGTTACTTCTTGTTATTGTACGACTGGATGACCAGACTGCACGCGCTGATGATAACAAGCAGAAGCTGTAAAACCTCAGAAGTCGTCATAAGGCAAGCCCCCTTTCTGAAAAATCAGGGGGCCGAAGAAGTTGCCCCCACAAAAAAAGAGGGGGCTTAACCGCCGCCATAATGGACAGCACTCTACCCCAAAAGGGGCAACCATAGAATACCACAGCTTTTTACAAAAAGTAACGAAAAATGCAGACAGCGAAAACAAACCCCCGGCGCATCGCGCCGGGGGCCTTTTACGTTCGCTTATGCAGTCAAGCGCAGTTCAGCTTACAGCTGAGGACCGGCGGCCACCAGGCTCTTGCCCAGGTCGTTGGTCTGATACTTG
>JAJPXR010000217.1 GCA_021205375.1 Clostridiales bacterium | reverse complement strand
CTTCACTATTTTTGCGGGTTATTTTTCTCTGCCCCAACTCTTGACATAGAACCACCTTTTCGCAGCAGCAACACTTCCTTGTTCTTCAATGTGCTGACGGCGCTTCTCATACAATAAATCAGATCCAGCTTCTCTTCGATGAGGGCCTGCACCAACTCACGAAATTCCTTTACGTGTAGCTGCAAGGAAATGGCAGGATTTTCTTCGTGAAATTCCTGCATCGTCTGGGGCAAATAGGGAAGCTCCATGAGATCCGTGACGCCAATGCGGATCTCGTTGGAAAATTGATTATGGATTTTCTGCGTATTCTGGATGGCTGCGTTCAATTCCTGGCTCATGTGGCGCAGCTCGTCCTGTAAATAGCTGCCTGCCGGTGTCAATTCAACTTTCCTGCTGTGGCGGCTAAACAGCGTAACACCCAATTCCTCTTCCAGCGATTTGATGGACCGCGTGACAGAAGGTTGGGTGGTGTAGAGCTTCTCCGCAGCCCGCGCGAAATTCAGCGTTTCAGCTACTGTCAGAAAGCAGTTGAGTTGTTTTAATGTCATCGTGATCGCTCCTCTGCTTTATTGCCGACTTTCATTCTTGTAATCGAATATGGGAGAAAGGCGCACATCGGTTTGATGTGCGCCTTTGTGTAAAAGCAGATTACTTGCTCTGCGCCGCCAGCCACTCGAAAATCGTGACCTCCTGCCCGTCGATGGTAACAGGACTGCCGTCCAGGTCAGTGGAACACAGGTTTTTCAGGGCATAGACCCATGCGAAGTGGCCAATGTATGCGGTGCCATCGTCGGGGTCTACAATTTCATCATAGGTGGTGTAATGGATATTCTCCGCTCCGCTTTCCACCATACGCGCGTAAATCGCATCGGTGGTGGTGGTGGGGTCTACCACCGGATCGGTGGAGCAGTGGACAAACCAGGTGGGGATGCTGGCCAGGGTCTCGATCTGCTCATCAGAGATCCACTCGCTTTCATAGGCGGCGCAAACCGGGGCGATCGCTGCAAAGGTGTCAGGATAGGCCATCGCCAACTGGATGGTCATATATCCGCCGTTGGAGCAGCCTGCCAGATAGATACGGCTGGTATCCACATCGTCATGTGTTGCCACATAGTCCTCGATCAAAGCCATCAGGGACTCCGTATAGATGTCTACGCCGTTGGTGGAATACCCCTCCTCGCTGTTGTACAGCTCGGCAAACTCATCGGTGCCGTCGTCCATCCAAACAGTCGGGCACTGGGGCAGCAGGATGTGCGCGCCGCCGAAAATCTCCTGCGTTTCCTCGGAGACGAAGTTCGTGACCAACATACCGCCGGTGACAAAGCCAATATCCGTGCCGCCGCTGCCTGCGCCGTGGAGCCAAATCACCAGAGGATGCGTGTCGCCGTCCTCCTCAGGCTCATAGTAGGCATAGGAGTATTCGTAGTCCGCGCCGGTGTCGGTGAAGGTGCCGGTCTGGAACGCTTCCTCATCGGGATGATAGACGGTGTCCAGTTGATTCCACACTTCGCCGGAACTGGTGTCGGTGATGGTGTAGCTGCAAGTGGCCCAATCCTTGAGCTGCCCCACAAAGGAGCTGGTGTTGGTATAATAAGGAGCGGCGATGCTCAGAGTGGAGGCGACCTCCATCTCAAGGGTCACATACGCGCCTTCCGCATCCTCGTTGCCTTCTGCGTCGGAGCGATAAGCGGCGGTCACAGTGCGATCACCGTGGTCCAGCAAAGCGCCGTCCACATCATAGCGCCACACAGATACGGTATACTGAGCCGCATCCGGTTCGTCGCTCTCCTCTGTTTCCACCAGCAAGATCGCCTTGCTGTAAGAGCTGCCCCAGTTATAGACGTTCTGAACCAGAGAATAGCTGCCGGCGGGGTCCACTTCAGGCTCCACCTCGTCCTCCGCCTCCGTGCTCTCGTCGCCACCCTGGGCGGTCATGTCCTCGGCAACTGTGACAGCATCTTCCGAGGACTCCGCAGCGCTGCTCGCTTCCGCAGAAGCATCTTCCTCTGTCGTCTGGCTGCTGCCGCAGGCAGCCAGCGCCAACAGCATCGAGAACACCAGGAGCAGCGCGGTGAAGCGCTTTAGGGTTTGTTGTTTTTTCATGTTGGTTCCTCCTTGTTTGTTTTTTGTTTGATGTTCGTTTGCTACTTTGAATATTGTAACATAACACATTGCCATTTGTAAAATACTTATTTTAAATCCATTGATTCACGGACTGTATCGAACGTTTTTATGTTCGTTTCTAGTCTGACGGCACAAGTATGGCAAAGTGTTCCAATCTTCCAAGGAAAGGCGGATCGCACCGTATTGTACAAAAACAAACCAGGTTACGGCCACGATCAACCCATTTGCATATTTGCGAAGGACATTCAGAAGTTTTACACCATTCTCCCCTCACCTGTACAATTCCTGTGCAGGATTGGGCTTGAAATTATGCAAAATGACCTTGACAGGGCGGGAAAAAGCCGCTAGAATAAATACTGTTCAAACGCTGTGAAGGAGACCGCGCCCTGGCGCCGCAGCAGAGAGACCGGGTCACTGGCTGAAAGCCCGGTTAGCTGGCAGGGGGACCGCGCAACACTCCGGAGCCGACGGTTCGAGCTTCCACCGGGAAGGGTAGGGCCGTCCGTTCCCCCGCGTTAAGGGGATGAGAGAGGCAGCTCAATGGGGAGATGCAAACGCGGGTGGTACCGCGGAATGTGAACTGTTCCGCCCCGGACTATCGTTTTTTTCGATGGTCCGGGGCGTTTTTGCTGCCTGATAACCAGCCAAACCGGGAGCGTACCTCCCTGGAACCGAAAAAGGATGTGTGTGATTATGGAATTTCTCAGCGGCAAGCTGGAGCGAAGCGACCTGACCTGTGCCCAGGTGCTGGACGGCAGTCACCTGGGGGAGAACGTGACCGTCCACGGCGCGGTCCACGCCCTGCGGCCCATGGGCGGCATGACCTTCCTGACCCTGCGGATGCGGGACGGGGCGCTGCAATGCGTCTGCGACGGCGACCTGGACCTGAGCGGCCTCCAGGAGGAGTGTACCGTGGTGCTCATCGGTCTGGTGCGCGCCGACGAGCGCGCTCCCGGCGGGTACGAGCTGGCAGTGGAGTCTTTTCGGATTTTGACCACCCCGGCGGCCCCCATGCCCGTCCCGGTGAACAAATACAAGCTCAAGCTGAACATGGACACCGAGCTGCCCCTGCGCCCGGTGGTGCTGCGGAACCTGAAACGCCGCAGCGTGTTCAAAATCGAGGAAGGGCTGTGCCGGGCCTTCCGGGACCACCTGACCGAGCATGGCTTCACCGAAATTCACACCCCCAAGATCGTCCACGCCGGGGCGGAGGGCGGCTCCAACATCTTCCGCATGGAGTACTTCAACCGCAAGGCGTTTCTGGCACAGTCCCCCCAGTTCTACAAGCAGATGATGGTGGGCGTGTTTGAGCGGGTGTATGAGATCGGCCCGGTGTTCCGGGCGGAGAAGCACAACACCACCCGCCATCTGAACGAGTATACCGGCCTGGACCTGGAGATGGGGTATATCGACTCCTTCCAGGACGTGATGGAGATGGAAGCAGGCTTCCTGAAACGGGCGGTGAAGCTGCTGGCGGAGGAGTACAGCGCCGACCTGGACCGGCTGGGGGTGGAACTGCCCCAGGTGGACCAGATCCCCGTCTGCCGGTTCGACGAGGCCAAGCGGCTGGCGGCGGAGAAGTACCACCGGCCCATCCGGGACCCCTACGACCTGGAGCCGGAGGAGGAGGTCAACATTGGCCGCTACTTCAAGGAGGAGTTCGACGCGGACTTCGTCTTTGTCACCCACTACCCGGTGAAGAAGCGCCCCTTCTACGCCATGGACGACCCCGACGACCCCCGGTACACCCTCTCCTTTGACCTGCTGTTCCGGGGCATGGAAGTCACCACCGGCGGCCAGCGCATCCACGACTACGACCAGCAGGTGGCCAAGATGAAGGCCAAGCGGATGAACCCCGACGAGTTCCAGAGCTACCTGATGATCCACAAGCACGGTATGCCGCCCCACGGCGGCCTGGGCATCGGCCTGGAGCGGCTGACCATGAAGCTCTGCGGGCTGGACAACGTCCGTTATGCCAGCCTGTTCCCCAGAGATTTGTCCCGGCTGGAGCCGTAACGGAAAGGAGCCGTTATTATGAAAATTACCACAGAACTGGTGGATTATGTCTCCGTTCTCTCCCGGCTCAAGCTGCCGGAGGAGGAGAAGGTCAAAATGGCCGGGGAGCTGGAGCAGATCATCGGCTATATGGACATCCTCAACCGGCTGGACACCAGCGACATCGAGCCGATGAGCCACACCTTCCCGGTGAAGAACGTGCTGCGGGAGGACGTGGTGGAGGACTTCGGCGGCCGCGCCGCCCTGCTCTCCAACGCCCCCGCCCACGACGACACGGCCTTTTTGGTCCCCAAAACCGTAGACTGAGGAGGAGCGCCACATGAGTTTATTGGACTATTCCGCCCTGGAGCTGGGGCGGCTCATCGCCTCCGGTGAGGTCAGCGTCAAGGAGGCCACCCGGACGGCCCTGGACGCCATTTCCGCCGCCAACCCGGACAACAACGCCTTCATCACCGTTTTGGAAGAGGAAGCGCTGCGGGAAGCGGAGCAGGTGCAGGCCAGGCTCCGGGCCGGGGAACTGTCCGGCCCCCTGGCCGGGGTCCCCGCCGCCATCAAGGACAACATCTGCACCCTGGGGGTCAAGACCACCTGCGCCTCCAAAATCATGGGGGACTTCAAGCCCCCCTATCAGGCCACGGTGATGGAGCGGCTGCAAAAGGCCGGTTCCGTCAACCTGGGCAAGCTGAACATGGACGAGTTCGCCATGGGGTCCACCACCGAGACCTCCTACTACGGTCCCACGAAGAACCCCTGGAATCTGGGCCACGTCCCCGGCGGCTCCTCCGGCGGCGCGGCGGCGGCGGTGGCCAACAGGGAATGCTGGTACGCCCTCGGCTCCGACACCGGCGGCTCCATCCGTCAGCCCGCCTCCTACTGCGGCGTCACCGGCATGAAACCCACCTACGGCACCGTCTCCCGGTACGGCCTCATCGCCTACGCTTCCTCTCTGGACCAGATCGGCCCCCTGGCTCGCTCTGCGGAGGACTGCGCCGCCGTGCTGGACCTCATCATGGGGAAAGACCCCCGGGACGGCACCTCCCTGGAGGCCCCCTGCGGCCACCTGCTGGAGAACCTCTCCGCCGACCTGACCGGTAAGAAGATCGGCATCCCTGTGGACTGCTTCGGGGACGGCCTGGACCCGGAGGTACGGGCCGCCGTCCTGTCCGTGGCCGACGTGCTGAAAGGGCGCGGGGCGGAAATCGAGGAGTTCCGGCTGCCCATCATGGAGTACGTGGTCCCCACCTACTATATCATCGCGGCAGCGGAGGCCAGCTCCAACCTGTCCCGGTTCGACGGCGTGAAATACGGCTGGCGGGCGGAGAACTACGAGGATTTGACCGACCTCTACAACAAGACCCGCACCGAGGGCTTCGGCAGCGAGGTCAAGCGTCGGATTTTGCTGGGCACCTTCGTCCTCTCCACCGGCTACTACGACGCCTACTACAACAAGGCCCTCCAGGTGAAGGCGGTCATCAAGAGCGCCTTTGACGACGCCTTCTCCAAGTACGACCTGATTTTGATGCCGGTGGCCCCCACCACCGCGCCCAAGCTGGGGGAGAGCCTGTCCAACCCCCTGCAAATGTACCTCAGCGACATTTACACCGTCTCCGTGAACCTGGCGGGGCTGCCGGGCCTCTCCATGCCCTGCGGTCTGGACAAAAACGGCCTGCCCATCGGCGCGCAGCTCATCGGCCCCGCCCTGGGCGAGCAGAAGGTGCTGGACGCGGCTTACGCCTACCAGCAGGACACGAACTATCATCAGAAAACCCCTGTGGGAGGTGCGAAGGAATGAACTGGGAAGTGGTAATCGGCCTGGAGACCCATGTGGAGCTGGCCACGAAAACCAAAATTTTCTGCTCCTGCACCACCGCCTTTGGCGGCGACCCCAACACCCACGTCTGCCCGGTCTGCACCGGTATGCCGGGAAGCCTGCCGGTGATGAACAAAAAGGTGCTGGAATACGCTGCCAAGGCATCTCTGGCCCTGAACTGCGAGGTGACGCAGTACTGCAAATTCGACCGGAAGAACTACTTTTACCCCGACCTGCCCAAAGCCTACCAGGTGTCCCAGCTCTACCTGCCCATCGGACGCAACGGTAAGGTGTCCATTCAGGTGGGCAGCGAGGAGAAGGTCATTCGCATCCACGAGCTGCACATGGAGGAGGACGCGGGCAAGCTGGTCCACGACAACTGGATCGACCAGACCAGAGCGGACTACAACCGCTGCGGCGTACCGCTGATCGAGATCGTCACCGAGCCGGACTTCCGCTCCGGGGACGAGGTCATCGCCTATCTGGAGAAGCTGCGCTCTACGCTGGAATACCTGGGCGTCTCTGACTGCAAAATGCAGGAGGGTAGCCTTCGCTGCGACGTGAACCTCTCCGTCCGGCCCCAGGGCAGCACGGAACTAGGCACCCGCACCGAGATGAAGAACCTGAACTCCTTCAAAGCCATCTCCCGCGCCATCGCGTATGAGGCACGGCGGCAGGAAGAGCTGATTGAAATGGACCACAAGCGGGTGATTCAGGAGACCCGCCGCTGGGACGACAACAAGGACGCCACCATCTCCATGCGCTCCAAGGAGAACGCCCAGGACTACCGGTATTTCCCGGAGCCAGACATCCCGCCCATGGAGCTGACAGACAGCTATCTGGACAGCCTCCGGGTCTCCATGCCGGAGATGGCCCCCGCCAAGCGGGAGCGCTACCAGCGGGAGTGGGGCCTCTCCGAGAAGGACGCCACCCTGCTCACCGACACCCGCGCCATGGCCACCTACTTCGAGGACACGGTGGCGGCGGGCGCCGCTCCCAAGCAGGCCAGCGACTGGATCCAGGGCGAGGTGCTGCGGGAGCTGAAGGAAAAGAGCCTAGATATCAAGCAGGTGGTGTTCGCGCCGGAGGCGCTGGCCCACCTCATCGGCCTGGTGAACCAGGGCAAGCTGAACCGCAACACCGCCGTCAAGGTGTTCCGGGCTGTGTTCGACGACAACGGCGACATCGACGCCTATGTGAAGGCTCACGGCCTGGAGCAGGTCAACGACACCGGCCTGGTGGAACAGGTGGTCAGCGACGTTCTCGCCGCCAATCCCCAGTCTGTCGCGGACTACAAGGCGGGCAAAAAGAAAGCCTCCGGCTTCCTGATGGGCCAGTGTATGAAGGCCCTCAAGGGCAAGGGCGACCCCAAAGTGGTCAGCCAGACGCTGAACAAAAAACTCACGGAATTGTAACAAAAAAGGCTCTCGTCCGATGGGCGAGAGCCTTTTTGTGTACAGTGTGAGTGGTTGTTATCTTTCTGTTTGGAAATTTTGCAGCGTTCGCAACGCCACGCTTGGCCGTCCTGTACCAGCGTCTCCCCTGCATCATTGCTCATTGCTGATCGTCCCGCCGCCGCAGTTCCCAAAAAGCCACCGCGCTGGCCGCCGCCACGTTCAGCGAGTCCACACCGTGGGACATGGGAATTTGCACCGCGTAGTCGCACCCGGCGATGGTGCGAGGGGAAAGCCCGTCCCCCTCCGTCCCCAGGACGATGGCCAGCTTGTCCTCCTGCCGCAGTTGGGGGTCCTCTATGCTGAGTGCGTCGTCGGTCAGGGCCATGGCCGCAGTGTGAAACCCCAGCGCTTGCAGCCGCTCCATGCCGGGGTGGGGCCAGTCCGCCGCATTGTCCCCGATGCGGGTCCAGGGCACCTGAAACACCGTCCCCATGCTGACCCGCGCCGCCCTGCGGTACAGCGGGTCGCAGCAGGTAGGCGTCACCAGCACCGCGTCGATGAACAGCGCCGCCGCTGAGCGGAAGATGGCCCCCACGTTGGTGGCGTCCACAATGCCCTCCAGCACCGCCACCCGATGGGCGTTGCCGCACAGCTCCTCCACAGTGGGCAATTTGGGGCGGCGCATGGCGCAGAGGATACCCCTTGTCAGTTGGTAGCCGGTCAGCCCGGCCAGCACCTCCCGGTCCGCCGTGTACACCGGAATGTCGCCGCAGCGCTCCAGCAACTCCCTGGCCTGACCCTGGATGTGCCGCCGCTCCATCAAAAAAGCCACCGGCTGGCACCCGGCCTCCAGCGCCCGGCGGATGACCTTGGGGCTTTCCGCGATAAAGACCCCCTTCTCCGGCTCCAGCCGGTTCCGCAGTTGGGCCTCGGTCAGCCGGAGGAACAGGTCCAGCGCCGGGTCGGACAGGTCTGTGATCTCAATGATGTTTGCCATAGTCCACGCTTCTCCTTCGATATTTCCTCCAGTATACCACACCGAGCAGCCCTTTGCCAGCACCGAAGGAATTTTCCAAAAACGCCGGGAATCGTTTGCCTTTCCCATCAAGCTGTGGTACACTTGATTTAAGCGATAAGCTATTAGCCGTTAGCAGCTCGTTATGTACACCAACCGAAATCGAACAGCTAACACAAAGGAGGCGTTCTCTGTGAACAACAAATCCCCTAAGACACCCCTCGCAACGACCCTGAAAAGCCTTTTGGTCACAATCGTTCTGGGCGCGGTGTACTACTATGTGGCGCTGCCGCCGCTGAATCCCAAGTCCTACGACCTGTATGCCTTCATCATTGTGCTGTGCGTCATCTTCCTGCTGGCCCGGACCATCCTCTCCCCGGTCAAGAAGGAGCGGCAGGAGGAGCGGGCCAGTTCGGAACCCCTCTTTGAGCAGGACGGCAACGGCGTCATCCACATCAACCGGGGCTTCTCCGTCCACAAACAGACAACGGCATTCACCCACGGCATCCGGGACATCATGAGCGCCCCCGTGGTCGCCATCGCCCTGTGCATGGCGGTGGGCCTGGTGGGTTCTCTCATCTCCATGCCCATTTTCCACGCGAAAGCCTACTATAACCTGCTCCAGGTGGAGACCGGCGACTTCACCGAGGACGTGGCGCAAATCTCCTACAACGAGATCCCCATGCTGGACGAGGACTCCGCCATTCAACTGGGCAAACGCGCCCTGGGCAACATCAGCACCAACTCCAACCTGGTCTCTCAGTTTGAGGTCAGCGACAACTACTCCCAGATCAACTACAACCAGCAGCCCGTCCGGGTCTCTCCCCTGGAGTACGGCGACATCATCAAGTGGTTCAACAACCGGAGTGAGGGTCTGCCGGGGTATATCGTGGTCAACATGGTCACCCAGGAGGCTGAGCTGGTGCAACTGGAGGAAGGCATCAAATACTCCGACTGCGAACACTTCAACCGGAACCTGTATCGACATTTGCGGTTCAACTACCCCACCTTCATGTTTGGGGACATGAACTTTGAGATCGACGACGAGGGCAACCCCTGGTGGGTCTGCTCCCGCGAGGTGCGGACCATTGGGCTGTTCGGCGGCGTGGACGTAAAGGGCGCAGTGTTGGTCAACGCTATCACCGGCGAATGTGAGTATTACGAAGAAGTGCCCAGTTGGGTGGACCGGGTGTACAGCGCCAGCACCATCATCACCCAGTACAACTACCGGGGCGCGCTGATCAACGGCTGGCTGAACAGTTGGCTGGGCCAGAAGGGCGTCACCACCACCACCGAGGGCTATAACTACATCGCCCTGAACGACGATGTGTATATGTACACCGGCGTCACCTCTGCCGGTTCGGACGAGTCCAACGTGGGCTTTATCCTGGTGAACCAGCGCACCAAGGAGGCCAAGTATTACAACATCACCGGCGCGGAGGAGTACTCCGCCATGAGCAGTGCCGAGGGCGCGGTGCAACACCTGAACTACTCCGCCACCTTCCCCATCCTGCTGAACATCTCCGACCAACCCACCTACTTTATGGCGCTGAAGGACAGCGCCGCCCTGGTGAAGATGTACGCCATGGTCAACGTGTCCGATTACCAGGTGACGGCCACTGGCTCCACCGTGGCCGAGTGCCAGGCCAACTATGAGACGCTGCTGCTTCAAAACGGCATCAACGTGGAGGACCCTGTGGAGGAGGTCGTCGCGGACACCGCCACTGTCTCCGGCACTGTTGAGGAAATCCGCTCCGCAGTCATTGGCGGCGACACCTATTATTACCTCCGGCTGGAGGACGGCGACAGCTACTATGCCATCAGCGCCGCCCAAGCGGAGGAGGCGGTCATCCTCAACGAGGGCGACCAGGTGACCATCACCTACGAGGTTCCGGAGGAGGGTGAAAGCACGTCTATCCTCTCCGCCACAGAATTGACCGTTGAATAGTTTTTAACATCAAGCATGTACGCATAAAAATGTGTTTTTTGAGTGATTGCACACACAAATCACCAAGCACTTTCCCCCCTTGCCTCCCCTGAAAGGGGAGGAGGGCCACCGCCTTTAGGCGGTGGCGGAGGGGTTTCAACAACATCAAAGGCCGTACCACAACCTCTGCTGTGGTACGGCCCTATATTGTCTTACTTTTGTTGGTTCTATAATAAATGTTGGGGTCAGGTAAAGCACCTGGCCCCAAATTCAT
>JAJPXR010000129.1 GCA_021205375.1 Clostridiales bacterium | reverse complement strand
GGAGGGGGACCATGCGCAGCATGGTGGAGGGGTTTCCGGTACACGGCTAGATTCAAAGGATGACCCAAGTATCAATTTCAAAGGGGAACCCCCCTATACTTTACATAA
Organism: Clostridiales bacterium; assembly: GCA_021205375.1. Lineage (GTDB taxonomy): Bacteria > Bacillota > Clostridia > Oscillospirales > Oscillospiraceae > Onthomonas. Next base: position 10,468 of record JAJPXR010000129.1, on the reverse strand, counting down.
GAGAGGTAGTTCATCATGGCTGCACGACGCAAAAGACAGAACCCTTATCAGACGGCTATCAGCGGAAATGTGGCCTACGATGTCAACACCCGCGGCAATGTCGCCTATGAGCCGGAGCGCGAGGAGCGCACGGAACAGCAGCGCATCTCCGACACCGGCCTCCAGCGGGCCAAAAATGCCCGCCGCCAGCCGGTAGAGCTGCGCAAGCAGCAGCCCGTCTCCCTCACCGCCGTGGCCGGTTTCGTGCTGGTGGCGATGCTGGCGGTGGGCGTGCTGACCAGCTACATCCAGCTCAACAGCGTTTACGCCGAGACCATGACCGCCCAGACCGAGCTGACCGAGCTGGAGGACACCTACACCAAGCTGGCCGCCGAGGAAGAGGAAGTGTTCGACAGCGAGACCCTGCTCCAAGCGGCGGAGGACGCCGGACTGACCGAGCCAAGCGCCAGCCAAAAGGTCTACATCGAGTTCTCCTCCCCGGATAACACCGTGGTCTATACCCAGCAGGAGCAGGCCACCGGGCTGCGGGGTTGCTGGCAGGCAGTGGTCTCCTTCTTCACCGGCCTGGGGGCATATTTCAGTTAAGCGGGACATATCAGTGTTTTGGACGAGAGAACGGCAAAAGCCATAAGAAACAACAGAGGGCGTAAGAAGAGTACATTCTTGCGCCCTTCTTCGACAGCCGGGGGGGTGGACGAATGAACAGGCAAAAGCGAAAAAAGAGCAGCAGCCGCCAGGCCAACCGGCGCATTTTCCGCAGGACGGTGTTCCTGCTGGTGATTTGCGGCGTGGTCATGTTCCTCCCCATCGTCTACAAGCTGTGGTACTGGCAGATCAGCCGCCACGACGAGATCGAACAGAAGGCGGTGCAGCAGCAGACCAGCGAGCTGTCCGTCTCCGCCCAGCGGGGAGCTATCTACGACTCCGAGGGCAACGTGCTGGCCATCAGCGCCAGCGCTTACGACGTGATTTTGTCCCCCAAGGCCATCAATGACAAGCAGCAGGAGCTGGACGCCGCCGCGGAGGAGGCCCAGAAGAAGGGCGAGGACCCCGGCGAGGTCCTGGACGTGGTAGAGACCATCGCCACCGGCCTTTCCGAGATTTTGGACGGCGTGGAGGCCGACAGCATCCGGGAAAAGTGTCAGGACACCAACAGCCAGTACAAAAAAATCGCCACCAAGCTGGACGCCACCACTGAGGAAGCGGTGCGAGAGTTCATGGATGAATATGACCTCTCCGGCTGCATCTACCTGACCCCCAACTCCAAGCGGTATTACCCCTATTCCACCCTGGCCGCCCAGATCATCGGCTTCACCAACGACAACGGCGGCGCTTACGGCATCGAGGCCGAGCTGGACGACGAGCTGTCCGGGACCTCCGGCCTGGTGGTCACCGCCCAGAACGCCAGCGGCACCGACCTGCTGAACTTCTATCAGGAGTATTACGACGCGGAGAGCGGCAGCACCGTCACCCTGACCCTGTCCACCGAGATCCAGAAGCTCTGCGAGGACGCGCTGGCGGACGGCGTGGAGAAGTACGACGCCCAGAACGGCGGCTTCATCATCGTCATGGACTGCGACAGCGGCGCCATTTTGGGCATGGCCAGCAGTCCCACCTATGACCTGAACAACTACAGCACCATCATCGACTCAGTGCTTCAGGAGGAAGTGGAGTCCGGGGCCATCACCGAGTCGGAGGCGCTGAACGAAATGTGGCGCAACAAGGCGCTGAACGACACCTACGAGCCTGGCTCCACCTTCAAGTCGCTGGTGCTGGCCGCCGCGTTGCAGGAGGGGGTCGTCAGCGAGGAGACCACCTTCAACTGCACCGGCTCCGTCACCGTCTCCAACTACACCATCCGCTGCTCCAACCGTTCCGGCCACGGCCTCCAGACCCTGGCGGAGGCGGTGGGCAACTCCTGCAACCCCGCCTTTATCTCTATCGGTCAGAGCCTGGGCGCGGAGACCTTCTACTCCTATATGGAGCGGTTCGGCCTGATGGACTCCACCGGCATCGACCTGCCCGGCGAAAGCGCCAACGTCATCTGGAGCCTGGACAACTTCGGCATCACCGAGCTGGCCACCGCCTCCTTCGGGCAGCGGTTCACCGTCACCCCCATCAGCCTCATCACCGCCATCAACGCGGTGGTCAACGGCGGTTATCTCTACACCCCCCATGTGGTGCAGAGCATCGTGGACGCCGACGGCGACACCACCTATGAGGCGGACACCACCCCCGTCCGGCAGGTCATCAGCGAGGAGACCTCCCAGCGCTGCGCCACCATCCTGGAAGGGGTCGTCACCAGCTTCACCGGGCGCAACGCCTATATGTCCGGCTACCGCATCGGCGGCAAGACCGGCACTTCCCAAACCCTGGTGGACGACGAGTATATCGTCTCCTTTGTTGGATTCGCTCCGGCGGATGACCCGGAGATCATCGTTCTGGTAGCCTTCGACTCTCCCCAGGTGGACGCGGCGGGCAGCAACTACTCCACCACCGGTTACTATATCTCCGGTGGCAACATGGCCGCGCCGGTGGCAGGCCAGTTGATTGCGGACATCCTGGACTATCTGGGCTACGAAAAACAGTATACCGACGACGACCTCTCCGGCGTCAGCGTCTCCATGCCCGCTCTGACAGGGCTGAGTGAGAGCGAAGCGGCGGAAGCGCTGGAGGCCAAGGACCTGAGCTACCGGGTGGTGGGCGACGGGGAGACCGTCACCGACCAGTGCCCCGCCTCCGGGTCCACCCTGCCCAGCGGCAGCGAGGTCATCCTCTACATGGGGGAGGAGGCCCCCAACGACACCGTCACCGTCCCGGACCTGACCGGCATGACGGTGGACCAGGCAAAGGAGGCGCTCAGTGAACTGGACCTCTACATGACGGCCACCGGCTCCTCCAGCTACTACAACAGCACCACGCTGGCTTACAGCCAGAGCACCGCCGCCGGGACCGAGGTGGAGCGGGGCAGCGTCATTACGGTGAACTTCACCGACAGCGCCGTGGCCGACTACGCAGGACAGGAAATTGATGATTAGTCCAAGAATCCCGCTGACGGCGGTGATCGGCGGGGCAGGCAAGACCTGCACGGCGCATCTGGTGCGCCGGATGCTGGAGGACGGCGCGAACCAAACCACCGGCCTCATCACCACCCGCCACAGCTACGTGCGGGACGAAGTGCTTCCGCCTCCGGCGTGGCCGGGGTGGGCGCGACAACTGCCGGACATCCTGGACCGCATGGCGGACGCGGGATGTGACCGGGCGGTGTTCACCATGACCGTCCCCATGCTGGCGGCGGGGCTGGCGGAACATCTGCCCCTGGAGCTGGCAGTGGTCACCAGTCTGCAAAACCCACAGGAGGCCGAGCTGGTGTGCCAGAAACTGGTCGGCCGGTGTGAAACGCTGGTGTGCTGCATCGATGACGGCGACGTGCGCCGCCTGGCGGAGCTGTGGCCCGGCAAAAAGCGCACCTACGCCGAAAAGCGGGGAGAGGCCGATGTCAATGGCCGGAACCTGCGCCTGCTGCGAAACCGCATCGAGTTCGAGGCCCTGACCGACCAGGGTATCTCCCGAGTGCGGCTGCCCATCCCCGGCGGCTTCGGCCTTTACCACAGTCTGGCCGCCTTGACGGTGGGACAGCTCTGGAACGTCCCTCTGGGACGGATGGTGGAGGTGCTGGGCCACGCCGGAGGCGTGCCGGGCCGTATGGAGCTGCACGAGCTGGACGGCGGCGTGGCCGCCCTCATCGACAGCGCCGCCACCCCGGAGCAGATGGAGAATTTGCTGCTCACAGCCCGCTCCATGGCCCAGGGACGGCTGCTGCTGGTCTGCGGCGCGCCAGGTGACCGGGACCGGAGCCGCCGGGCGCAAATCGGCTCGGTGATTTCCCGCATGGCCGACCGGGTCTATCTCACCGCCGATGACCCCCGCACCGAGCCGGTGGAGGACATCTGCCGGGACATCCGCGCCGGGATGCAGGGCCGGAAAGGGACGCTGGTCCCGGACCGAGCCAAGGCCATCCGCCGGGCGGTATCTGCGGCGGAGCCGGGGGATTTGGTCATCCTCGCCGGGCGGGGCGACCGCACCACCATGCTGGTGGGCCGGGAGGAAGCGCCCTTCGACGAGCGGGATATTTTAAAGGAATTTCAAACAGAAATGAGCTGTTAGCTGTTAGCCAGAGACTGCTCACTTTTGCGGGTGTCCCTTTGCATCAGCCTTATCTGTTTGGGGACGGGAAACCCCTCCGTCACGGCTTACGCCGTGCCACCTCCCCTTTCAGGGGAGGCAAGGGGGGATAGTGCTTATTGTATGGTCAGCTTTTTTTGCCCAGCATAGTACAAGTTTTCCACGAAGAACGACCGTTCGGTAATTGACCACCCCTCTAGCCTCCCCTGAAAGGGGAGGAGGGCCACCGCCGCAGGCGGTGGCGGTGGGGTTTGCGTCAGGATGAGTGATACGTTCAGCAAATCTCAATAAATGTCCGAAAATGTCCGCTTTTACCTCCATAATATATGAAAGTTGAGCAAGCGGGCGACACATAATAGAAAGAAACAAGACCCCTAAAGAATGAGGGTCGAAGGAGCGAAAGATGAGAGCAATTATCAGCCTGGTCGTGGCCTTTGCCGCCACGGTGCTTATTGGACACTTCCTGATTCCCTGGCTCCACGCCCTGAAAGCGGGCCAGACCATCAAGGAGATCGGCCCCAAGTGGCATATGTCCAAGCAAGGTACCCCCACCATGGGGGGCCTGATGTTCATCGGGGGCAGCTTTTTGGCCCTGGTGATTTTGGGGTGGAGCGACTTTGTCAGCGGTGACTTCGGGGCGCTCATTGTGTTCTGCTTTGCCCTGGTGTTCGGCGTCATCGGCTTTATCGACGACTACAAAAAGGTCCGCTACCACCAGAACGAGGGTCTCACCGCCGCGCAGAAGTTCCTGCTCCAGTTGGTGGCAGCCATTGTGTTCACCCTGCTGCTGCGGAACACGGGGTATCTGACCCCCGACCTCTATATCCCCTTCGCCAACGTGACGGTGGAAATTCCGTGGGTGGTGTACATGGTCTTTGCCGCCTTCGTGATGGTGGGGACGGTGAACGCCGTCAACATCACCGACGGCGTGGACGGCCTGGCCACCGGCGTGACCATCCCGGTGATGGTGTTCTACCTGGCCACGGCGCTGCTGTGGGGCTATACAGAGCTGGGCGTCCTCAGCGCCGCCATGCTGGGGGGCCTGCTGGGGTTCCTGGTCTATAACTTCCACCCCGCCAAGGTGTTCATGGGGGACACCGGCTCCCTGTTCCTGGGGGGCATGGTCTGCGGGCTGGCCTTCGCCCTGGATATGCCGCTGATTTTGATTCTGGTGGGTATCATCTATATCGCGGAGACTGCTTCCGATATCATTCAGGTGACGTACTTCAAACTGACCCACGGCAAGCGCATTTTCCGCATGGCCCCGCTGCACCACCACTTTGAGATGGGCGGCTGGAGCGAATACAAGCTGTTCGCCGTGTTTTCCGGCATCACCGCCGCGGCGTGTGTGCTGGCGTATCTGGGCGTAATGGGCCGGTGATTGGAGCTATTAGCTGTTAGCTATTAGCCATTAGCTATGTGTTACTAACAAAAAAGCGCAGAGCAAAAATGCCGGACAAACAACAAGCGTTCCTCCTCTTGCCGCCCCTGAAAGGGCAGGGAGGGGCAAAGCCCCGCAGGGAGAAGCGCAGTTTCGGAAGTGCCCCTTGAGGGCAGAAGTGCCGCTTGACGGCAAAAGCTAACAGCTACCAAACGAAAGGAGGGGCCGTATGGCAGTCAAATCTTCCCGGCGGGGACTGCACCGCCATCAGCAACTGGCAAAAGGACCGATCGACCTGCCCTTTCTGATGCTGGTGCTGCTGCTCTTGGGCATCGGCCTCATCATGCTGCTGTCGGCCTCGTCCTATGCCGCCCTCTATGACAAGGCGGCGGGGTATAACGCCGCCACCGGCACCCTGGGCGACCCCTATTATTACTTCAAGCGGCAGGCGATCTTCGCCGTGCTGGGCATTGTGGCAATGCTGCTGGTCTCCCGGTTTGATTACCAGCACCTGCGCATCCTGTCGGTGCCGGTGCTGCTGGTGGCCATTGTGCTGCTGATTCTGGTGTTGACCCCGCTGGGCGTCACCCAGAACAACGCCACCCGCTGGCTGCGGCTGGCGTTTGTGGCCGGGCCGACCTACCAGCCCTCGGAGGTCGCCAAGCTGGGTGTGGTGCTGTTTTTCTCCGCCCGGCTGTCCAAGCGGCGGCAGGGGCCGCCGAAGTTTGCCCGGCGGTGGCCGCAGCCCTGGGAAAACATTCGCTACTTCTTCTACTGGAGCGACCTGGCGGAACTGATCCCCTACGGGGTGATTTTGGTGCTCATCGCCGTGCTGATGCTCATGGAGCCTCATATGTCCGGCACCCTGCTGGTGCTGGCCGCAGGCGCGGCCATCCTGTTCGCCGCCGGGATTCGACTAGGCTGGTTCGCCCTGGGCGCGGGAGCCATGGGAGCTGTGGCCTATGTGGTCATCGGTGTCATCGGCTACAACAGCAGCCGTATCGCCATCTGGCTGGACCCCTGGTCCGACCCCACCGACACCGGCTATCAGGTGGTGCAGTCCCTCTACGCGGTGGCCTCCGGCGGGCTGACCGGCCTGGGCTTCGGCCTGAGCCGCCAGAAATACCTCTACCTGCCCGAAGAGCAAAACGACTTTATCTTCGCCATCATCTGTGAGGAGCTGGGTTTCATCGGGGCAACGCTCATTGTGGTGCTGTTCGCCCTGCTGGTCATCCGGGGCTACTGGCTGGCCCTCCACGCCAGGGACCGGTTCGGCTCCCTGCTCATCGTGGGCATCACCACTCTGCTGGCGGTACAGGTGTTCCTGAACATGGCGGTGGTGCTGAACCTCATCCCTGCCACGGGCATTTCCCTGCCCTTCTTCTCCTACGGCGGCACTGCGCTGGTCATTCAGCTAGTAGAAATGGGCATTATCCTGTCCGTCTCCCGGCAGATCGCCCCGCCGAAGCAGAATTGAGCTGTTAGCTGTTAGTCAAGCACTATCCCTTCTTGCCTCCCCTGAAAGGGGAGGAGGGCCGCCGCCTTTAGGCGGTGGCGGAGGGGTTTCTACAACCATCGATTCCCTATTTCCCAACACACAAACTCCATCCCAGGAGGAATGTCATCATGAACCCGAAAATTCTCTTCACCTGCGGCGGCACCGCCGGACACATCAACCCGGCGGTAGCCCTGGCGGGCCTGTTCCAGGAGCGGGACGGCGCGGAGATCCTCTTTGTGGGGGCCGACGGCGGCATGGAGGAATCTCTTGTGCCCAAGTCCGGCTACCCCATCCGTACCGTCACCATCTCCAGCTTTTACCGTTCAGTCAACCTGAACAGCCTGAAACACAACCTGACCACCGCGAAAAATCTGCTGGTCTCCCCCGGCCAGGCAAAACAGATTTTGCGGGAGTTCCAGCCCGACCTGGTGGTGGGCACCGGCGGCTACGCCTCCTACCCGGTGGTGAACCAGGCGGCGAAAATGGGCATCCCCACCGCCGTCCACGAGTCCAACGCCTTCCCCGGCCTGACCACCCAGCGGCTGGCCAAGGTGGTGGACAAGGTGATGGTGGGCTTTGAGGAAAGCAAGAACCACTACGAGGACCAGAGCAAGGTGGAGGTCACCGGCACCCCCGTCCGGGAGGACTTCTTCGCCCAGACCCAGGCGGAGGCTCGCGCCAAGCTGGGCTTTGGGGACACCAAGCCCGTGGTGGTCACCACTTGGGGCAGCCTTGGGGCGCAGGTGATGAACGACCATATGGTGGACTTCGTCGCCCGTGAGATCGAGGCGGGGACCCCCTTCCACCACATCTACGGCGTGGGCCAGCGGTACTACCAGCGGGTGCTGGACGGCATCGCGGAGCGTGGCATTGACCTAAGCCTCTACCCCAACGTGGACATCCGGGACTATATCTACGACATGCCCGTGGTGATGTCGGCGGCGGACGTGGTCCTCAGCCGGGCCGGAGCCTCCACCATCGCGGAGATCTCTGCCATCGCCCGGCCCAGCATCCTGGTCCCCTCCCCCAACGTCACCGCCAACCACCAGGAGAAGAACGCCCGCGTCCTCTCCGACCAGGGGGCGGCCATGCTGATGCTGGAGCCGGACTGCACCGGCAAAAAGCTCTACGACCAGGTCACCGACCTGCTGGACCACCGGGGACGGCTGGAGCAGATGCAAATGGAGCTGAAACGGCTCTTTGTCAGCAACGCCAACGAGCGCATTTATCAGGTGCTGAAGGACCTGATGCAGAAGTAATCCGCTGTCAAATCGTCCAACCGGCGCATAGGATGGGATAAATCCGTTCAATGGAGGAATCCCTATGCGTGTGTTGCGAGTGGGCGGCGGCAGGCCGCTCTCCGGCGCTGTGGCCGTCCACGGGGCCAAAAACAGTGTGCTGCCCATTTTGGCGGCGGCGATTCTGGCGGGCGGCGTCAGCGTGATACATAACTGCCCTGCCCTGACCGACGTGGACGCGGCGGTGGCCATCCTGCGGCATTTGGGCTGCCGGGTCCAGCGAGAGGGCGAGACGGTGACGGTGGATTCGTCCACCCTGACCCGTATGGACATCCCCGACGCCCTCATGCGGGAAATGCGCTCCTCGGTCATCTTTCTGGGGGCGATTTTGGCCCGGTGCGGCCAGGCGGAGCTGTCCTTTCCCGGCGGGTGTGAGCTGGGGCCACGGCCCATCGACCTGCACCTGAGCGCCCTGCGGTCCATGGGGGCGGAGATTGACGCCGCCTGTGGCGGCATCCGCTGCCGGGGACGGCTCCACGGCGCGGAGCTTTCCCTCTCCCTGCCCAGCGTGGGGGCCACGGAGAACATCATGCTGGCGGCTTGTGCCGCCGACGGCGTGACGGTCATTTCCAATGCCGCCAGAGAGCCGGAAATTGTAGATTTGCAGAACTTTTTGCGCACCTTGGGGGCCGACATCGACGGGGCCGGCACCTCCACCGTGACGATACGTGGCGGCGCGCCTCTCCACGGGGGCGAACACACCGTCATCGCGGACCGCATCGTGGGGGCCACCTACCTGGCCGCTGCCGCGGCCACCGGGGGCCATGTGGCCCTGGAGGGGCTGGACCGGCGGTGGCTGCTGCCGGTGCTGGACACCTTCCGGCAGGCGGGCTGTACCGTCTCCGGCAGGGAAAACCGGGTGGAGCTGCGGTGTGACCGCCCCCTGACCGGCGTTCGGCCCATCCGAACCGCCCCCTATCCCGGCTTCCCCACCGACGCACAGCCCATGGTCATGGCCGCCTTTTGCGGCGGACGAGGGACTGCCGTCTTTGTGGAGAACATCTTCGAGAACCGCTACCGCCAGGCGGCGGAGCTGGCCCGGATGGGGGCCGATATCCGGGTGGAGGGCCGGGTGGCCGTGGTCTGCGGCGTGCCCCGGCTCCACGCCGCCCGTCTGGAGGCGGCGGACCTGCGGGGCGGCGCGGCGTTGGTCGTGGCGGCCCTGTCCGCAGAGGGCGAGAGCCAGATCGCCGGGCTGCGCCACATCGACCGGGGATACGCCCGGCTGGAGGAGGATCTGTCCTCCCTGGGGGCAGACATCCGGCGGGTGGACGTGGACACAGATACAGGCACAGAACGACAGCGTGAGACGCTGTGAAGGGGGAAGCGTATGGCGAACAAACGACGACACCAGCACAATTACCAGGGCAGCGGACGGCTTTGGGGTCTGTATGTCGTTTTCACGACGGTTCTGGTGCTGGCCGCCATCGGCGCGGGCTGCATCGTGTTTTTCAAGGTCAGCGGCGTGGAGGTCTACATCCGCGACAGCGACGGAAACACGGAGGCACTGGCCCAGGATGACCGTTACTCCCAGGAGGAGATATTGGAAGCCGCCGGCATCGACATCGGCGACAACCTGTTCCTGCTGAACAAAAACCGGGCGGCGGCAGCCATGTTGTCCCGGCTGACCTACGTCTCCAGCGTATCCATTCAGAAAAAACTGCCCGGCACCGTGGTGCTGACCCTGACCGAAACCGACCCGGTGGGAGCCATCCAGGACGGGGACGTCTGGTGGTTCATCGACATGAACGGCAAGCTGCTGGAGCAGGCGGACAGCAACCAGGGCTGCACCGTCATCCTGGGCCTGACCCCGGTGGACCCGGTGCAGGGCGAGATGCTGTCCGTGCCGGACGGCAGCGACGAGGAGACCGGGAGCCAGACCCTCCAGTTGAGCAGTTTGCTGGAGCTGTTGACGCCCCTCCGGGATTACGCCCTGTTGGAGGACGTGGTCTCCATCGACCTGTCCTCCGAGAGCACGGTGCTGCTGGACTACGACGGGCGCATCCAGGTCAAGCTGCCCATCGAGGCCGACTACGGCGAAAAAATCAAGTATTTTTCCGAGATCCTGACGGATTATGTGGCGGACAACTGGGCGGAGGACGACAC
>JAJPXR010000180.1 GCA_021205375.1 Clostridiales bacterium | reverse complement strand
TTCACTATTTTTGCGGGTTATTTTTCTCTGCCCCAACTCTTGACATAGAACCTAACATTTACCCGGTGTTGTCAGAACAGGGCGAAACGGGAACGATCGTGTTCACCAATGGTCTGCTGACCGGCGATAACTACCAGGTGAGGACCGAGGAGTTCCGCACCATGATGGAGAACGGCTGGAGCTATGCCATCGGCGGGGATGACTCCCTGGAACTGACCGGAACCGATGCGGAAAACACGGCGGCCTGGCAAACCAGCCTGGAAACGTACATGAAGAACATCCTCACCCGTACCGGGGTGGTCCCGACGGTCTACTGCTTCCGGGAGGGAGAGTATCGCTCCGCTTATGATGCAATTTTGGAGGCCAACGGCTTTACCGCCATCCGGTATTTTGCGGAGGATGCCAACAGCGACAACGGCGAAAGCAATTTGCAGAAAATCGTGGGAATCCGGCTGACAGAGAATACCCAGGCGGAAACGGTGCTGGAGACGCTGGAAGCCTATCCGGGCGCGGCGCTGCTGGCCCGGGTGGTCGCCGCCGACGAGACGGATGAGGAAAGCTGGATCACGCTGGAGACCTATCTGTCTCTGGTGGCAGAGCTGCGAAGCAGCGATGCGGTCACGATCACGACGCTCGACGCCGTGATCGAGGCGGCAACAGACGAGGAGCAGACTGAGCTTCTGACGGAGATCCAGGAAAAAGAGGACGAGTTGGCGGAATGGAAGGCGCAAAGTGCCGATTGATCGCCTGCACTGGGACCTGACAGAGAGAAAAACAGGAGAGGAACAGAAAAATGAAAGGTATCATTTTGGCGGGCGGCTCCGGTACAAGGCTTTACCCGCTTACCATTTGTGAGTCGAAGCAGATGCTTCCGGTGTACGACAAGCCGATGATCTACTATCCGCTGTCCACCCTTATGCTGGCGAAAATCAAGGATATTCTTGTGATTTCGACTCCGGAGGACACGCCCCGGTTCGAAAGGCTGCTGGGAGACGGAAGTCAGTTTGGCATCCATCTGCAATACGCCACTCAGCCGTCTCCGGATGGGCTGGCACAGGCGTTCATTATCGGGAAAGATTTCATTGGGGACGACGCCTGCGCGATGGTCCTCGGCGACAATATTTTTTACGGTAACGGCATGGTCATGAAGCTGAAAGAGGCTGTGGACAATGCGGAAAACCATGATATTGCCACGGTTTTCGGCTACTATGTCAATGACCCGGAGCGCTTTGGCGTTGTGGAGTTTGACGGCAAGGGCAAAGCCCTTTCCATCGAGGAAAAGCCTGCCCATCCCAAGAGCAATTACGCGGTGACCGGCCTGTATTTTTATCCCGCCGGAGTGTACCAGAGCGCCAGCCAGGTCGAACCCAGCGAGCGGGGAGAACTGGAAATCACCACGCTGAACCAAATGTATCTGAAACAGGATCGGCTGCGGGTCGAGGTGTTCGGACGCGGCTACGCCTGGTTTGACTGCGGCACGATGGACAGCCTGCTGGAAGCGGCGATGTTCGTGCAGATGATCGAGAAAAACCAGGGGATCAAGGTCTCTATCCCGGAGGAGATCGCCAGGCGGTACGACTGGATCAGCGAGGAGAAGCTGAAAGACGTTGCGACCCGGTTTGTAAAAAGCGCATCGTGCGCGATTTTGTGTGATTTTGTGGAGAAAAATTTTCTGTGTGAACAGAGGAAACGGGCGGCGGCAATGCGTGTGTGCATTGCCGCCGCAGGATTCCATTTTCATACACAGGGAGAAGGACGTGAAAAGGGATGAAAGAACAAGAGGGAAACGCGAAAGGTGGAACTCTGATCGTCATCGAGGGACTGGACGGAAGCGGAAAAGCCACCCAGGCGGAGCTGCTCTGTCAGGCGCTGCAAGGTGGCCCGCGGCCGGTCAAAAAGGTCTCCTTTCCGGATTACGGAAGTGATTCATCGGCACTGGTGAAGATGTACTTAAACGGGGCGTTTGGCACTCACCCGGATGACGTGAACGCCTATGCTGCGTCCAGCTTTTATGCGGTGGACCGCTACGCGAGCTACAAGAAGGACTGGAAGCGTTTCCTGGATGCAGGCGGGATCGTGATCGCAGACCGATACACCACATCCAACGCAGTGCATCAGTGTTCCAAGCTGCCAAAGGAGCAGTGGGATACCTATTTAGAGTGGCTGTTCACCTACGAATATCAGCTTTTGGGCATCCCGGAGCCGGCACTGACCGTTTACCTGCATGTTGACCCGGAGGTCAGCCAGGCGCTGATGACCAAGCGATATGCGGGCCACGAAGAGAAGAAGGACATCCATGAGAAGGATCTGGACTATCTGAGGCGGTCACAGGAAGCCGCACGTTATTGCGTGAAAAAGCTCGGATGGAACGTGATCGAATGTTGCCAGGCGGGAGCAATGCGAAGCATCGGGGACATCCAGCGGGATGTTGCGGATGCGGTGACGAAAGTCCTTGAGCGGGAAACTGCTGAATAGCGAAAAAACAGTTTCACTACAGCCGAAGAAGGCGACTATATATGGATGCTTTGCGAATAAAGATAGCATATTGAAAACGAGGGGGACTTTTGAAATGTATGATTACCTGGTAGTGGGTTCCGGTTTATTTGGCGCCATCTTTGCGCATGAAGCGAAGGCTCACGGTAAATCCGTACTTGTGATTGACAAGCGGGCAAACGTAGGCGGCAACATCTACACAGAGAACATCGAAGGGATCAATGTCCACAAATACGGCGCCCATATCTTCCATACAAACGACAAGAAAGTTTGGGCTTATATCACACAATTTGCCGAGTTTAACCGTTTTACGAACTCTCCTGTGGCCAATTATAAGGGCGAGCTTTTCTCTATGCCGTTCAATATGTACACCTTCAACAAGATGTGGGGTGTGGTGACGCCTGCGGAAGCTGAGGCGAAGATCAACGAGCAGAGAGCAGAGATAACCCACGAACCGCAGAATCTGGAGGAGCAGGCCATTTCGTTGGTCGGTCGTGATATTTTCGAAAAACTGGTCAAAGGCTATACAGAGAAACAGTGGGGAAGAGACTGCAAGGACCTTCCTGCGTTCATCATCAAACGCCTGCCGGTGCGGCTGACCTTTGACAATAACTACTTCAATGCGCTTTACCAGGGTATCCCGATCGGCGGGTACACAAAGCTGATCGAGAATCTGCTGGAGGGTGTAGAGGTTCGATTGAGCACGGATTACCTGGAGCATAAGGCTGAGCTGGATGCGCTGGCAGAAAAAGTGGTGTATACAGGCCCAATCGACGCGTATTTCGGTTACTCTCTGGGATACCTCGAATATCGTTCCGTTCGGTTTGAGACGGAACTGCTTGATATGCCGAACTTCCAGGGCAATGCGGCTGTGAATTATACAGATCGTGATACGCCGTGGACGAGGATCATTGAGCACAAATGGTTTGAGTTTGGCAAGGACGAAAATGGGAATGACCTGCCAAAGACTGTCATCAGCCGTGAGTACAGTTCGGAATGGAAGCCTGGAGATGAGCCGTACTACCCGGTCAATGATGAAAAGAATGGAAATTTGTATGAGCGGTACAAAGCGCTTGCCGACCAGGAACCGAATGTTATCTTCGGAGGTCGTCTCGGCGAGTATAAATATTACGATATGGATCAGGTCATTGCGGCTGCATTGAAAAAATGTGAGGAAGTATTAGGATAACGTTGGAAAAAATGCCGCTGCACAGGCTTGGGAGGCTCAAACCGAAGCGCCTGCACAGGTGCTGATCCACACTTGCATTTGTCCCGGTTTCATGGTATAACTTTATTTTGCAGCATAGCTTGGACCCATTTGCAGAAGCATTTCTTCGTTTTGTGAGGCCGGCCTTCACAAGTGGCGTCGGCTGTTAAAAACTTAAAAAATCCAATTGCTGTAAGCGTAAAACAAAGAGGAGGAATGTGGAATGAACCGCAATCGTTCCGAACAGACACAGACAGAAGGCGTCAGAAACAGCGGCTCCGCCATACCTGGAGGGATTCTCACTGGCGTGTTGGCGGTGCTCATGCTGGCAATTGACATTGCTTTTGTGCGAAGCGCGATGATCCCCGTGAAGTTCCTGGCGCCAGTGGTGATCCTGCTGCTCCTTCTGGTGGTTTTCCTGGGCTTTTTGACCCACCGGACGGAGAAGCGGGGACGCTTTATTACGGGAACCGTGCTCAGCGTCCTGGTGGCAGCCGTCATGGTCTATGGCATTATGGCGATGAATAAGGTCACCAGTACCTTGAACAACATCACCACTGTCAGCAGCGAAGTGTCCTATGTGGGTGTTTATGTTTTGACCGATGACACGGCAGAGGTGCTGAACGATTTGGAAGAGGATACCTTTGGTATCCTGTCTGAGTTGGATAGAACCAGTACGGATGGCGCCATCGAACAGCTCAATGAGGAGTTGGACACCGAAATCACGACGGCGGAATACGATGGACTGACAGACCTGGTGGACGCGCTGTATGACCAGGAATGTCGGGCGATCCTCCTGAACAACGCCTATCTTGATGTCATCGCGGAAATAGAAGGCTATGAGGACATCGAGGACCAGATCCGAGAGGTCACGGGACTGAGTGTAGAAGAAGAACTGGAAGAGACAGAGGAGTACGTGGAGACGGAGCTTTCAGACACCGTTTTCACCGTGTACATCAGCGGCGTGGACAGCCGGAACGGGCTGGTCGCCAAGACCCGCAGCGATGTGAACATCCTGGCCACGGTCAATACGGAGACCCACCAGATTTTGCTGGTCTCTACGCCCCGTGACTACTATGTGCCGCTGTCCATCTCTAACGGAGTGAAGGACAAGCTGACTCACGCGGGCATTTACGGCATCTCTGTCTGTGTGGATACCATGGAGATGCTTTACGACATCGACGTGGATTACTATTTCCGGGTGAGCTTTGATGGCTTTGAAGATATTGTCGATGCGCTGGGCGGTGTGACGGTCTATTCGGAATACGCCTTTACCTCCGCCCACAACAGCTATACCTTTGTGGAAGGATACAACGATGTGGACGGGGCGCAAGCCCTCGACTTCGCCCGGGAGCGGTACGCCTTTGCCACCGGAGACCGGCAGCGGGGGAAGAATCAGATGGCGCTGATTCAGGCCATCATCGACAAGGCCATTTCCCCGGATATTCTGGTGAAGTACAGCTCTATTCTGACGGCGGTAGAGGAGAACTTTGAGACCACTCTGCCCTACGACCTGATCGCCGGCCTGGTGAACAACCAACTCAGCACCGGCGCAGATTGGGACATCATCACATACAGCGTCAACGGTTCTGATGGAAATTCGTCCACCTATTCCCTGAGCAAACCCAACTACGTGATGATTCCGGATGAAGAAACTGTGGAGACCGCCAAGGAGCTGATGCAGGCCGTCCTGAGCGGCGAGGTCATCTCACAGCCCGAAGAGTAAAATGTGTTGTACCATGGAATTGAGTTGGTACAGCCAAAATAAAGAGGAACGCCCGCAGGTTTCGTCCTGCGGGCGCTTTTTGTAGCAAAAGCCCCGTCCGCCGAAGCGGACGGGGCTGTATTGCTGGTTATTGTGATTGACTAAGATTTACACCGTCGCGTCGCTGCCCACAGGGACAGCCTCCACCGGGGCGGTATCCTCTTCCACGAAGAGGTCCTCGTCAGTGGCGGCGGGTTCCTCCTGGGAGACGACGTTGCCGTCGTCGGAAATCTGGTCGTCGCAGCGGAACTGGTCCATGCCGGTGCCGGCGGGAATCAGCTTACCAATGATGACGTTTTCCTTCAGGCCGGTCAGGGGGTCCACCTTGCCGCAGATGGCGGCCTCGGTGAGCACCTTGGTGGTCTCCTGGAAGGAGGCGGCGGACAAGAAGGAGTCGGTGGCCAGGGCCGCCTTGGTGATGCCCAGCAGCAGGCGGGTGCAGGTGGGCAGCACCAACGGAGTGCCGTCCTCGTGGACCTCGCCCGCGTCGATACGGGCCTGGACCGCGTCTCTGGCGTCCTCAAAGTTGGCCAGGCTGATGTTGGAGCCGGAGAGCAGGTCGGAGTCGCCTGCCTCGTCCACCTGGACACGGCGCATCATCTGGCGGCAGATCACCTCGATGTGCTTGTCGTTGATGTCCACGCCCTGGCTGCGGTAAGGCTTCAAAACTTCCTTGACCAGGTACTCGTGGAGGGCGTGGATGCCCTGGATGCGCAGCACGTCCTGGGGATAGAGGGCGCCGGGAATGAGCTGGGTGCCCTTCTCCACAAAGTCGCCGTTCTTCACCAGCAACTGAGCCTGGGGCAGCATATAGGTGCGGGTGTCGCCGTCGTCGGCGGTGAGGGTCACGCTGACGAGGGTACCCTTGTGCTGCTCGCCGATGGTGCATTTGCCGGAGATCTCCGCCAACTGCGCCATCTTCTTGGGACGGCGGGCCTCGAACAGCTCCTCAACACGGGGAAGACCCTGGGTGATGTCGCCGCCCGCAACGCCGCCGGTGTGGAAGGTACGCATGGTGAGCTGGGTACCCGGCTCACCGATGGACTGGGCGGCGATGATGCCGACGGCCTCGCCGATGCCCACCCGCTCCTGGAGGGCCAGGTTCAGGCCGTAGCACTTGGAGCAGACGCCCCGGCGGGCGTGGCAGGTCAGCACAGAACGGACCTTGGCCTGCTTGATGCCGTGAGCCTCCAGGAACTCGGCGTCCTCGGCAAAGATGATGGTTTCGGTGTCGAAGGTGCGGCCGGTCTTGGGGTTGTGCAGCACCTCGCCGGTCTCCGGGTCGCACAGCGGCTCGCAGAGGAAGCGGCCATTGATGCGCTCGGCAAAGGTCTCGATGACCTGGCCGTTTTCGGCGATCTCGTAGACCATGATGCCGTCGTCGGTGCCGCAGTCCTCCTCCCGGACGATGACCTCCTGGGATACGTCCACCAGGCGGCGGGTCAGGTAACCGGAGTCAGCGGTACGCAGAGCGGTGTCGGACATGCCCTTTCGTGCGCCTCGGCTGGAGATGAAGTACTCCAGCACGGAGAGGCCCTCACGGTAGTTGGCCTTGACGGGGATCTCAATGGTCTTACCGGCGGTGTTAGCCAGCAGGCCGCGCATACCGGCCAACTGACGGATCTGGGCCTGAGAACCACGTGCGCCGGAGTCAGCCATCATGAAGATGGGGTTGTACTGGTCCATGGACTCGGTCAGGGCGTCGGAAACGTCCTTGGTGGTCTTTTCCCACTCCCGGACCACCAGGCGGTAACGTTCGTCGTCGGTCAGCAGGCCGCGGCGGAACTGCCGCTCGATCTTGACCACCTGCTTCTCGGAAGCGTCAACCAGAGCGTATTTGGCCTGGGGGATTGTCATATCGTAGATGGAGACGGTCAGGGAGCCGATGGTGGAGTAGTGGTAGCCCTGGGCCTTGATGCCGTCCAGCATGACGGCGGAATCGGCAAAGCCGTGCTGCTTGATGCAGGCGGAGATGATCTTGCCCAGCAGCTTCTTGCCGCAGATGCTGTTGATTTCGGGGTCCAGGCAGTGCTCCGGGTCGGTGCGGTCCACAAAACCCAGGTCCTGGGGGATTTGGTCGTTGAAGATCAGACGGCCCACGGTGGTGCGCACCATGCGGGTGACGGGTTCGCCGTTCAGCTCCCCGGTACGGCGGACCAGGATAGGTTCGTGGATGTCCAGGTCGTCCCAGTTGATGGGGTTGGTCTGGTCGATGGTGGTGTGGAGCATCTTGGGACGGCGGAGCAGTCCCTCTTCGTAGGCCAGCCGCGCCTCGGTGTCGGAGGCGAAGCACTTGTAAATCTCACGGGGCAGCGCTGCGCCCTGGTTCAGGGCGTCCTGGCACAGGAAGGCGTTGGTGGCGATCCAGGGCTGATACCGCTTTTCGTCGGTGTCCCGCACCCAGATCTTCTCGTCCCCGGCGATGGTGCCCGCGTTCATGGCGGCCACGGCGTCGGCGCAGGTCTCGAAGCACTTGTCCTCCTGCACCAGGGGGTCTTTCTCATAGGTCAGGTAGTAGGAACCCAGCACCATGTCCTGGGAGGGGGTGGTGACGGGGCCGCCGTCCTGAGGACGGAGCAGGTTGTTGGCCGACAGCATCAGCACACGGGCTTCGGCCTGGGCCTCAGCGGACAGGGGGACGTGGACGGCCATCTGGTCGCCGTCGAAGTCAGCGTTGAAGGGGGTGCAGACCAGGGGGTGCAGCTTCATGGCGCGGCCTTCCACCAGCACCGGCTCAAAAGCCTGGATGGACAGGCGGTGCAGGGTAGGCGCACGGTTCATCATGACGGGGTGATCCTTGATGACGTACTCCAGGGCGTCCCACACCTCCGGGCGGCCCTTGTCCACCATCTTCTTGGCGGATTTGATGTTGTTGGCCACGCCGTCCTGCACCAGCTTCTTCATGATGAAGGGGCGGAACAGCTCCACAGCCATCTCCTTGGGCAGGCCCATCTGGTAGATTTTCAGCTCAGGGCCGACCACGATAACGCTTCGGCCGGAGTAGTCCACGCGCTTGCCCAGAAGGTTCTGGCGGAAACGGCCCTGCTTGCCCTTCAGGAAGTCAGACAGGGATTTCAGCGCCCGGTTGTTGGCGCCGGTGACGGCCCGGCCCCGGCGTCCGTTGTCGATGAGGGCGTCCACGGCCTCCTGGAGCATCCGCTTCTCGTTGCGGACGATGATCTCCGGGGCGCGGAGGTCCTGGAGGCGCTTCAGGCGGTTGTTGCGGTTGATGACCCGGCGGTACAGGTCGTTCAGGTCGGAGGTGGCGAAGCGGCCGCCGTCGAGCTGGATCATGGGGCGGATATCCGGGGGGATGACGGGCAGCGCCTCGATGATCATCCACTCAGGCCGGTTGCCGGAGTGCAGGAACGCGCTCACCACTTCCAGCCGCTTGACGATGCGGGCTTTCTTCTGGCCGGAGGCTTTTTTCAGGTCGGCCATCAGGCTGTCGTACAGCTCTTGCAGGTCGATGTCCTCCAGCAGCTTCTTGATGGCCTCGGCACCCATTCCGGCGTCGAAATCGTCCTCGTACTTCTCCCGCATGTCCCGGTATTCCTTCTCGGTGAGAATCTGGTTCTTGACCAGGGGGGTGTTGCCGGGGTCGGTGACGATATAGGCCACGAAATACAGCACTTTCTCCAAAATTCGGGGAGAAATGTCCAAAATCAGGCCCATCCGGGGGGGGATGCCCTTGAAATACCAGATGTGGGAGACGGGAGCGGCCAGCTCGATGTGGCCCATGCGCTCCCGGCGCACCTTGGAACGGGTGACCTCCACGCCGCAGCGGTCGCAGATCTTACCCTTGTAGCGGATCTTCTTATACTTACCGCAGTGGCACTCCCAGTCCTTGGTAGGGCCAAAAATGCGCTCACAGAACAGGCCGTCCCGTTCTGGCTTGAGGGTGCGGTAGTTGATGGTCTCCGGCTTTTTCACCTCGCCATAGGACCATGCCCGGATCTGCTCCGGAGAGGCAATAGAAATTTTTACGGCGTCAAAATCAGGACAACTCATATCTCAATTTACCTCCTCGCCTTTATTCTTCATCGTCATCCATGCCGTCGCTGAGGTTGTCAGCGTCGTCGGTGATAAAATCGCCCTCTTCAAACTCCACGTCGGAGGTCACGCTGCCGTCGGCCTCCATCTTGCCGGTGGTGAAGCCGTGGCTGGCGTACTCGCTGTCGCCGCCGCCAGCGTTGGAGTTGGGATAAGGTGCAAAATCGTCGTCGTCGAAGCGGCGGCCGGGCTGGATGACATCGTCGTCGTCATCGTCTTTCAGTTCCACTTCGTTGCCGTCCTTGTCCAGAACACGGACGTCCAGACACAGGGCTTGCAGCTCTTTCATCAGCACCTTGAAGGACTCCGGCACGCCGGGCTTGGGCACGTTGTGGCCCTTGACGATGGCCTCGTAGGTGCGGACACGGCCGGTCACGTCGTCGGACTTGACGGTCAGCATCTCCTGGAGGCAGTAGGCCGCGCCGTAGGCTTCCAGCGCCCAGACCTCCATCTCGCCGAAGCGCTGGCCGCCGAACTGGGCCTTGCCGCCCAGCGGCTGCTGGGTGACCATGCCGTAAGGACCGGTGGAACGGGCGTGGATCTTATCGTCCACCAGGTGGTGGAGCTTGAGGAAGTACACATAGCCCACGGTGACGGGGTTGTCGAACCGCTGGCCGGTGCGCCCGTCATAGAGCCAGCTCTTGCCGTTTTCGTTCAGACCAGCCTGTTTCAGCAGGTCCTGAATGTCTCTCTCGGTAGCGCCGTTGAAGATGGGGGTGGCCACCTTCCAGCCCAAGGTCTTGGCTGCGTAGCCCAGATGGACCTCCAGCACCTGACCGATGTTCATACGGGAGGGCACGCCCAGGGGATTCAGCACGATGTCCAAGGGGGTGCCGTCGGGCAGGAAGGGCATATCCTCCACGGGCATGATGCGGGAGACCACGCCCTTGTTGCCGTGACGACCGGCCATTTTGTCGCCCACGGAGATCTTCCGCTTCTGGGCGATGTAGACTCGGACGCACTCGTTGACGCCGGGGCCAAGCTCGTCGCCGTTCTCGCGGGTGAACACCTTCACGTCGATGACGGTGCCGTACTCGCCGTGGGGGACTTTCAGGGAGGTGTCCCGGACCTCGCGGGCCTTCTCACCGAAGATGGCCCGCAGCAGCCGCTCCTCGGCGGTCAGGTCGGTCTCGCCCTTGGGGGTGACCTTGCCCACCAGGA
>JAJPXR010000220.1:5588-39145 GCA_021205375.1 Clostridiales bacterium | reverse complement strand
TGAATTTGGGGCCAGGTGCTTTACCTGACCCCAACATTTATTATAGAACCAAAAATTTTCCTGTAGCACCGGCAGGCTTTCCATATAGTACTGGTGCAGCTTGTCAATGTCCCTTTTTTCGGCCCGCTCCCGGTCCAGTTTTTCCCGCAGGCGCAGGAACACGCTGCGCAGCTTGTCGGCGTCGATGGGCTTGAGAATATACTCCTCCACCTCCAGCTTGATGGCCTCCTGGGCATACTCGAACCGGTCAAAACCGGAAAAAATGACGATTTTGACCTGGGGACAGATCTCCTTTATTCGGCGGCCCATCTCCAGCCCGTCCATGTAGGGCATTTTGATGTCAGTCATCACCACATCGGGCTGCAGATCCTCTGCCAGCTCTAGCGCTTCCCTTCCATTTTTTGCATAGCCAACGATAGAAAAGCCTAGGTTCTCCCAGTCCAATTTGCGCAAAATGACCCGGAGCACATCTTCCTCATCGTCCACAAGCAAAATTGAATATTGACTCATAGCGCCCGGTCCTTTCTGTTTTTTTCTGCCGAAAACACGATTTTTAATAGTATATCATATTATGTGCGCGATTGGGAATAGCTTTTGCCAACTTCCCGGAGAAAATCGACATTTGCCGTCAAGCGGCACTTCGTGCCTCCCTGCCTGTCTCCACCGAACCCGCTTCTGTTGTGACCGAAGGAAATTCCCAGCGGGGAGGCTTCAGCGGAGACCCCAAGGGGTTGCAAAATGTCGGGAAGTGAAGTATAATTCCCTTTATCATTCGCAATACGCCGTCGGCGCGGCGGCAGAATACTGTGGAGGAACGCAACTTGAAATTTTCTGAGATGAAGTACGAGCGCCCGGACCTGGAGGCGCTGAAAAACCAGCAGACCGCTCTGACCGAGCGGCTGCAAAGCGCGGCGGACTACGAGACAGCCCGACAGGTGTTCCTGGAGGAACAGGAACTGGAAAAACACATCAACACCCAGGCGACGCTGGCCAGCATCCGCCATTCCATCGACACGCGGGATGGGTTCTACGACGAAGAATCTAAATTCTGGAACGCCGCTACGCCGGAACTCCAGGCGGTCAGCCAGGAGTGGACGCTGGCGCTGCTGGCCAGCCCCTTCCGGGCCGACTTTGCCAGGGAGTACGGCGAGCTGATGTTCACCAACGCGGAGCTGGAGCTGAAAGCCTTTTCACCGGAGATCGTCCCCGAACTCCAGCAGGAGAACGACCTGACCCAGGAATACGAGAAGCTGCTGGCCTCCGCCCAAGTCCCCTTTGAGGGCGGGGTGTACACCCTGAGCCAGATGACCCCCTTCAAGAGCGACCCGGACGACGAGCGCCGTCTGGCCGCGTGGAAAGCGGAGGGCCAGTGGTACAAGGACCACCAGGACCGCATGGACAGCATCTATGACCAGTTGGTCCACCTGCGGGACACGATGGGCAAAAAGCTGGGGTACGAGGGGTATACCACCCTGGGTTACTACCGCATGGGCCGCAACTGCTACACCAAGGAGGACGTGGAGCAGTTCCGGGCCGCCGTGGTGAAGTATCTGGTCCCTGTGGCGGACAGCATCTATCGGGAGCAGGCCAAACGGCTGGGGAAGGAATACCCCATGAGCTTTGCGGACAACGCCCTGGAGTTCCGCTCCGGCAATCCCCGGCCCCAGGGGTCGGCGGAGGACATCCTGGCCCAGGGGAAGAAGTTTTACGATGAATTAAGCCCGGAAACCAGCGAATTTTTCCGCGTCATGTTGGACGGCGAACTGCTGGATGTGCTCAGCACCGAGGGCAAGGCCGGCGGCGGCTACTGCACCAGCCTGCCGGACTATGAGGTCCCCTTCATCTTCGCCAACTTCAACGGCACCCAGGGAGATGTGGAGGTGGTCACTCACGAGGCGGGCCACGCCTTTGCCGAGTACCTCAACCGGAAGCGGGTCCCCCTGTCCTCCCGCTGGCCCAGCATGGAGGCCTGCGAGGTCCACTCCATGTCTATGGAGTTCTTCGCCTGGCCCTGGGCCGAGGGCTTCTTTGGGGAGGACACCCGGAAGTTCTATTACAGCCACCTGTCCGGCGCGCTGACCTTCATCCCCTATGGGACGATGGTGGACCACTTCCAGCACATCGTCTACGAGCAGCCCGACCTGACGCCCGCCCAGCGCCACGGGGTCTGGAAGGAGCTGATGGGGACCTATATGCCCTGGATGCGGCTGGACGGCGAGATCCCCTTCTACAGCGAGGGAGAGCACTGGCAGTTGAAGCATCACATCTACTCGTCTCCCTTCTACTACATCGACTACTGCCTGGCCCAGACGGTCTCTCTGGAGTTTTGGGCCATGATCCAAAAGAATTTGCCCGACGCCTGGCAGCACTATATGGCCTACACCAGCCAGGGCGGTTCCGCCACCTTCACTGACCTGCTGAAAAACGCCGGATTGAAGAGTCCCTTTGAGGAGAGCTGCCTCCGGGAGGTTTGTCAGGCCGCAAGGGAATGGCTGGCGAACTTTGACCTGACGGGCATTGCCTGATGGCGGGGCGCAAGTGGGGCGTCAACGCCCATACGGACGAGTTCCACCGGACCGCCAGCGGAGAGTATGTCTACACCGGGGACCATTACGCTTATCAGGACGGGGGCAAAAGCCGCCGCCGGGCCATGGCGGGGCTGGCCGTTCTCTGGGCGGCGTCCTTCGCCGCCACTGTCGCCGCGGGCTGCATCCCCGGCACCGGGATGCAGCAGCGCGCCTACGTCATCCTCCCCTATGTGGTCCAGATGGTGGCCTCTGTCAGCATGGGCTGGGGCATTGGCCGCCTGGTCACAGGCGGCGACCCCCTCCGGGCCTATGTCTATGAGGAGACGGTGGGCAGCATTCCCCGGCGGGCGATTGTCGCCGCCGTCGGGACCGCCCTGACCGTCCTGGGGGAGCTGCTGGATGTGTTCCTCGCGGGCGGCGGCGAAGCGTTGCTTCCTGTTTTGGGGCTGCTCTGCCTGGAAATCCTGGCATTTTCAGGCATTCTCACCGCGAGAAGGGCGCTTTCAAACATGCGATGGGAGAAAATTGGGGAAATTTAAGAAAGTTTTTGGAACATCCGAAAATTTTGAATTATGAAATTGACAAGCTATCATAAAAAGACTATTATAAAATGAACAGTATCGCCGGCCGGAGAACTGGCCGCAAGGCGAGCGGGAGCGCTCCCGCTCTGTTCCGTGTTGCACACGGAACAGAGAATGTCCTTTCGGTGGCGGAGACTGGGAAAAAACAAGGAGGAAGCAAAATGAAACAAGCCAAGAAACTGCTTGCGCTGATCCTGGCGCTGGCGATGGTCCTGTCCCTGGCCGCCTGCGGCGGCAGCAGCAGCGCTGACACATCCACCGACAGCAGTGCCGCCACCACCGAGGAGGACAGCGACACTCTGGTGGCCAGCGTGACCGGTCTGGAACAGAAGTTCTCTCCGTTCTTCGCCGCCAGCGTGGACGACGTCAACGTGGAGGAGATGACCCAGGCGTTCCTGATGTACACCGACCGCGTGGGCGAGCCTGTCCTCAGCGGCATCGAGGGCTATAATCTCTCCTACAACGGCACCGACTACACTTACTATGGCACCTCTGACATCGTTGTCACCGAGAACGACGACGGCACCGTCACCTACAGCGTGACCATGCGGGACGACATCCAGTTCTCCGACGGCACCTATGCCGACATCGACGACGTGATCTTCGCCATGTATGTGTTCCTGGATCCCACCTATGACGGCTCCACCACGCTGTATTCCTGCCCCATCGAGGGCCTGGACGCCTACCGCAGCGGCATGAGCACCCTGTTCGACCTGCTGGCCGCAGCCGGTCAGGACAACACCGACTTCACCTATTGGGATGAAGAGACCCAGACCGCTTTCTGGGCCGACCTGACCCAGGCAGGCACCGCCTTCGCCCAGGAGATCGTGGACTACTGCGTGGACGCAGGCGTTGCTGAGGAGGGCGACGTTGCCACAGCCGCCGCCGCTTGGGGCTTTGAGGGCCTGGCTGCGGACGCCACCGCCGAGGACTTCTGGAACCTGCTGGTGGAGAGCTATGCAGGCGACTACGCCACTCTGTCCGACACTGAGGCTGCTTACACCTCCCTGTTCGACCTGATGGAGGACTATGACGCCTACTCCATCGGCATCGAGACCGGCGAGTCCGCCGACTACGTTTCCGGCATCGTCCGCACCGGCGACTACAGCATGGACGTTATCACCACCGAGCTGGACGCCACCTTCATCTATCAGTTGTCCCTGCCCATCACCCCGCTGGCTTACTACGGGGACGAGAGCCTGTATGACTACGACGGCCACTCCTTCGGCTTCACCAAGGGCGACCTGAGCAGCATCAAGGATAAGACCCCCGCTCCCATGGGCGCCGGTCCCTACATCTTCAACGAGTATTCCAACGGCGTGGTCTACATGGAGGCCAACCCCTATTACTTCAAGGGCGAGCCTGCTACCCAGTATCTGAACTTCATGGAGATCACCTCTG
The DNA here is from genome assembly GCA_021205375.1 of Clostridiales bacterium. Taxonomy (GTDB): domain Bacteria; phylum Bacillota; class Clostridia; order Oscillospirales; family Oscillospiraceae; genus Onthomonas. The sequence goes on along the minus strand of JAJPXR010000220.1, from coordinate 34,635 downwards.
AGGACGACAAGATCTCCGGCATCGTCACCGGCACTGTGGACATCGCCGACCCCGCCTATTCTGCTGAGCGGGCAGACGAGATCACCACCTACAACTCCAACGGCGAGCTGGTCGGTGATGTCATCACCACTTATCTGTACGATTTCCGCGGCTATGGCTACATCGGTATCTGCGCGGACAACGTGAAGGTGGGCGACGACGCCTCTTCCGATGCTTCCAAGGCGCTGCGCAAGGCGTTCGCCACTGTTTTCTCCGTCTACCGTGACGAGTCCATCGACTCCTACTACGGCGAGACCGCTTCCGTCATCAACTATCCCATTTCCAGCACAAGCTGGGCAGCCCCCCAGGTCACGGACGACGGCTATCAGGTGGCCTATTCCGTGGACGTGGACGGCAACAGCATCTATACCGATGACATGAGCGTGGACGACAAGTATGCCGCCGCTCTGGACGCCGCTCTGGGCTACTTCGCCGCCGCCGGTTACACCGTGGAGGACGGCGTTGTCACCGCCGCTCCTGAGGGTGCTTCCCTGACCTACACCGTCCACATCGGCGGTTCCGGCACCGGTGACCACCCCTCCTTCCTGCTGCTGAGCAACGCCGCTGACGCTCTGGCCACCATCGGTATCACCCTGACCATCAACGACCACGCCGACGCTTCTGAGCTGTACGCCGCTTACCAGTCCGGCGAGGCCGATATGTGGGTCGCCGCATGGCAGGCTTCCACCGACCCCGACATGTATCAGCTCTATCACAGCGCGGGTTCCACCAACTACTACGCCATCAACGATGCAGACCTGGACGAGCTGATCATGACCGCCCGCCAGTCCACCGACCAGACCTTCCGCAAGACGCTGTACAAGAGCGCCATGGAGATCATCCTGGATTGGGGCGTTGAGATCCCCGTCTACCAGCGCAGCGAAAACTACCTGGTCTCCACCGAGCGGGTCAACACCGACACCGTCACGTCTGATATGACGCCTTACTGGAGCTGGATGTCTGAGGTCGAGCTCATCGAGATGAACTGAGCGACTGACCCTGTTTGACAAGCGATTTCTCCCGGCCCCTGAATAGGCCGGGAGACGTGGGCGGCCGGGCTCCGGCCCGGTCGCCATTGTTCATTTTATATGACAAATGATATAACAAACGTGCGGACTACAAGCGCAAAGGAGCCGCTCCAGCGCCTTGGAACGACTCCCTTGCGTTTGTAGATTTTTTTAGCGTAACAAGGCGATACAACGCCTGCGGACATCCCCGGTCCGCGAAAAATAGAAAGGAAAGGGGAAAACGTTTATGCAGCAAAGTATGTCCAAATACATCATCAAACGGATCCTGTTGTCTGTTGTGATCCTGTTTCTGGTGGCCTTCATCATTTACGCGATGATGCGCTGCCTGCCCACCTCCTATGTGCAGTCCATGGCGCAGCAGCGGGCCACCGCCCCCGGCTCCAAGAGCTACGAAGAGTGGCTGGAGCAGCTCAACGCCCAGTACGGTCTGGACAAGGGGATCATCCCCGGCTTCCTGAGCTGGTGCAGCCAGGCGATCCGGGGCCAGTTTGGCGACAGTTGGAAGTTCACTGTCCCCGTCACCGAGAAGTTTGCCGAGGTCATCGGCGTCTCCGTGGTTATGGCCGGTATCTCCTTCCTGCTGGAGCTGGTCATTGCCATCCCGCTGGGCGTCATCGCCGCCGTCCGGCAGTATTCCCGGGTGGATTACGCCATCACCACCATCGCCCTGATCGGTATGTCCCTGCCCACGTTTTTCTTTGCGGCGCTGCTCAAGCTGGTGTTCTCTGTCAAGCTGGGCTGGTTTGACCTGACCGGTCTGGTGGGCCGCAACTTTGCCCAGTTGGGTCCCTGGGGGCAGTTCTGCGATATGGCCTATCATCTGGTGCTGCCCATCGCAACGCTGGTCATTATCTCCATCGGCTCCCTGATGCGTTATACCCGCACCAATATGCTGGAGGTCCTGAGTGCCGACTACATCCGCACGGCCCGGGCCAAGGGTCTGCCTGAGGGGAAGGTCATCTACAAGCACGCCTTCCGGAACACCATGATCCCCCTGGTGACCATTATCGGCGGCTCCCTACCCGGCCTGTTCTCCGGCGCGCTGATCACCGAGACGCTGTTTTCCATCCCAGGCATTGGCTACACCTCCTATCAGGCGATGGTGGCCGGTGATATTCCCTTCAGCATGTTCTATATGTGTTTCCTGGCGGTTTTGACGCTGGCCTGCAATCTGCTGACCGACATTGTGTATGGCCTGGTCGATCCCCGGGTCCGCGTGTCGGCATAGGAGAGGAGGAGGAAACCATGAGCGAAAACAAGAGAGAAGAACGTAAAAACGCAGCCCCTCCCCCTCAGGAGGAGCAGTACTCCCTGAACGATGACCGCCGGGTCAAGGTGCTGACCCCCGGCGCTATGGTCGCCAAGCGGTTCTTCCGGAACCGGCTGGCGATGGTGGGCCTGATCATGCTGATTGCCATGTTCCTGTTCTCCTTCGTGGGCGGCTGGTTTAGCCCCTACGACGAGAACCAGCAGTTCTACACCTACCAGCTCCAGACCAAGCAGTACGCCGGTGTCGTCCAGAACGACGATTTCCGCTATACGGTGGCGGACGGTCAGGAGTTCAGCACCACGGTCCAGGCCTATTTCCTGCTGGGCTACAACAAGACCGACGGTACAGAGGATTTCAGCTTCGATTACAAGGACGTCACCTACGATGCCGTGTGCGAAGGCGACGCCTTCTATTCGGTCTACTCAAACGGTGTGCTGGTGGCGATGGCCTCCAAGGACATCATCAGCGTGGAGAGCGGCTCCCTGAGCTTCAACGTCAAGTATCAGGCGCTGCTGGCCTATTTCGCGGGCGAGACCACCTTTGAGGCCGACGGCGCGACCTATACCATGGACGAGGACGGCAATATCGGCCAGGACGGGGCGATTTTGGGCTATATCAGCCGCTTTGTGGTCACCGCCACAGAGAGCAGCGACACCCTCAGCCGGCTCTTCAAGGAAGAACTCCAGGCGTGCATCGAGAACGACGAGAGCGAGTTCGTCTTTACCGGCAGCGACGGGGAGACCTACAGCTACGAGGTGGAGTATGAGCCTTACACCAACAGTTGGACGGTCAACCAGGAGACGGAGACCTACGTATACGACGCCTACGCTTCTCCCTCCATGGCCCACTGGCTGGGGACCGACCGGAACGGCATGGATATGCTGACCCGCCTGATGTACGGAGGACGGGTGTCCTTGGTCATTGGCTTCATCGTGGTTTTGATCGCCGGGGTGCTGGGCATCCTGCTGGGCGGTCTCTCCGGGTATTTCGGCGGCTGGGTGGACAACCTGATCATGCGCATCGTGGATGTGTTCTACTGCATCCCCTCCACTCCGCTGATGATCATTCTGGGCGCGGCCATGGACGCCATGAACGTGGACCCCCAGATCCGGATGCTCTTCCTGATGCTGCTGCTGGGCTTCCTGAGCTGGCCCTCCATCGCCCGGCTGGTCCGGGGACAGATCCTCTCCCTCCGGGAACAGGAGTTCATGATGGCCACCGAAGCCTGCGGTATCCGTACCTCCCGCCGGATCTTCCGGCACCTGATCCCCAACGTCATGCCTCAGCTCATCGTCTCCTGCACCATGATGCTGGGCAGCACCATTATCACCGAGGCCACCCTGTCCTTCCTGGGCCTGGGCGTCAAGTTCCCCTTCGCCTCCTGGGGTAACATCATCAACGATGTCAACAGCACCTATGTGATGACCAATTACTGGTTCATCTGGATCCCGGCGGGCGTCTGCCTGCTCATCACCGTGCTGGGCTTCAACTTTGTGGGCGACGGTCTGCGGGACGCATTTGACCCCAAGATGAAACGCTAAGGGAGGTAGACGAGAATGGCAAAAAAGCAAGCGGAAGGCTATCTTTCTGCGAAAGAATCCCGGCGCATCTCCAAGGAAAACCGGAAAATCACCCAGGAGCTGGAGAAAAAGCGCAAGCGCAAGCACGTTCCCGAGTCCGAATATCTGACCACCATGCACGACCCCGCCAACGCGGTAGAGTTCGACAACCTGCACACCTGCTTTTTCACGGATGCGGGCACCGTCAAGAGCGTGGACGGCGTCACGTTTGAGGTCCCCATCGGCAAGACAGTGGGCATCGTAGGCGAGTCCGGCTGCGGCAAGTCGGTGACCAGCCTGTCCCTGATGCAGCTCCTCCAGCGGCCCCAGGGCCAAATCGTGGAGGGCGAAATTCGCCTGAACCTGGGGGACAAGGCTTACGACATCGCCAAGACCCCAGAGGAAAAGATGCAGCCGCTCCGGGGCAACTATATTTCCATGATTTTTCAGGAGCCGATGACCTCCCTGAACCCGGTCTTTAAGATCGGCGCCCAGTTGGACGAGGTCATTGCCCTCCACGACGGCAACGGGATGAGCAAAGAGAATGTCAAGGCCCGTGCCATTGAGCTGCTGGAAATGGTGGGCATCGCCAACAGCGAGGGCGTATACAAGATGTATCCCCACGAGCTGTCCGGCGGTATGCGCCAGCGTGTCATGATCGCCATGGCCCTGGCCTGCAACCCCAAGGTCATCATCGCGGACGAGCCGACCACCGCCCTGGATGTGACCATTCAGGCCCAGATCCTCGACCTGCTGCGGCATTTGAAGGACAAAATCAACTCCTCCATCATGTTCATCACCCACGACCTGGGCGTCATTGCGGAGATGGCAGACTACGTGGTGGTCATGTATTCCGGGCGCATCGTGGAAAAGGGCACCGCCGAGGAGATTTTCGCCCATCCTGCCCACCCCTACACCATCGGCCTGATGGCCTCCAAGCCCGTGGTGGGCAAGCAGGTGGACGAGCTGTATTCCATCCCCGGCAAGGTCCCCAACCCCATCAATATGCCTGACTACTGCTACTTCAAGGACCGCTGCGAGATGTGCGTAGAGGGCTGCAACGGGGCCTATCCCTGCGAGATCAGTCTGTCCCCCACCCACAAGGTCAGTTGTTATCGCTATTATGACAAAAAAGAGGGAGGCGAGGCGTAATGGCAATATGGAGCGGTCTGGGCCAGGGTGCTGGCCGGAATCATCCCGAAAAAGACCCGAACCGGATGCAGGAGGAGCATGAGAAGCGAGTAGAGCGCGTTTCAGAGGGCATTTCCCAGCAGCCGGGCGACCTGAAGAACGACAGGGAACCGGACTATGAGCCGGTGGTCTACGACCCTCAGTACATCCTGATGGTCAACAACCTGAAAAAATATTTCCCCATCAAGGGCGGCATGGTCTCCCACGTGGTAGGCCACGTCAAGGCCGTGGACGGCGTCACCTTCAACCTGAAGCGGGGCACCACCATGGGTCTGGTGGGGGAGTCCGGCTGCGGCAAGACCACCACCGGGCGGACCATCCTCCGGCTGGCCGGGCCAAAGACCGGCGGTCAGGTCCTCTTCAACGGCCAGGAGGTCTACGACTTGTCCCCCCAGGAGATGCGGCCCATGCGGACCAAGATGCAGATCATCTTCCAGGACCCCTTCTCCAGCCTGTCCCCCCGGATGCCCGTCAGCGAGATCATCGGCGAGGCCGTCCGGGAACATAACCTGGTGCCAAAGGACCAGTTCGACGACTACATCGACCAGGTCATGGACGAGTGCGGCCTCCAGCCCTTCCACAAGGACCGGTATCCCCATGAGTTCTCCGGCGGCCAGCGGCAGCGTATCTGTATCGCCCGCGCCCTGGCGCTGAACCCGGAGTTCGTGGTCTGCGACGAGCCGGTCTCCGCCCTGGATGTGTCCATTCAGGCGCAGATCATCAACCTGCTGAAAAAGCTCCAGGAGGAGCGTCAACTGACCTATCTGTTCATCTCCCACGACCTGTCCGTGGTGGAGCACATCTCCGATTCCGTGGGCGTCATGTACCTGGGCAATCTGGTGGAGTACGGCGACACGGAGGATATCTTCCGCAACCCCCTGCACCCCTACACCAGGGCGCTGTTTTCCGCCATTCCCATCCCTGACCCCACTGTGAAAATGAACCGGATCGTGCTGGAAGGTTCCATCCCCTCTCCCGCCAATCCCCCCTCCGGCTGCAAGTTCCACACCCGCTGCGCCAACTGCACGGAGCGGTGTAAGCGGGAGGCTCCCATCCAGCGGGAGGTCGAGCCGGGCCACTTTGTGGTCTGCCACCTTTACGACGAATGAGCAGGCGGAAAAGCGGCTTCTGGGAGGGCGTGGACGACGGCCGCACCATCGCAGATATGAGCGATGTCACCCGTCCCTCCCTGTTCGGGCATCTGCCCTCTTCGCTCCGCCGGGAGCGGCGACCCGACCAGCCTCCAACGAAGGAGCGGCCCTGGGAAGAGCAGTCTATGTCCCCCCGGGAGCGGCGGAGCTATGTGCTGGGCGCGCTGGGCGCCGCCCTGTGCATCGGTCTGGTGTACGTGGTGGGCCTGGGTCTGCTGATTTTGCTGATGGTGATGGCCTGGACATGACCGAAGCGGACTTGTCCGACAGTCAATAAAAAAGTTCCTAAGATGGTCTTTGCCCCAGGGCAAAGGCCATTTTTTTTGCGACAGCGCGGCATTTCGACCCTATGCCTGTCTCAAATTCCGGTTTGACTGCTCAGACTGAGCAACGAAAACTGCCGGCTCCGAAGATAACTCAGAGTCGGCAGTTTTTTCGTTCAAACTAAGGTTTGCCGTCAAGCGACACTTCGGGGCGTTGCCCCTCCCTTTCGGTATTCTGTCAGGACGCTTCCTCGAACTGGCTGTTATACAGCTCCGCATAGAAGCCGTTTTGCTTCAACAGCTCCTCGTGGTTGCCCTGCTCCACGATGTCGCCGTCCCGCATGACCAGGATGATGTCGGCGTTTTTGATGGTGGACAGCCGGTGGGCGATGACGAAGCTGGTGCGCTTGTTCGTCAGCTTATCCATGGCCTGCTGGGTCAGCATTTCGGTCTTGGTGTCTACGCTGGAGGTGGCCTCGTCCAAAATCAGCATGGGGCTGTTCTGAATCATGGCTCTGGCGATGGTCATCAGCTGCTTCTGCCCGGCGGAGATGGAGGTGTTGTCAGTCAGGACGGTGTCATAGCCCTTGGGCAGCGCCTGAATAAAGTTGTGGATGCCGCAGGCCTTGCAGGCCTCAATCATCTGCTCCTCTGTAGCGCCTTCGGTGTTGTAGAGCAGGTTCTCCCGAACCGTCCCCTCGAACAGCCATGTGTCCTGCAAGACCATGCCGAACTGGCTGTGAACGTTGCTTCTGGGAATGTCGGTGGTCGGGACGCCGTCAATCAGAATCGTGCCGCCCGTCGGCTCAAAGAACCGCATCAGCAGATTGACCATGGTGGTCTTGCCTGCGCCGGTGGGGCCGACGATGGCCACCTTTTGCCCCGGCTGCACCTTGACGCTGAAATCGTGGATGATTTCCTTCTCCGGCGCGTTGGGATAGGCGAACTTCACATGGCGGAACTCCACCTCGCCGTGGACGTTCTCAATGCGCTGCACCTTGTCGGACTCGTCTTCCATCTCATCCTCGGCCAGGAACTCAAAGACACGCTCGGACGCGGCCGCGCAGGACTGCACCTGGGTCATGGCCTGAGAGATTTGCCGCAGCGGGGACTCGAACAGACGGGTGTAAATCAGGAACGCGGTGATGACGCCAAAGGTGATGTTGCCGTTGATGATCTGCCAGGCGCCGACCACACAGACCGACACATAGCCCAGGTTGCCGACGAAGGTCATCAGGGGCTGCATCAGACCGGACAGGAACTGGGAGCGGAAGTTTGCAGTCTTGACCGCCTGGTTCAGGGAGGAGAAGGTATCCCGCACCTCGTCCTCTGCGTTCAGGATGCGGATGACGTCGTGGCCTGCGTACATTTCCTCGATGTAGCCATTCAGGGTGCCCAGGCTTTCCTGACGAGCGTTGAAGTATTTCTGGGAGTGGCTCATGATGACCACCATCAGCACCAGGCCGATGAGGGTTGCCAGAACCGTGGTGGTCGCCAGCACCCAGTCTGTGTAGTACATCATGATGAGACAGCCGATAAACTGTGCGACTGCCGTGACCAGGTTGGAAAGGCTGTTGGACATAGCCTGCCCGATCATATCCACATCGTTGGTCATACGGGAGAGCACGTCGCCTGCGGCGTTGCCGGAGAAGAATTTCAGCGGCAGACGGTTGATTTTGGTGTCGATGTCCCCGCGGAGCCGTTTGGCCGTCCGCTGGGTCACGGTCTGCATGATGAAGTGCTGGACAAAGCTACAGACTGCGCTGGCCAGATAGATGCCCAGCAGCAACAGCGCCACGCTTCGGACGCCAGCCATATCAATTTCACTGGAAAGGCCATCATAAATATAATCTGTCAGCCGACTGAGTTGGTTCGGGCCAATGATGGTAAAGACTGCGCCAACGGCTGCCAGCACCAGCGCCAGAACGATGATGCCCACCTGACTTCTGCAATAGGAAAGCAGGCTCAGCAGCGCGCCCTTCATATCCTTCGCTTTGCCGCCTCCGCCGCCCATAGGACCGCGACCCATCGGGCCTCTTCTCATGGGAGCGCCAGTTCGGGCGGAAGGTCTGTTTTGATTGTTTTCTGCCATAATAGACGCACCTCCTTACGCATTCGCCGCAAGCTCTTCTTCTGAGAGCTGCGACAGGGCGATCTGCTGGTAGACAGGGCAGGTCTCCATCAATTCCTCGTGGGTACCGATCCCGGCGACTGCGCCGTTGTCCAGCACCACGATCTTGTCCGCATTGCGGATGGTGCCGATGCGCTGCGCCACGATCAGGCAGGTCGTCCCCTGCAAATCTGTCTTAATTCGCTGCCGCAAAATGCGGTCGGTCTTGTAGTCCAGCGCCGAGAAGGAGTCGTCGAAAATCAGGATTTCCGGCTTTCTGGCGATGGCTCTTGCAATCGACAGCCGCTGCTTCTGGCCGCCGGAGACGTTGGAGCCGCTCTGGGCGATCCAGCCGTCCTTTCCGCCGTCCATCGTCTGAACGAACTCTGTGGCCTGGGCGATGTCCAGGGCGTCGTCCACGTCGGCGTCTGTCAGCGTGTGCCCACTCTTGCCGAAGGTGACGTTGCCCTCCACGGTGTTGGCAAACAGCGTCGCCTTCTGGGGAATGTAGCCGATTTTGTCGTAAAGGGTCTCAAAACTGTAGCTGGAAACGTCCTTGCCGTCCAGCAAAACGGTTCCGTCTGTCGCATCATAGAGCCTTGCGACGAGACCGGCCAGAGTGGACTTGCCGGAACCGGTGGCGCCGATAAAGGCCACGGTTTCGCCCTTCTTTGCCGAGAAGGAGATGTGCTTCAGGCAGTCCTCAGAGGCGTCGGGGTAATGGAAGGACACGTCCCGGAATTCGATGCTCCCGGTTTCCTCAGCGGTCGTCTCCGTCCCCTCCCGCACGGCGATGTCGCAGTCGATGACCTCGTTGATACGGTTCGCGGACACCTGCGCACGAGGCAGCATCATGAAGATCATCAGCAGCATGACAAAGGACATGATGACATACAGAGCGTAGGAGCTAAAGGAAACGACCTCGCCCAGCATCACCGAGCGCTCAGAGGCGGCAGCCATGATTTCCTCCGTGGTGCCGTTCAGAGGGATGTTGATGGCGTTGATGAGCCAGGCGCCCACATAATAGATGGCGACGCTCACACTGCTCTGAACGAACATCATAATGGGAGAAAGCACCGCCATTCCCCTGCCGGTGAACAACTGGGTCCGCATCAGGTTGTTGTTGGCCGTTTCGAATTTGTCCTCCTGATACTGTTCGGCATTGAAGGCCCGGACGACCCGGATGCCGCTCAGATTCTCGTCTGTGAGGCGGTTCACATCATCAATTTGCCGCTGGACAATGCGGAACTTGGGAATCATGATCGCCAGCAGGATGACCATTGCACTTACCACAATGACCACGGCAGCGGCCACCACTGCGGAGAGCTGCCAGCTCTTGCCGACAATTTTAATGATGGCCCAAATCGCCATGATGGGGGCGCGGAGCATCATTTGCAGGCCCATAGCGATGATCATCTGAATCTGGGTGATGTCGTTGGTGGTACGGGTGATCAGGCTGGCAGTGGAGAACTGCTTGATCTCACCGCTGCCCATAGCCGCGACCTTGTTGAACAGCTTCGCCCGGACATCAAAGGAGAAGTCCGCTGCGATCATGGCCGCCAGATAGCCGACCACCACCGTCAACAGGGCGCTACACAGGGCACAGCCCAACATATTTCCACCTGCAACGAAGTATTGCGACAAATCCGTGACCTCGCTGCTGATGAGCACCGTGATCTCTGCCGTGTAGTCCGGCAGACGCAGGTCGAAGTACACCTGACCACAGACCAGCAGCACGCATAAAAGTGCCAGCCACCGGTCTTTTGTCTTCATATTACTGAAAATATGAATCATAGAAATTCCTCCTGTCACTGAATGAATGTGTTGCCTGAATCCTATCAGATTCTGTGTACGACATTCGTCGTATTGTCACTCTACCACGTTTTCTGCTAATCATCAAGCACCAAATCACAACATGTGTCGCATGATTTTCTCCGCATTTTGAACGGAAAGCTGCGGTGTTAAAGCCTATTTTTCCCGTTCTGCGGGGCAGGTCGATGCGGACATCACCTGTTGCACGACATCCGTTGCATTGTCACTCTATCACTTTCAGTGCTAATCATCAAGCAACAATTTACAACATGTGTCGCATTTTGCTGCATCAGGGAAAAACGCCATTTGGCAAATACGGCAAACCGCGTAGGGTTTCTTTACAATTGTGCGGTGTTGCCATTCGCTGGCGTCAATGGAAGTAAACAAATTTCACCTTTGGCTCTCGATTCTCCCGTTGCTTATTTCCCCTAAATGCCCCATCCTTCGATGTGTAAAAATGGCAAATCTGTCGATTGACATTACAAGCCGATAGGGGTACAATGCATGAGTCCGGGTGAGGCCCATCCTCGCTCACGATTCCCTTCACGCCCATGGAGGGAGCGTCAAAGCACAGCTATCATGAAGAACTGGAATAACTACGACTTCCCCCCCTTTCGGGGGAGGTAATGTAGAAAGCGCAGGAGGAAGAGAGAAATGAGTACTTTTGTCACGCAGTCTTCGATTGCCTCGATGGAGGAATATATTGAAGAAATCAAGCCTATTTTCGAGTCGAAACGAATGACGAACATGGGGCCGGTCTATAAGAAGCTCCAGCACCAGTTGATGGACTACCTTGACGTGCCGCAGCTTTCCCTGTTTGCCAACGGACATTTGGCTCTGGAAATGGGCCTGCAAACGTTTGACTTTCCGGCTGGGTCAGAGGTGATCACCACACCTTACACCTTTGTTTCGACGACCCATGCAATCGTGAGAAAGAACCTTGTCCCTGTCTTTTGTGATATCGACCCGCGAGATTATACCATCGACGTCTCAAAAATTGAAGATTTAATCACGCCCAGGACGGTGGCCATCATGCCGGTGCATGTCTATGGGAACCTGTGTGATGTGGAAGCCATTCAGGAGATCGCGGACCGGCACGGCCTAAAGGTCTTCTACGACGGCGCGCACGCCTTTGGGACTACGTACAAGGGCGTCGGCGTGGGCAATTTTGGCGATATGTGCATGTTCAGCTTCCACGCGACCAAGGTGTTCAACACCATCGAGGGCGGGGCAATCTCGTTCAGCGACAGCGACTATCGTGTCCGCCTCCACGAACTGAAAAATTTTGGCATCCACGGGGAGGACCGCGTGACCGGCATCGGCGGCAACGCGAAGATGGATGAGTTCCGCGCTGCGATGGGCATTTGCAACCTGCGGCACGTTGACGAAAACATTGCAAAGCGGAAGGCGGTTGCGGAGAAATACGATGAGCGGCTGGGAGCGGTTCCCGGTATCCGTCTGATGAAACTGAGAGAGGGCGTCGTTCCTAATTACGCTTATTATCCGATTTACGTTGATCCGAGGATGTTTGGCAAGAGCAGAGATGATATTTACGACCGTTTGATGCGGCATGACATCCACGCAAGGCGGTATTTCTTCCCGGCCACAAACGAGCTGGAGTGCTATGCCGGCAGATTCAAGCTCCAGAAAACACCGGTGGCGCACAACGTCTCCATGAACATCCTGTGCCTGCCGATGTATGCCGATTTGGAGCTGGATGAGGTTGAGCGGATTTGCGATCTGATTTTGCGCAAGTGATTTTTCGGAGGATAAGCAAATGGAAACAGAAGGAATGGGGCCGACTGCCGTAACAGAGACGCCACACCACGACAGGGCAGAGCTGACCAAAGCGATGCGCTGGCAAATCGCAGATTGGCTTGCGGAGGAGCGCCTCCCGGAAATAAATGCAAAGCTGGAAAAAGTCCATCCAAGGCAAGGCATTTATTCCAAATACATAAAAAGGCTGATCGATATTATCGTTTCGCTGCTTGCTGTGATCGTCACGCTGCCGATTAATTTTGTCATTGGGATCGTTACCTTCTTTGACGTGGGAAGGCCGCTGTTTTTCCTACAGGAGCGGACCGGAAGAAACGGGAAACCGTTTAAAATCGTCAAGTTCCGCAACATGACGAATGAAGTGGATGAAAAGGGAGAACTGCTCCCGCCTGGCCAGCGTGTGACAAAATGGGGCAGGTTCGTTCGGAAAACTTCCCTGGACGAGCTGTTGAATTTCTGGTCTGTGTTGAAGGGCGACATGAGCCTGATCGGGCCGCGGCCATTGCCGCCGGAATACCTTGGCCGATATAATGCCAGGCACAAGGCGCGGCTCTCCGTAAGGCCCGGTTTGGAGTGTCCGCCGCATGAGGCCATTGACCACGTGTGGACATGGCAGGAAAAGCTGGATAACGACGTTTGGTACATCGAGCATGTCAGTTTTCTGACCGACTGTAAGATGATGGTTCGCCTGGTGCAATTTGCGCTCAACCGAAAGAATGCTTCTGCCAGAGCCAATGTCAAAATCGGGACGTTTATGGGGTACGACACCTGTGGCCGGGTCATAAACCTGGACGGGGTCGAGCAGAAGTATATTGACCGGGCCTTTGCGGAACTAGGCATGGAGAAAAGTGAATGAAAAAGATACTGTTACTCGGCGGGTCTGCGCAGCAGGTCATTGCAATCGAGACCGCAAAGAGACTGGGCTTTTACACGGTACTCTGTGATTATCTCACGGATAATCCGGGGCAGTACGCGGCGGACCGCTTTTATCTGGTCAGCACGACGGACAAGGAAGCCGTTTTGAAAGTGGCAGAAAAGGAAAAAATCGACGGCGTCCTTGCCTACGCCTCCGACCCGGCGGCGCCCACCGCCGCGTATGTGGCGGAGAAGCTGGGACTGCCGGGGAATCCGTATGAATCTGTTCAAATCCTGTGTAATAAGGATAAGTTCCGGCGATTTTTGCAGGAAAACGGCTTTTGTGCGCCAGTGTCGAACGGCTATGCAGCGCAGCAGGAAATTGAGAAGGACATCTGCCGCTATCGCCTTCCGGTCATTGTAAAGCCTGTTGACTCTTCCGGGAGCAAGGGAGCAACCGTGCTTCACAGTTGGGACGGGTTGTCGCAGGCAGCGGAATTTGCATTTTCCTTTTCAAGAACCCATCGCCTGATCGTGGAAGAGTATATTGAAAAGAAGCATAAGTACCTGATCGGCGGAGACATCTTTGTATATGAGGGAAAGGTGATCCAATGGGGCCTTATGAACTGCCACAGGGACAACCGTGTGAATCCATTGGTCCCGGTAGGGAAAAGTTATCCTTTGCTGTTAAGCGAAGTGGATACGGAACATGTGAAAGACACTTTGCAGAGGATGGTCGATAAGCTCGGCATTGTGTCCGGTCCGATGAACGTGGAGTTGGTCGTCGATCAAAATGACAGAGTGTGGCCCATCGACATTGGCCCCAGGAGCGGCGGGAACATGATCCCCGATCTGCTGGGTATGATATTTGACACGGATGTGGTTGAGATGTCGGTGCGCGTTGCTATGGGGATGCCAATCGACATCCAGGAAACCAAAGGGACGTTGTATTATGCCACCCACAATCTACACACAGCGGAAAATGGCGCTTTCGAAGGAATCGAGTATTCGGAAGAGCTGAAAGAACATATCGTGAAAGAATGTGTGTACAAGAAGCCGGGCGACCCTGTAGAATACTTCGACAATGCAGCCAAGGCGATCGGAATTATTTTCTTGAAGTTCAAAAATCAGGAGGAAATGGATTTTATGCTGGAGAATATAAATCAATCTATAGATGTGAAAATTGTCCAGGGGGGGGGTACTGCTCCTAGTTATCGTTGATATTGCCGCTACCCCATTGATCGAAGACCTCTATTCTTATGAATGGAGGTGCGCGGCATGAAAAAAGTGCTGTTACTTGGCGGATCAAGATATCTTCGGCCGGTGATAAAAGCAGCGCATGAGTTGGGGTATTACACGATTACCTGTGACTATTTGCCTGATAATTATGCGCATAAATATTCGGACGAGTATCATAATGTCAGCATCATTGATAAGGAAGCGGTTCTGGTTTTAGCGCAGGAGTTACAGGTGAACGGGATTATGTCATTTGCATGTGATCCCGGTGTCGTGACCGCAGCTTATGTCGCGGAGAAGCTCGGACTTCCGACAAATCCGTATGAGTCAGTAAGAATCATGCAAAATAAAGCATTGTTCCGAAATTTTCTGACCGAAAATGGGTTTAACGTCCCAAAAGCAAAAGGATATACATCCCTGGAGGAAGCCCTGAAAGAGGCCTATGATTTTAGTTGGCCAGTTATCGTTAAGCCTACAGATTCTGCCGGGAGTAAAGGCGTCACTAGAGTAGATGATCCAAATGCCTTGAAAGGTGCAATCGTAAATGCCTTGGAATATTCCCTTTCTAGCGAGTTTATTGTTGAAGAGTTTATTGAAAAGCAAGGCGATTCGACGGATACAGATAGCTTTAGCATAGATGGCGAGTTGGTGTTTGCATCGTTTAATAACCAGAAGTTTGATTTGAATGCTGAAAATCCTTATGCGCCATGCGCATACACATGGCCCTGTGAAATGCCGCAGGAAATCCAGGATACCCTCCGCAGCGAGATCCAGAGATTGATAAAGCTCTTGAATCTGAAAACCTCAATTTATAACATTGAGGCCCGGCAAGGAGCAAATGGGAAGCCGTATATAATGGAGTGTTCGCCAAGAGGCGGTGGCAACCGTCTGGCAGAAGTGCTGGAATACGCAACAGGACAGGAATTAATCAAGAATGCTGTTCGTGCGGCAGTTGGAGACGAAGTGATGCCTATGACCGATCCCGTGTATGATGGATTCTGGGCGGAGATCGTTTTGCACAGCGATAAGAATGGCAAGTTTGTTAGACTTCTGACAGATGAAAAGCTGCGTCCTCATTTATATCAGACGGATCTGTGGGTTAAAGCGGGAGAGGAAGTTCATGTATTCACAGCGGCAAATTTTGCGATTGGGACATTGGTGCTTAGGTTTGATAATCAAGATGAAATGAATGAGACCGTGAACCATATATATGACCACATACAGGTTGTGGTTCAGTAAAAGCAAGGCATTTTATCGTATTAGAAAAGAAAATAGGAGTAATTCTGAATGGATAATCAGCTTTTTCAGGGGAAAACCTTGTTGGTCCTCGGCTCCAACGTAGGAGCGACTGATATTGTCCAATATGCGAGGGAGAATGGCGCACATGTAATAGTGGCGGATTACTATCCGCCAGAGCGTTCGGCTGCCAAGCGGGTCGCAGATGAGGCGGTCCTGATCAGCACAGCCGATTTGGAGGCGTTGAGCAAGCTCATCGAAGAAAAACATGTTGACGGGGTTCTGGCAGGCATCAGCGAATTTAATCTGCTGAACGCGATGGCGCTCTCCGAAAAATATGGTCTTTCATTTTATTGTACGAAAGAACAGTGGGATAGCGTAGAGAGCAAAGACCAGTTCCGCAGACTTTGTGAAGAAAACGGCGTGCCGTGTCCGCATACCTATTTTACAGGGGAGAAGCTGCCGGAATCGGTTTTAGAGACCATCCAATATCCCGCTGTCATCAAACCGGTGGACGCTTCCACATCTGCCGGGGTACATATCTGCATGAATGAGGATGAGTTGACGGAGGCGGAAGGAGATTCCTTTTCCCATTCCAATTGCGGAAAAATCATCGTCGAAGAGTTTGTAAAGGGCGAAGAGTTTACCGCGCATTATACGGTAAGCAACGGAGTGCCGACGCTGTCCTGCATGGATAACCGTTATCCCGTGGCTGTTCATGAAGGAAACGTAACAACGATCCCCGCCGCACGTGTGTTTCCATCCCTGTTCCTGGACGCTTTTATGGAGCAAGTGAATGAACCCATGCTCCGCCTGTGCAGGAGCCTGGGGATGAAAAACGGTGTGCTGTTCATTCAGGGGATGTATGACCCGGAAACTGGATTTCACATTTTTGAGGCGGGGCTGCGCTCGGCGGGAGAGGCCCCATATCGCTTTTTGGCGAGAACGAACGGCGTGAATTATATGCACGTGCTTGTGGAACACGCCCTGCTTGGGAAGAGCGTCACCTTCTGCCCGGAGAAAGAGGACCCTTATATGAAGGGGAAATGCTGTGGCATTGTGTCCTTTGTGGCGAAAGGCGGCAAAGTAGGGATGATTGAGGGCCTGGAACAAGCTGTAAACCATACGCCGAGTGTCATCGAGTATGAGAGCCGGTATCCGGTTGGGACAGAAACGCCAAATGGGGATACGCTCCGGCAACTGATGATCCGCTTTGTCATGATGTGTGACAGCCGGGAACAGATGGCAGAGGATATTGCCTATTTAAATGAGCACATCACGGTTTTGAACGATAAGGGAGAAAACATGGTGGTCAAGATGGAGCCGGAGAGACTTTTTGCTCATCGGGGGCAATAAATCGGTTTTACAAAGAATCCAAAATGTATCAGGAGTAAAGTTTCATGAAGATAGTCATTACCGGAGCGACCGGATACTTGGGCAGAGAATTGGTCAGGCAACTGGAAGGCAGCGGGTATGAAATTTATGCGTTGACCTCTGCGCCAGCGAAGGCGGAGGCGCTTTTTCGAGGGCGCGATGTCCGTATTCTCTCCAACGAGGACCTGCTGAACAGCCATGGCGTGATCGACGAGAACTGCATCATCATCCATGGGGCGTTCTGCCGCAAGTCCGTAGGCGTTGGCCTGGCGCAAAGCCTTGATTTTTCAAGGCGGCTGTTTCAGGCCGCTGTGGAAAACAGAGCCGCCGGGATTTTGAATCTCTCTTCCCAGTCTGTGTATGGAAGTGAAAAAGCCATGCTGGGGGCGGAGGATTCGGAGCTGGCGCCGGGGTATCTTTATGCGCTGGCAAAGTGCGGCGCAGAGGAATTGCTGCGGCAGGCGGTCCATTTTTCCAAGGGCGCAACGGCTGGTTGCAGCCTGAGGCTGGCCTCGCTGATGGGACCGACGGATACAGTCCCCCAAAATGTGCTCTATAAATTCGTTTGCAGCGCTTTGGCCGGGGAGAACCTCTCCATTGTCGGGGGAACGCAAAAGTTTTCCTTCCTGGATGTCAGAGATGCCGCCCAGGCGATCACGTTTCTTTTGCAGAAGGCTCCAGATTCCTGGAAGCCCGTCTACAACCTTGGACCGGACGGGCAGACCGGCATTACAGAGATGGCTGCCCTCGTCCGGGACGAGGCCGAAAAGGTCACAGGGAAAAAGGTTGATATCCTGGTGCAGCCAGATGAAAAACATGCCCTGAACGCGGGGATGGACAGCAGCCTTTTGTATCAGGATCTGGGGTGGAAGCCGCCTCATTCCTTCGCCGATATTGTGAAGGATACCGTACAGTTCGTTTGCAAAAAGGGCTGAGGCTGCTTTTACAGTCGGGTTTCGATCAAACCCTGATGGGAGAGCGGTATGTGATCCCATTGCAATGACGGGCAAAAAACAATTGAAGGAGTCTAACAAGATGCCAAAAATCAGCTTTATCGTTCCGGTTTACGGCGTAGAAAAATACATTCATCAGTGTGTGGATAGTATCCTTGGACAGACCTACACGGATTTCGAGTTGATCCTGGTCGATGACGGTTCACCGGACAACTGTCCTCAGATTTGTGATGAATACGCGGCGAAGGACGCAAGGGTAACGGTCATCCACAAGAAGAACGCCGGTGTTTCTGAGGCACGAAATACGGGCATTGACGCCGCAAGCGGCGAGTGGGCGTATTTTGTCGATTCCGATGACTGGATCGAATTGGACGCCTGTGAGAAGCTGATGCGCGATGCGGAGCAGACCGGTGCGGATTGCATCATGTCCGATTGCGTCATTATGGCGGATACTTATCAGAAACGCCTTCACCAGTTTTCACAAATCTTTTTTACAGACGACCCAGAGACGATCCAGAGCATTCAAAAATATGTCCTCTGCCATAAATTCAGCCCTTACTATGTGAAGGGCCTTTCGAACGGATATGCCGCGCCGTGGGGCAAATTTGTCAAGCTGTCCATCATCAAGGACAACCACATCCGGTTTGACCCCTACGCCAAGGGCGTGTTTGACGATGGCGTTTACAGCTTATATCTTCTGAACCACGTTAAAAAGTTTTATTACAACGATGAACATACGTACAATTACCGCATTGTTGGGTCTTCGCTGACCCATGCGTTTAAACCGGTCTCCGTGGACATCCTGAAACGAAACAGTGAACTTGTGCGAAGGTTTATTGCAGAGACCGGAAAAGACCACACCTTTGTGGTTGCGGAAGCCAACCGAGAGGTGGCGTTTTTGACATCCCAGTTGAGCAAATACTTTTTCAATCCCAAGAATCCGAAAACCAGGTCGGAACGGTATGCGGAGCTGAAAAAAACGCTGGGGGAAGAGCCGTTTTCATCGGCCATCAGGAACTGCGAGATCAAATACCTGGAGGACCAGCATAAGTATTCCGCTGTTTGTATGAAGGCGAAGTTTTTGTTCGGATTGGAGCTTTATGCCAAGCTGAAGATGAGATTCAGATAGAGTGTGAGAATATGATCCTTAAAATCAGAAAACCGAAAGGCAAATTGCGGGGAAAAATCAACAGAGATATAGATATAGTTTGCTTTGGCGATTTGATAGTAGGTGATTGAGCATGGAAATTTCAGTTAGAAAGCCCTCGGCTTGGAAAATCTCTTTGTCCCTGAGAGCGAAAGATGTGACATATTTTTTGGCATTTTTCCTGCTTTTTACGTGTGATTTTTATAACACAACCACCTTTAAGGGGGTAATGAATATCTCATCGCTCCTTAATGTGGTGCGAGTTTTCTCTGTCATCCTGATTTTCGTCAAATGTGCATTTCTTGACCGTTATAACATTAAGCAATTATCTGTGATTGCGCTTTTGGTGGGGTTCGCTGCAATTTCCATATTTTCGAGCAGCACGGCAACGCTTTTGGATTTTATTTTGCTTGCCGTGGGTTGCCGTGGTGTGGATGATAAAAAAATTGTTAAGACATATTTGATTTTAGGCACAATTTATCTTTTAATTGCAATGTTCTGTAGTTTGTCAGGAATTATCGTCAATTATTCGACGGTGCGGCCAAGTACAGGAACTGTCCGTTATTCTTTTGGAATCGTTTATTCTACGGATTTTGCAGCGCATGTGTTCTTTTTGATTCTCGCGTACCATTATATTAGAAAGCATAAGATGAAGTTATTGGATGTTATTATTCATATTTTCATCATAGCTTTTTTAGATAGATACTGTAATGCGAGACTTTCGGAGCTGATGATTTTAGCAACGTTAATTTTGTTCCTTTTGTATGATTACAAGAGAAAAATTTTTCAAAGTAAACGGTTTGCCTTTGCGACGCAATGGGTTACGTTGGTTTGCGGCATTTTTTCTGTGGGGATCACTTATTTGTATTCTAGCTCAAGCCATTTCTGGGTTTTGCTTGATGAATAGTTGTTTAGTAATCGTCTGAAAATTGGTAAAAAGGTGATTGACATGTATGGATTTACTCTGTTCGGTCAATCCATCAAAATGCAGGGGAACGGGTACAAAATTTATGATTATGATACGAAGATAGGAACAACTTATATTGATTCATCCTATTTGCAGATTATTATGATTTACGGTGTTATTTTATTTGCGATCATGCTGATTGCATACACCTATATTGCAAGAAAAGTGACATTGGAAAAAAAACTCAAATTGTCGATAATAATCGTGCTGATTGCGGTGTCCAGTATTATAAATCAGTACCTTATTGATATTGCGTACAATCCATTTGTAATTATTTTAGGGATTTACCTGTTATCCAATAGGAACTCGTCCCTGCAACGGAGTAGAAAAAAGCGAAGGGTCTTACAATGAAAAAGCCAAGCGTCATAAAAAACTACATCTATAACACATCCTACCAGGTCCTGGCGCTGATCGCGCCACTGATCACGACGCCATATGTCTCCCGCGTTCTGGGCGCTACGGGCATTGGCATTTACAGCTACGCGCAGTCTATTGCCACCTATTTCATGCTTGCCGGCGCAGTCGGTACGACGATTTACGGACAGCGGGAAATCGCCTTTGCGAGAGACGATCAGAAAAAGCGTTCTGAGGTGTTCTGGCAGGTCACATTGCTGCGCTGTGCAGGCGTATTCCTATTTGCTCTGATTTATTTCCTTATATTTGGACTTGGTACAGAGTATAAATCTGTCTATCAGATCCTGATGATTGAAATCATCGCCACAGCCTTTGATGTTTCCTGGTTTTTTATGGGACTGGAAAATTTCAAGGTAACCGTCATTCGAAACACGATCATAAAGCTGGCTGGAATCGTTGCAGTCTTTTTATTCGTGAAGTCGTCGGAAGATGTGCTGATTTATACCATGTGTTTGACGCTTCCGATTTTTATTGGAAATATCAGCTTGTGGATATCGCTTCCAAAGTACCTGGTGAAGGTTGCTATCCATCCCCGTGACGTCCTCCGGCATTTGAAACCGTCGCTTATTTTATTCCTGCCGCAGCTTGCGACAGAAGTATACACTGTGCTGGACAAAACGATGCTGGGTGTATTCGCTTCCAATATCGATGAGGTCGGCTATTATACGCAGGCGTCAAAAATCATCAAAGTGGCGCTGATGCTTGTCACTTCTCTGGGCACGGTGATGCTCCCGGCAATGTCCTATGCGTTCGCGCAGGGAAAAATGGATGTGATCGAAAAGAGCATCAAGAAAGCGTTTCACTTTGTTTTCATGCTTGGTTTTGCGATCCTCTTTGGCATCTGCGGCGTGGCAAAGACATTTGTGCCGATTTTCTTCGGACCGGGTTACGATGAAGTTGCGGTGCTGATGGTCGTCATATCGCCAATTCTGATCTTCATTGCAATGAGCAACGTGATCGGGAAGCAGTATCTTCTCCCCACGAAGCAGGAAAAATATTATACGATCTCTGTTTTCACAGGGGCCGTGGTCAACTTTGTGCTGAACTGGGTCCTGATTGTGCGGTTTGACGCCATCGGTGCGTCGATTGCTACCGTATGTGCGGAGCTTTCGGTTTTGGTCGTTCAGGCATTTTTGATCAGAAAACAGATGAATCTTTGCAAGTGCTTCCTGCCGGCGATCAAATATTTCATTTGCGGCGGGATCATGGGCGCTGTCGTTTACTTCATTGGTACTGTTTTGGGGAAGGGCGTCAAGGTGCTGCTTATTCAGATAGCGGTGGGCGTTGCTGTGTATGCGCTGGAACTGCTCATCACAAGAGACAGTATGCTGTTTGAAGGAATTGACATGGTAATGAAAAAGATAAGGAAATAAAATAGTTGCACACGTGAAAGATGAATCATCTAATAGCAGGCTCCGGCCTACATAGGCCGAGGCAAAGGCAGATGAAAAAACGTCTTCTTTGCGACTGGTAACCCGCCCCGAACAAGACAAGGTCAGGTACCCGGAAATGGGTCGCCTGACCTTGCCCTGTTTTTGCGCGACAGATAACGATTTGACACGCTGTTGTTGCCGATGCCGGTACGGCACGCTGTAATCAAATGTGCTGTCGAACAGAAATAAGCGGTGCAATCGGCAGGCAAATGTGGTAGAATAAATCGAAGCGGCAAATCCTGCATGAGCGCCATTGCTCCGGGCGCAAAAAATGGGTGCGAAAGGGGACAGAGAAATGTTCCGGTTCCAAGTATGTTTTTCCATATCGGCCGTCCTTTTGGTCGTCGGTCTGGTGAGCGCGTTCAGGCGTTCGAAACAGAAAAACGCGATGACAAAACTGCTCACCCCGCTTTATATCCTGATTGCAACCGTATTTTGCTCTGCGTCCGTCCTGCTTTTCCCCGTCTACTGGGAAGCGCTCTCTGCGGAGCCGCTGTGCATCTTCAAGTCGATTTTCCTGTCGATTTACCACACCCTCTGTCTGTTCTTCTTAAACGGGGATTATACCTTCCTGACGGAGCAGGTCCCCCGTACATGCGGGTTCCTTTATAACGCATACACGGTCTATATCGCCATCCTGTTTGTGGCTGCACCGCTCCTGACCTTTAGCTTAGTCCTCTCCCTGTTTCAAAATATTTTCGCCATGCTCCATTTGCTGGCCGGACGCAACCGGAAGCTGTATGTTTTCTCTGAGCTGAACCCAAGGTCGCTGACGCTGGCGAAAGACCTCCTCAACAAGAACGAAAAAAGAGTGGTGGTCTTTACAGGCGTTTCTGACCAGGGGCCAGAAGAAAACCTCGCCTTGGCGGAGGAGGCCCGCCGGAACAAAATGATTTTGCTGAAGCGGGATATTTGCGCCATAGCGTACGAGTTCCACAGCAAAAAGAAGGCGCTGTACTTTTTCCTCCTGAGCGAGGACGAGGGCAAAAACACCACACAGGCGCTGTCGCTGCTCAATCGGTACAAAAAACGGGAAAATACACACTTATATGTACAGTCCACGAATCTGGAGGGGGAACTCCTGCTCTCCTCCGCCGAGAAGGGAACCGTGGAGGTCCGCAGGATAGACCCGGACCGCTCCCTCATCGACCGGTTTCTCTACGACAGCGGGGACGAGCTTTTCACCACCGCCAGGGAGACAGAGAACGGCAAGCTGATTTCGGTGGTGCTGGTTGGCCTGGGCCGGTGCGGAAGCAATCTGCTCAAAGCCCTGAGCTGGTTCTGCCAGATGGACGGCTATCACCTGCAAATCACCGCCTTTGACCAGGACCCGCTGGCAGAGGAAACGCTGCGGGTCCAGTGTCCGGAACTGCTGTCCGACCAATACAACGGCGTTTTCCGTCCGGGGGAGGCGGAGTACCGCATCACCATCCATCCGGGAGTTGCCGTCGGCTCACAGGCGTTTGCCGACGCGATCAGCCAGCTAAGCGACACGACCTGGGTGTTCGTCGCCCTGGGGGACGACGCCAAAAACATCGAGACCGCTGCCTATCTGCGCATGTTGTTTGCGCGCAGCCACAACACCCCCAAAATCAAGGCCATTGTCCAGAGCGGCGAAAAAAAGAACGCCCTGCACGGGCTGAAAAACTTCCAGGGGCAAGCGTACGAAATCGACTTCATCGGCGATTTGGACTCCGCCTGGAGCGAGAACACCGTCCTCAACTCCGAGTTGCGGGAGAAGGCCCTCAATATCCATTTCAGGTATGGGAAGCAGTCGGATTCGGAAGAAGGGCCCTCGGAAGAAATGGAGTCAGAAGAAGAGAAGCGAAAAAAAGCGGAACTAGCGGCGTTAGAAAAGAAGAAGCTGGAAGAGACGTTCCGGAATTACGAATACAATTACCGCTCCTCCATCGCCAGCGCGATCCACGAAAAAGCGCGGATCACCCGCGGCATACCGGGGGCGGGCAAAACGGAAAAAGAGATGTCGCCGGAGGAAAAACAACACCTGGCGGAGTTGGAACACAAGCGGTGGAATGTCTATATGCGCTCGGAGGGATACGTTTTCGGTGAGCCGAGAGACGACCTGGCGAAGGTACATCCCCTCCTGGTCCACTACGACGAACTGGGCGAGGATGACAAAGGAAAGGATACTCGCATTGTGACGTCCTGAGCCTGGAAAACACGGCATGGTTTTCACCATGGCCTTCTTACAAGGAGTAACCCATGAGATACGCAATCAAAAAGACGGACAAAACTGTAAAAGCCTACTGTCTGGGCGAACACAGCGCCATGGAGCAGAACCTGCTCCGGGAGGGGGCCATTCGTCTGCGGCCCGACGGCCTCTATGAGCTGTTTAGCCAGGAGGCGGCCTCCGGCGCGGGGGAGCTGGCCCACCCCGGCGACTACTTCAAGGTGGACACGGTGGAGGGCCGCCACTACCCCTACCCCAACGACCGGGCGTTTTTCCTGGCGAACCACCGCCACATCGCCGGGGACGACTACCAACAGCGCAGCCGCCCGGTGGCCATCTGGCAGGCGGACGAGGAGCTTTGCCCCGAAGTGCAATTTTTGCTGGAGACGGGACGGCTGGTGCTGAACCCCAATGACCCGGCGCGGTACTTCAACGCCCACCTGTGGGGCGCGCCCCTCAGCGCGGCCCGGGATGCCACACTGGTGTTGTATACGACCCAGCGGGACGCGGCGGGGCAAATTACGGACATCAGCTTCAACTTTGTGGCCCGCCCCCAGTTTGAGGAAAACTACCGGCTCTGTGGGCCGGAGGGAGAAGGGTGAGCCGCGTTTCAAGTGCATTGGAATGGGAAAGGGCCTGCGCGGCGGCGCAGGCCCTGGTTTTGCGTTTTTGGGTGATTTAACGTGCATTTCAAAGAGTGAAAAAGCTGCCAAAGAATCCACGGCGCTTGGGTTTCAGTATCTTGTGGAACCCATCCATAAACGACTGATACCTGGGGTCCCCAGTTTGCTTGTACAGGGTTTCTGCAATGGAGCAGCCGCGCTGCGCATAGTTCCGTCGCTCCTGCTGTGCGTCAGAGGCAATGGCAAGTATGTAAAGCGTAGCTGTCAAATTGTCGTATGCTTTAATAGTACCACTGGACTTTGCCAGTTGTTCAACAATGGGCAGTGATTTTTCGTGCCACTCCCGGCACCCATTCCGGTCTCCGTTCTCCCACGCCAAATGTCCCAGCCGCTCATAGCTGATGCTCAGGCCCCGCCAGTCCTCCAGCGCACCCCGGGCTTTCACCAGTTGTTCCCGAATTGCCAGGGCTTTCCTGTGCCAGTCCTGGGCTGTCTGCCAGTTTTCATCCTCCAGTGCCAGGTCGCCCAGCTTCTCATCGCTGACGCTCAGGTTCCACCAGTCGTCTAAGTCGCCCTGGGTCTCCGCCAGCCGCGTTTGGACGTCCACGGATTTCTCGTACCAGCCCCGGGCCGCCTGTAGGGCGCCGTCCTTCTTCACCAGATCGCCCAGTTTGTGATAGCCGACGATCAGGTTCTGCCAATCCTCCGGCGTGCCACGCATTTCTGCCAGCTGCTCCCAGATTCCTATGGCTTTCTCGTACCACTCCCGGGCCGTCTGCCGGTCTCCGCGTTCCAGCGCCGAATCGCCCTGTTGGTCATAGTTGACGCTCACTGCGTGAACGCTGTTTAAAAGGGCATCCAACATCTCGTGGGCCTTTTCAGCCAGCGACTGATACCTGGGTTCTCCGTTTTGTTTATACAGTGTTTCTGCAATGGAAAGGGCACGCTGCGCCATACGCACCTGCTCCTGTTCAGGGGAACACACACCTGACAGTCCCCAGAGGCTGACAATCAAATCATGATAATCTTCATACGTACCACTGTTTTCCGCCAGCCGCTCCGCATTGTCCAGCGATTTTTCATACCAGAATTGCGCTGTCTGCACGTCTCTGGCCTCTTGTGATACTATGCCCAGTTTAAAATAGCTAACGCGCAGGTTCCGTTGATTCTCTGATGTACTGCAAGCCTTTTCCTGTTGTTTCCGAACCTCCAGGGCTTTCTCGTACCAGCCCTGCGCCGCCTGCCAATCTCCGCGTTCCAACGCTGCATCGCCCTTCTGGTCATAGGCGCCGCTTTCAGCACGACCGTATATTTTGTTGAAATCATCAAAATATTTCTGGAACTTTGGCAGCCCAGTTTGCTTATACAGTTTATCTGAAATAGCGAGGCCGCGCTGCGCCAGGCGTTTACACTCCTGCTCTGATGCGGAGATATGTGCCAGGCTAAGGAGCGTGATTGCCAAATAGTCGTAATCCTCGATCGATTTCCTGGTATTTACCAGCCGTTCTGCAATTTCCAGGGCTTTCTCACACCAGTTCCACGCCGTCTGCCGATCCCCTTCCTCCCGCGCCAGGTTGCCAAGGCTGTTATAGCTGATGCACAGATCTCCCCAGTCGCTCGGGACATTGCGGGTCGTTGCCATCTGTTCCGCAATGTCCAAAGCTTTCTCGTAGCAGTCCCGGGCTGCCTTCCAGTCTTTGTCATCCCATGCCAGATATGCCAGCTTGTTATAGATGAAGTTCAAATCCTGCTGGTCCTGCGGTGTACCCCGGTCCTTCACCAGCCTCAGATGTTTATAATTGTATTTCTCCTACCAGTTCCTGGCCGCCTGCCGTTCGCCTTCCTCCTGCGCCAGGTTGCCCATATTTTCATAGCTGACGCTCAGATCCCGCCAGTCCTCCGGTATGCCTCGGGATTTCGCCAGCTGCTCCGTAATGTCCAGTCCTTTTTCGTACCACTCCCGGGCCGTCAGCCAGTCCCCGTCCTCTCGCGCCAAATTGCCCAGTTTCTCATAGCTGACGTTCAGATCCATCTGGTACAGCGGTGTGTCACAGGTCTCCGCCAGCCGCTCCCGGATATCCAGAGATTTCTTGTACCAGTCAAGAGCCGCTCCACGGTTGCCTGCCGTTCGTTCCAATTCGCCAATGCGTTCGGCACACGCGCTGTAATTCCGCAACATCTCCAAACTTTCAAAGATGCGCTTTCCCTGCTCCGTGACGGACAGGGCGCAACGATAACACTTCATGGCCTCGTCCAAGTGGCCCCACTCCTGGCAGTAGTCCCCGGCGTTAATGATGTTCCAGCAAAGATTGCCGCTGAACACAGCCTCAAACCACTCCGCAGCTTTGCCGCAATCCAATAGCAGCTCACACAGGTGCAGGGACTCAAACTCGGTCAGCTCCTTCGGGTCTTTTTGGAACCGGTCATAGAACGCCCCGGCCATGGCCTCCTTCGCGTCGTTGACAGAGACGAAGTACAGGCTGTTGAGATGGGGGTCAGTCAGCCACTCGCCAATGTATTTGTGGGACAGAGTGACCGTCTCCTTGCCAAAGACGCTCTCGCCGTGGTTCAGCAGCACGTCGATGCGGCGGAGGAACCGGTGGAGCTGGCTCTCGTTCCAGCCAAAGACCCGGCGCAGCTCCTCCAGGGGCAGCGGCTCCGCCACCGCGCAGAGCGCCCCCAGGGGCAGCGCGAACTGGGCCTCAAACGCCCGCTTGTCCGGGAAAAACCACTGAAACCAGCGGGTGAAGGCGTCCTGCAAGCCGTCCGGGAACTTGTCCCAGTCGGTCAGGGCCAGTTTCCCCGCCAAAATGCCCTGACACACCAGCTCGGCATAGAGGAAGATGCCGTGGGAACGGCGGGTCAGCTCATCCAGCGACGCCTGCCAATTCGGGGTTTCGGCGCAGCGGTCCCGCAGGGTCTCCTCGAAGTATTGTCGCACATCCGCCAGGTTTTCCTGGCTCCGGCCATCCAGCGGCATCTGCCTGCCGCTGCCCAGGGACTGCGTCACCGCCGCCACCGGGCGGCCCGTCACCAGCACCCGGAGCCACGGGGGAAGCAGGGGCATATAGCGTCCCAGCGTCTCCGCCAGCAAGTTTTCCTCGGCGGTGCCGGCCTCGTCCAGCCCGTCGATGACGATGCAGAGGGTTTCCCGCTCGCCGTCGATCAAGCCGTGCATCGGCTCCTCCAGCAGAACGCGAAACAGCTCCCGCTCGTTGTACTCGCCCAGCCGGTCCTCCCCGTCCAGCCGTGCCAGCAGACGGCGACGGTAGTCCGGGATGCGGCAGGCCAGCAGGAACGCCAGCATTTTTAGGACGGCGCGGGGGTCGTTGAATCGGTTCTCTCCGGCCCAGCAGAACAGCGCCGCCGCCACCCGGGGGTTATAGTGGGTGAAGTTGGCGGCGAAGGCGCTCTTGCCCACGCCGGGGTCCCCGCTGAGGAAACAGAGGCGTTCGCCCTTCGGGTCGTCCAGCCACGCCACCACCTGATTCGTCAGCCATTGCCGCCCCACGAAGGGCTTTTTCAGCAGACTGCTCTGACGGCTGGTGTTGGGGGAGACCTGTAGCTTTTCCTGTAACGTCTGGATGGCCCCGGAAAAGGTTCGGTTGTCCTCCGTCTCCAAAGCGGCGAACAGCTTGCGCATATTGGCCTGGAACCACTGCTCGAACGCCGCTGGGTCGCCCTTCATCCGGTCCTCCCAGTCATGCATATCCAGCCACTGGTTGTAGCAGAGGGAGGCGGGAACGATGCTCTCGTCCCCCAGCAGAACGGTGAGGACGTGTTCGCCCCGGGTCACGCCGATGGCGATGTTCAGCTCGTCCAGGCAGACACTGCGAGGCCGCACGTAGTGGTCGGAGATACAGGCCACCACGCCGTTGCTTTTCTCCAGCCCCTCGGCAATCTCTTTTCGCCAGTTCTGCCCCTCGTGGAGCTTGTCCTTGTCGAACCAGACGTCGTGGCCCCGCTGGGTCAGCGCGGCGGCGACCATCCGGCAGATGGGGTGCTCCGTGTGGCCGTAACTGAGAAACAGCCGCAGGGGGTTCGTTGCCTTTTCGGTTTCCTGTTCGGTTAGGGGGAAATCTTGGTTACAGGAGAAGCAGTGGCCTTTTTCAGAGCCAATCCCAATATTGCTCGAATGGCAGAAGGGGCAGCCGGTGGGGGCAGGCATTGTCGATCACCTCACAGAGTTTGGAAGTTGAAGTGATATTATTATAGTGTAAAAAGGAGTCGTGTGCAAGAGGTGCTGTGTCTGCTGCAAGGTGTCTTGATTATATTGCTTATTTTTCCATTCATGGTTCAGCCGTGAGGCGGGGGCGGGGCGGGGGCCGCCGGGGGGGGGCGTGGGGCGGCGGGCGGGGGGGGGGCGGGGCGTGGGCGGTTGGTGTGGGGGCGGGGGGGGGGGGAGGGGTGGGGGTGGGG
>JAJPXR010000220.1:0-5578 GCA_021205375.1 Clostridiales bacterium | reverse complement strand
CATTCATGGTTCAGCCGTGAGGCAACCCCCGTCCGTCATCCCCCCCACTGGGACATACCGCAGCAACAGCTCCTCCAGCTCATCGTTGGAGATAGGTGTGGGCACGGAGAACGCCGTATTGCTGTCGATGGTCTTTGCCAGCGTCCGGTATTCCTCCGCCTGGGCAGATTCCGGTGCGTACTCGGTCACGGTCTTGCGTTGCAGCTCGGCGTGCTGAACCACATTGTCTCTGGGGATAAAGTAAATCATTTGGGTATTCAGCTTTTGAGCGAACTCCTCCACCAGCGCCCGCTCGTTATCCACCAACCGGGAGTTGCAAATCAGCCCGCCTAGCTTGGTCTTGCCGGAGGCGGCGTAGCGGCGGATGCCCTTGCAGATGTTGTTGGCCGCGTACAGGCTCATCATCTCGCCGGAGCAGACGATGTAGATCTCCTTTGCCTTGCCCTCCCGGATGGGCATGGCGAAGCCGCCACAGACCACGTCCCCCAACACATCGTAGAGCACATAGTCCATATCTGCGGAATAGGCGCCCAGTTCTTCCAGCAGGTTGATGGCCGTAACGATGCCCCGGCCCGCACAGCCGGCCCCCGGCTCAGGGCCGCCGGATTCCACCGCTTTGATGTTGTGGAAGCCTGTGTAGAGGAAATCGGTCAGCTCCACGTCGTCCTCGTCCTTGTCCCGCATGGTGTCCAGCACTGTCTGCTTCACATGACCGCCCAGAATGAGCCGGGTGGAGTCCGCCTTGGGGTCGCAGCCTACGATCATCAGCTTTTTCCCCATTTCGGAAAGCGCCGCCGCCAGGTTTTGGGAGGTGGTGGACTTGCCAATGCCGCCCTTTCCGTAAATTGCAATTTGCCTCATACTCTTTCCCCTTTCAGTTCCACATCCAGCCAGGCATCCAGCCTGCTGTCCGCCATGTTAAAGTTTTCTGTCGGATTCACCGGTGAAAGGCTGCCGCCGTTGGGCAGGCCGATCCACCTGACCTCCTGCTTCACCAAAGGACTGTAGTCCCGGTCCGCGATCAGCAGCCGAACAGAGGGCGCGTTGGCCTGGGCCGCGAAATCGTCCTATCCGGTCAGTTTTTGTCTTCGGGCAGTATTTCTCCCTGGTCCATATCACAGAAGCT
Organism: Clostridiales bacterium; assembly: GCA_021205375.1. Taxonomy (GTDB): domain Bacteria; phylum Bacillota; class Clostridia; order Oscillospirales; family Oscillospiraceae; genus Onthomonas. The sequence continues at coordinate 4,452 of JAJPXR010000220.1, read as the reverse complement.
GAGAACGCGGACAGCTTCCCAGCCCCGGTCCGCCAGGGCCAGCCGTATGGCATTGGCGGTGAATTGCTCACCCTCCGCTGGGCTTCGCCCAGAACCCCAAGGCCATGTGGGAGGAAAACCTGGCCGCCGCCCCGGAGATTTACGAGAACAACTCCCATATGCGAGATGTCATTCGGATGGTCTATGAGCGGTTTGGCAGCATCGACGTGGTGGTCAGTGTCAAGCTGTGCCTGTCCTACATGAAGGACAGCAAGGCCCCCGCATCATCAACAGCAGGAACGGCGGTTGGTATCCCGCCTCTCCTTCGCCGCCGCCCGCGCCGGGCTGGAGGCTCTGACTTATGAGATGGCCAAGGAGCTGGGGCCACGTGGAATCACCTCCAACTGCATCCTCATCGGTCACATCGAGGGCGACACCCCGGAGGACAAGCGCTCCAACGAAATGCGCGCAGAGCTGCTGCCAAGCCCCCCATTGGACGCCTGGGCGTTCCCCAGGACCTGGTCCCCACGTCCTGCTTCCAGTCCTGCATCAAGGGCACCATTAAAACCATCCTCGGCTTCATCATCCTGAATGCCGGTTCCGGCGTGGTAGAGGACGCCATCGTCCCCTTCGGCAGCCTGTTCCAAATCGCCTTCGGCGTGGAGGGCGTCGTCCCCAACAACGAGGCCATCACCTCTCTGGGCCTGTCCGACTTTGCAGTTCAGACCGCCTCCATCTTCGCGCTGGGCATGGTGTGCAACATCCTCCTGGCCCGGTTCTCCCGGTTGAAGTACATCTTCCTGACCGGCCACCACGCCCTCTACATGTCCTGCCTGATCGCCATTCTGATGTCCATTGCCGGCATGAGCGGCGTACAACTCATCCTCCCCGGCGCGGTGCTGCACTTCTTCCGCGGCGCGACGGCTGGTGTCTGTGGCAACGCCACCGGCGGCCTGAAAGGCTGTGTGGTTGGTTCCTTTGTCCACGGCGTGGTGGCCACCTTCCTGGCCGCTGGCCTGTACCCGGTACTGGGACAGATGGGCTTTGCCAACATTACCTTCTCCGACACTGACTTCACCCTTGTAGGTATCATCTTCGGCAACCTGATGAAAGTCGTCAACGCCAACACCCTGTCCATTATCGTTGTCGTGCTGTTCCTGCTGCCTGTGCTGTACAACTACACCATCGGTAAGAAAGCCAACGCCAAAGCCGCCGACTAAAAACGGCCTATCCATCTGTCGCTCATTCCGCTTGCAAGCCTGCGGAAATCAATCCAATCTGTATTATAAAGAAGATTATTACTATGAGTATCAACAAAATCATGTGCTTCTGCGGTTCCAGTCTCGGCACTTCCTTCGTCATGGAGATGAACGCCAAAAAGGTGCTGACTTCCCTGGGTGTCACTGGCGTGGAAGTGGTCCACTCCACCATCGACGATGTGATGCCCGGCGCCGCTGACCTGTACATTTGCAGCGCCGACCTGGTTCCCAATGCGGAGAAGGCTGGTCCCGCTGTGGGCCTGGTGAATATGATGTAGGTGAAGGAGTTGACGGAAAAGCTGGCTCCGTATTTCGGAAAGTAAATCAAATCAACCAGCCGCCAACGGAAAAGGGGCCGGGAGAGCAAGAAAAGCTCCCCCGGCCCTCAGTCTGTCAAAGGACCTCTATATTTGCTGTGCGAAAGAAGAACTTTCCGCACAATTAAGAACGAAAATAGCATAGAAATCGCCCAAAAAGGCGTTATTCTAACTCCAATTTGCCAGCTTTTTCAGATTCATGGCAGCATATTTTAGCCTGACCCATCTTGCAACTGAGGCCAAACCCCTATGGTGCGTATAAGAAGTTGTATTCACAAAGTGAAAAAAGTGTGGTGAAATGTAGACAGTGTGTTAGAGATGTTGTAGCCTCGACACAGATATCCAATGTCTTTGAATTGAGAGTTATGCCTTCCCCGATGCAAATACCGCCTGGGATAATATTCAATCAAGCGAAAAAGTGACTGCCACATCACCGCTGCCCAGCGCTTCCTCCCAACCGGTCAAATCGTCGATATGGCCCAACCGGGTGTAACTCCAGGAGTTGGAGCCGTAGAAAATCACGATTTGATTGCCGTTGTAGAGGACAATGTCCCCGGCCTGAGTCGTCGTCTGACTGTTGCTGGCGGGCAGACTGGTTCCAAGCGGGCCGACCTTCTCAAAGCCGGAATAGTCGCTCATCTCGATCACAACAGGGGCTTCTTCCATCATTTCGACAAGGGCCTTGACCGCTTCATTTTCTTCCAGCGTGGCGATAAACACGCTGTCTCCGATTTGAACCTTCATGTTCGACGTTTCCTCCTCTGTTTCTGAATCTTCATCCTGCACTGTATCCGTAAAAGACGTTTCTTGCTCACCAAGATCTGGCGTAGTGACTTCATTTTCTACTACATCGTTTGATTCCACGACCTCAGAACCGGATATATCCTCATTGCTTTCCTGTGGATTGGCACAGCCGCTCATGGAAAGCAGTATACAAAACAGCAGAACTCCTGAAACCAGCTTTCTCATTTCCCAAATGTCTCGCAAATCAGCTTCATCCGCTCGCTCTGACGGACATGGAACGGACAGCGGCTGTCGCAGTGACCGCAGCCGATACAGTCCCCGGCGGTTTTCTCCAGTGTCAGGTAGTGTTCTCTTGCCAGGTTGTCGCCCAGCATGGCGAGGTCATAATATTTGTTGATGAGCGCAATATCAAGCCCCGCCGGACAGGGGTGACAGTGCTTACAGTAGACGCAAGCGCCCTCAGATTCTTTTGGCGTATACCCGGCAATCACAGAATAGTCCTTCTGCTCGTCCGGGGCATTGAAATAGTCCAGCACCTCCATCAGCTCTGCCTCACTGCCGTATCCGGGAACGACGGTCAGCACACCAGGCTTATCCAGGGCATACTGGATACACTGATGCTTTCCCAGCGCCACGCCGAAGGGAGACTGCTCCGCATCCAGAAGCTGACCGCCGCAGAAGGGCTTCATGACGATAATGCCGACGCCCTCCTTTTCACAGCGGCGGTACAGCGCATACCGTTCACTGCTGCTGCCGATGGCGTAGTCGCCCTGCCCGTAGTCGTACAGGGGATTGATGCTGAACATCAGCACATCCAGGAGCCCCATGTCCAGGACCCGGTGCGCCACCGCCGGGGTGTGCGAGGACATTCCGATATGATGAACAATGCCCTTCTGTTTTAGCTCCAGGATATAATCCAGCACACCGTTTTTGAGATAGGTGTCTAAATCACTGTCCTCATCCATGCAGTGGATAAAGCCAAAGTCGATGTAATCTGTCCGCAGCTTCTCCATCTGCCACTGAACGGATTTTTGGATTTTTTTCAGGCTGGTCGTCCAGCCGTATTCCCCGGACGTGTAATCTGCGCCAAAGTGAACCTGCAAATAGACCTGCTCCCGTTTCCCCTCCAGCGCTTTGCCATAGGCGTCAAAAATCGTCGCATGACCGCCCGCCATGTCGAAATAGTTGACGCCGTGTTCCATCGCGGAACGGACAGCCGCAATGATCTCCTTCTCCGGGCGCTCCCCGATCACGGAAGACCCCATTCCAATGACGCTGATTTTTTCGCCCCCGTGGGGCAAAATACGGTATTCCATAAATTCCTCCTGCTCGATTGCGATGTCAATGAGAGTTTCGTAAAAACACAGGTTCCGCCGTTGGATTTCGGCGTTGCTGACCGGTATCTCCTGCCTTTATTTTAGACAGAGTTAGAAGAAAAAGCAAATATTTCATTTCTATTTCTGGTTATTCACAAAAGGAATTTCTAAGCAGAGCAGCTTTCTCAATGTGTCCTCAAACAAGAAACGGCCTTGAAACCATCCGGTTCCAGGGCCATTTCGCATTTTTAGAGCAATCACTGACGCAAATAGAGGTGGTTCAGATGGAACAAGGGAAAAGCCGTTATCACGCCCCGTTCGCCTGCTCCGCCGCCCACTGGTCCAACTGCCGCTGTTTCTCCGCAATAATTGTGTCGATGCCTGCCTCTTTCAGTTCCTCCACAAACTTTGGAATTTCCTCGTCCGGGTCCACACAGCCGCAGTCCAGCACCGGGAAGTAGTATTCCACCACCGCCTGGCACAGCGCCACCTCTTTGGAGACGGGCGAGGAATCAGAGACAAAGCCGCAGGCCGGGGAAACCACGTCGTTTTCCGTGAAGGTCAGACATTTTTCCTCGTAATTCTCCCCGTAGTCCGCTGAGGGATACCGCAGCGTTTGATTCAGGGGCTGACCATAGAGCAGGAAATAGCCGCCGCCGTGGTCTGCGGCTCCGTCCTCGGTCAGGGTGTAGTTGACATCCTCGATGCCATGCTCCAGCAGATTGACCACATATTCGGCAGTGTAGAGCAGGTTCAAAAGCTGCATGGCCTTTTCCGGCGCGGCGCAGGAGGCGGAGATACAGACGCCCTCCAGTCCCATCTGGTAGCTGGTGAGCA
>JAJPXR010000043.1 GCA_021205375.1 Clostridiales bacterium | reverse complement strand
CTCTTGCCTCCCCTGAAAGGGGAGGTGGCACGGCGTAAGCCGTGACGGAGGGGTTGCGGTTGGCAGTATGATTTAGTAAAAAACAGAAACCCGTTATTTTAGAGAACTTTTGAGCCAAACAACGGCGCGGCACGCGCCCAGTGCGGAAAGGAAGGGAAAAACGTGCAGAAACCATCAAAATTCGCCTGCTGGCTGTCCACCTTCATCTTATGTATGCTGTTCTGGCTGCTGCTGACCCTGTCGCTGGACCCCATGGAGCTGATTTTGGGCGCAGTGGTCAGCGGCGTCGTGGCGGCCTTCGCGGGGCACTTCTTCATCCACTACCGGGCTTTCTACCTCTATAACCCGGTGCGGCTGGTGGTGCTCGTGTTTTACTGCTGCATCATCTTCCTGTGGGAGATGATCAAAGCCAACGTATCCATGGCCCGCATCGTCCTCAGCCCCAACCTGAAAAACTACCAGGCGGGCATCATCCGCATCCCCGGCTCGCCCAACATCAAGAGCGAGTACGGCATGGCGATGGTCAGCGACTGCATCACCCTGACCCCCGGCACCATCACCATGGACGTGGCCGAGGATGAGGAGGAAAATACCTATTACTATGTCCACTGGATCGACGTGACCGAGACCGACCGGGAAAAGGCCGGCGAGGTCATCAAGGGCCGGATGGAACGGTGGATCGGGAGGATTTGGCAATGATTGAATTTCTCATCGCATCGCTGCTCTTTGTGGTGCTGGCCCTGAGCCTGCTCTACCGGGTGTTCAAAGGCCCCACCGCCGCCGACCGCCTCTGCGCGGCGGACAGCCTGGACCTGGTCTGCGCCACCGCGCTGGTCCTCTACGCCCTCTATTCGGGCCGGAGCATCTACATGGACATCGCGCTGGTGGTGGCGCTGCTGGGCTTCGTCAGCACCGTGTTCGTGGCCCGTTACCTGGAAAGGAGGCTGTAATGGTCCGTATCGTCATTGATATCTTCCTGGCCGTGGGCGTGATCTTCACCTTCATTGGGGTGCTGGGCGTCCAGCGGATGCCCGATGTGTTCGGGCGGCTCCAGGCAAGCACCTGCATCGCCACCCTGGGCAACATCGGCGTGGCTCTGGCGGGCATCGTCTACACCGTGTCCAACCACGGCGAGATCATGGCCTATATCCGGCTGGGCATCATCCTGCTGCTGATTCTGTGTACCAACCCCATCTCCAACCACGCCCTTTGCAAAGCGGCCTACCGCACCGGCGTCAAGCCCGCCAAGGACCTGGTGATCGACGATTATAAGGAGGATGATCCGGCATGAACTTTGAGGGCGTTCTGGTATTCATCCTGAATACACTGGCCATCGTGGGCGCGGTGGCCGCAGCCTGCGTGACGGTCCACGCCAAGCGGCTCGTCGACTCCTGCATCGCCCTGGCCGCCACCGGCTCCTTCGTGGCGCTGGAGTTCCTGTTGCTCCAGGCCCCCGACGTGGCCATCGCGGAGGCCAGCGTAGGCGCGGTGCTGTCCACCATCCTGTACATCATCGCCATCCGCAAGGTGCGCGCTGCTGAGGAGGAGGAAGAGAACCTATGAAGCTGAAAAAGATCCTGCTGCCCGTGGCCCTCATCATCCTGATGGTCTGCGGCGTGTACACCGCCATTCTGATGGCGTCCAGCGAACCCACCTACGACGGCGAGGACGTGGACCTGGTGGCCCTCTACGAGGACCCCAGCTCCTACGACAACAGCGACGCCGACGGCGCTGCCGCCATCATCATCAACGAAAACCTGGAAAAGACCGCCGCTGAAAACGTGGTGTTCAGCGTGGTCTACAACTTCCGTGGCTACGACACCATGGGCGAGAGCTTCATCCTCATCGCCGCCATCGCCGGTTCGCTGGTGATCTTGCGCAAGGCGGTGCGGTACGATGAGAACGGTATGCCCATCGAGGACGAGGAGGATGAACTATGAAGCGTACTTATCGCAGAAAAAACGTCATCGTCCGGTGCGGCGCGGACCTGTTCCTGCCCCTGGGCTGTGTGTTCGGCTGCTACGTCATCTTCCACGGCAACACCAGTCCCGGCGGCGGCTTCCAGGGCGGCGTGCTGGTGGCCAGCGCCATCCTGATGGTGTTCCTGGGCCACGGCGGACCCGGTGTGAAGGACTCCTTCCGGGCCAGGCTGCTCCACAGCAGCGAGACCATCGCAGAGATCATGTATGTGCTCATCGCCCTGCTGGGCGTCTTTACCGGGCTGAACTTCTGTATGAACTTCGTCTTTGCGGGGCATCAGTTGGAGACCAGTATCCTGATGAACGACGTAGTGGGTTACCACGTTATGGCAGGTATCATCTGTCTGCTCATCGTCATGCTCAACACCCTGGACGAGGACGACGTGCGCAAGGACGAAAACCGCCAACTGCGCAGCGAGAGCGAGGAGGAGGTCGAGGAAGAATGATGGTCACAAATTACATCGGCTGTTTTGTCCTCATTGTGTTGGGGCTTTACTGCATGGTGGTCAAGCATAACCTCATTAAAATCATGATGGGCATGGGCCTGGTGGACTACGGCGTCAACCTGCTGCTGGTCACGGTGGGCTTCCATTACGGCGGCACCGCCCCCATCTTCAATATCGCGGAGCTGACCCGCGCCAGCTTCTTCGTGGACCCCATCCCCCAGGCGCTGACGCTGACCAGCGTGGTCATCGGCGCCTGTACCACCGCCATGAGTCTGGCCCTGGGCATCAAGCTGAAAGAGCAGTACGGTACCCTGGACACCCGTAAGATCAGGAGGTTGAACGGCTGATGAGTGCCTTTATGAACAACTTCCCCGTTCTGGCGGTCATGACCCTGTTCGTGGGAGGTTTCCTGAACTCTCTGGTGGGCCGCCGCCATGCGGTCCTGCAAAAAATCGTCGTGCTGGTGGCTGTCACCGGCGCACTGGCCATGATGCTGGCGCTGATCAAACCGGTGCTGGTGGACGGCGAGATCATTACCTATTGGCTGGGCAACTGGGAGCCTGTAGAGGGCTGGGCCATCGGCATCGCCCTGGAAGTGGACGCCCTGAGCCTGTTCTTCGGCCTCATCGTCGTGGTGGCGGTGTTCGTGTCGGGGGTCTACTCCTTCACCTACATGAGCCGGGACGACAGCCTGGTGAACTACTACACCCTGTTTATGATGCTGGGCGGCTCAGTGCTGGGCCTGGTGCTCTCCGGCGACCTGTTCAACATCTTCGTCATGGTGGAGATCATGACCTTCACCGCCGTGGCGCTGACCGCTTTCCGCAGCCACTACGAGGGCGCGCTGGAGGGCGCGATGAAGTACCTGGTGGTGGGTTCTCTGGGTTCCACCTTCCTGCTGGTGGGCATCGCCATCCTGTACTCCCAGCTCCACACCCTGAACCTGGCCCAAATCGCGGCCCTGCTGCCGGAGCAGAGCGACAACCCACTGGCGGGCGTTGCCTTTGCCTTCCTGTTCATCGGCTTCGCCTCCAAAGCGTTCCTGTTCCCCTTCCAGCCCCTGGCGGCTGACGCCCACGCCGTGGCTCCAGCCTCCATCTCTCTGATGATCTCCGGCGTGCTGACCAAGTGCGGCGTCTACGGCATCATCCGGCTGTGCTACATCCTCTACCAGAACATGGACCTGGCTGTGGTGCAGTACCTGGTCACGGGCTTCGGCGCGGTGACGATGTTCATCTGCGTCACTATGGCCTTCCAGCAGCACAACTTCAAGCGTCTGCTGGCCTTCCACTCCATCTCTCAGGTGGGGTACGTCATCACCGCCGTGGGCCTGGGCACCGCTCTGGGCGTCAGCGCTGGTCTGTACCACGCCATGAACCACACCATCTTCAAGGGCCTCCTGTTCCTGACCGCCGGCGCGGTGCAGCACCAGACCGGCAGCCTGGACCTGGACGGACTGGGCGGACTGGCCAAGAAGATGCCCCGCACCACGGCCCTGTTCCTCATCGGCGCGGCCTCCATCAGCGGCCTGCCCCCCTTCAACGGCTTCGCCTCCAAGTGGATGATCTATCAGGCCACCTTCCAGAAGGGCGTGGAGACCAACAACTTCTTCTTCTTCATCGTGTGTGTGCTGGCGCTGCTGACCAGCGTCCTGACCCTGGCCTCCTTCATCAAGGTGACGCAGAGCGTGTTCTTCGGCCAGTTGCCGGAGAAGTACAAGGACGTGAAGGAAGTCCCGCTGCTCATGCGCATCCCCATGTGGATTTTGGCGGTGCTGTGCATTGTCACCGGCCTGTTCCCCACCCAGGTGCAGAACTGGGTGCTGTTGCCCGCCACCAACGCCGTCTACAGTGCCGCGGGCTATATCGACGCGGCTATGGGCGAGGGTTATGCCGCCCTGCACAACATCGTTTCCAGCGGCGTGACCTCTCTGGGCGTGTCCACCTGCTGGAGTCCCCTGTCCTGGCTGGCGCTGCTGTTCTGCGTCACCTGCGCGGTGACCATCGTGGCCCTGCTGGGCAGCCCGGACAGCAAGGAGGATTCCCACGTCTCCACTGCGGACGAGACCGCGGAGGAGTTGGACCCCAAGTACGAGCCGTTCTTCTCCGGCGAGGAGAGCGTCTACTCCCAGGTGGGCGGCAGCGACCTGTTCTGGGGCTTCAAGCATAGCTGGCGGAAGTATTTCACCTTCTGGACCAACTGGCACAGCGGCGTCGTCAACGACTACACCCTCTACGGCGTGGTGGTGACCGCCTTCGTGCTGCTGGCCTGCATCATCGTGTTGTAAAGGAGGCGGAATTATGACTGATTTGCTTTTCAACCTGATTTATGTGCTGTTGTTCCCCGGCCTGCTGTTCTGTGTGGTCATGGGGGTACTGCTGGCGGGCCTGGACCGCATTTGGGTGGCCCGGATGCAGCGCCGCGTGGGGCCTCCCCTGCTCCAGGGCTGGTATGACTTCCTGAAGTGCTGCGGCAAGGAGACCATCATCCCCCGCCACGGCAAAAAAGCCATTTACTACGGCGCGCCCCTGCTGGGCTTTGTAGCGCTCATTACCATTTCCCTGTTCCTGCCTGTGGTGAACGGTCATGCCGCTTTCTCCGGTACGGCGGACTTAGTAGTGATTCTGTACCTGCTGACCCTGGTCAGCGTGTGTATGATCGTCGGCGCCTCGGCCACCGGCTCCCCCTTCGCCGGGGTGGGCCTGAGCCGGGAGATGGTGGCTATGATCTCCTATGAGTTGCCCTTTGTGCTGGTGATTTTGACGGTCAGCAAGGCCGTTCTCGCCGCCGGAGATGGCGCGTCCTACACCTTCTCCCTCCAGGCCATCGCGGACTATCAGGCCGCCAACGGCCCCCTCATCACCCATTGGGCGCTGATCCCCGCCGCCATCGCCATGCTCTTCGTCATCCCCTGCGAGGTGGGGATGCACCCCTTCGACGTGTCCGAGGCGGAGACCGAGATCTGCGAGGGCACTTTGGCGGAGTACAGCGGTCCTCCCCTGGCCCTGTATCGGCTGACCCATATGGTGAAAATGTTCATCATGACCGCCCTGTTCTGCGTCCTGTTCCTGGGCGGCATCAGCACCGGCTTTGTGGTGCTGGACACGCTGATTCTGATCGTGTTCTGCCTGGTGCTGACCTTCCTGACCATGAGCCTGCCCCACGCCGTCTGCGCCCGGTTCAAAACCGAGCAGGTGTTCCAGTTCTACTGGACCGTGGTGGCTGGACTGGCGGCAATCAGCCTGATTCTGGTCTGGCTGGGATTCTAAGGATATCGGCCCGCCGCCCGCCTGTGTCGCTGGGCGGCAGAAGGGAGAAGCTTCATGTTTGATAAACTGATTGACAACAGCATGGCGAAAAGCCCCTGGATCTTCCACATCAACGCCGGTTCCTGCAACGGCTGCGACATCGAGCTGGTCAGCGTGCTGACCCCCCGGTACGACGCGGAGCGGCTGGGCTTCCGGCTGACCGGCACCCCCCGTCAGGCGGACATCGTGGTGGTCAGCGGCCCCATCACCCTCCAGACCCGTGACCGGCTGGTGCGGACACTGGCCCAGGTGCCGGAACCGCGGGTGGTGGTGAGCCTCGGCTCCTGCCCCCGTTCGGGCAACGTGTTCAAGGGCAGCTATGCCATCGACGGGCCACTGGACAAGTACACCCACGTGGACGTGTCCGTTGGCGGCTGCACCCCCAAGCCGGAGGCGATCGTGGCTGCTCTGGCTCAGGCCGCGGAGATTCTGCGGGAAAAGAGGAAGGAGATGCACAAGTAATGCTTCCTTATCTCACTAAAGCGCTGACCAACCTGGTCAAAAAGCCCGTCACCGAGAAATTCCCCGCCGGGGACCCGCCCAAGGCGGCGGAGGGCTACCGGGGCCGCATCCAGTACGACCCGGAAAAGTGCATCAACTGCGGCATGTGTATGCGGGTCTGCGCCCCCCAGTGTATGCACCGGGACATCGAAAAGCTGGAAAACGGCGACCAGAAGATCACTTTCACCTTTGACCTGACCAGTTGCACCTTCTGCTCCATGTGCGCGGACTTCTGCGCCCGCCACGCCATCACGCTGTCGGACGACTATATGATCGTCGGCACCCAGCCGGAGGACTTTCTGGTGACAGGCACCTTCGTCAAGAAGGCGCCGCCACCCAAGCCCAAGTTCACACCAGAGCAGATTGCCGCAATGAAAGCCAAGGCCGAGGCGGCAAAAGCGGCCAAAGCCGCCGCTGGCGGCGCCACGCCCAAGCCCAAGCTGACGCCGGAAGAGATCGCCGAGCGGAAGGCCAAGGCGGAGGCCGCAAAAGCGGCCAAAGCTGCCGCCGCCCAGCAGGGGGAAGCCTGAGATGTGCCTGGCGATCCCCATGCGCCTGACGGAAATCGACGGCAACGACGCCGTAGCTGAGGTGGACGGCGTCAAGCGGAAGATTCGCGTGGATTTCATCAAGGAGCCGAAAGTGGGCGACTACGTCATCGCCCACGCGGGCTTTGCCATCGAGCGGCTCCAGGAGCAGCAGGCGCTGGACAACCTGGAGGCCATTCGGGAGGTCGCAGATGCTCTCTGAGGCCGCCTTTGCCCGGTTGCCGGAGGGCAAAAAGCTGCTCCGGGGCATCCGGGAGATGGAACTGTCCGGTCCGGTCTGTCTGATGGAGGTCTGCGGCACCCACACCATGGCCATCGCTAAGGCGGGGTTGCGGCAGCTTCTGCCAGAGGGCGTGGAGCTGCGCTCCGGGCCGGGCTGCCCGGTGTGTGTCACCCCGGCAGGGGTGATGGACGGGGTGCTGGCCCTCAGCGAGACACCGGGGCTGATTCTGACCACCTACGGCGACCTGATGCGGGTCCCCGGCTCCACGCCGGGAGATGACCTCCAGCGCCGCCGGGCCATGGGCGCGGATGTGCGCTGGGTCTACTCCCCCATGGACGCGCTGGAGCTGGCCCAGGCGGAGCCGGACAAACAGGTGGTGTTCCTGGGCGTGGGGTTTGAGACCACCGCGCCGGGCACCGCTCTGGCGGTGCTGGAGGCCCAGCGGCAGGGCATCAAGAACTTTTCCCTGCTGTGCCTGCTGAAACGGACGGAACCGGCCCTCCGCGCTTTGATATCCCGCCCGGACTTCCGGGTGAACGGCTTCCTCTGCCCCGGCCATGTGGCCGCCATCACAGGGGCGAAGGCGTTTCGATTTTTGCCGGAGGAGTTCGGCCTTCCGGCGGTGGTCTCCGGCTTCGAGACCGGCGACCTGCTGGCGGCGGTTTACGCGCTGCTGGCGCAAATCCGAGACGGTTCTCCTCGCTTGGAGAATGAATACACCCGCGTGGTGTCTCCCCAGGGCAACCCGGCGGCGCTGGCCCTGATGGAACAGGTGCTGGAGCCAGTGGACAGCGTCTGGCGTGGGCTGGGAGAAATTCCCTATAGCGGTCTGGGGCTGCGGAAAGAGTTTCGGGCCTTCGATGCGGCGGAGCGGTTTGGATTCCGCCCCGGCCAGCGGGTAGAGAACGCCGGTTGCCGCTGTGGGGCCATTATCTGCGGCCAGTTGAATCCCCAGGACTGCCCGCTGTTCGGCACCGCCTGTCAGCCAGAACATCCCGTTGGGCCGTGTATGGTCTCCTCCGAGGGGGCTTGCGCCGCAGCGTATAAGTATCAGGGGGTAGAACTGTGAACGAGGAAATCATCACCCTGGACCACGGCGGCGGCGGTCAGCGCACCGCCCAGCTCATTGAAGAACTGCTGTTGCCCGCCTACGGCAACCCGGCGCTAAACGCTCTGGGAGACGGGGCGGTGCTGGACCTGGAAGGCCCGCTGGCCTTCTCCACCGACAGCTTTGTGGTCAGCCCGCTGTTTTTCCCCGGCGGGGACATCGGCAAGCTGGCGGTCTGCGGCACCGTGAACGACCTTGCCATGTGCGGCAGCGTTCCCAAGTATTTGAGCCTCTCTATGGTGCTTGAAGAGGGCCTGCCGCTGTCTGACCTGCGGAAAATCGTCACCTCCGTGGCGGAAACCGCCAAACGCGCCGGGGTGCAGATCGTCACCGGCGACACCAAGGTGGTGGAGCGGGGCAAGGGCGACGGCGTCTATCTGAACACCGCCGGGATCGGCATTCTGCGCTGGCCGGGGCTGACTCCTGACGCCATTCGTCCGGGAGACACGGTGATTCTGTCCGGCACCATGGGCGACCACGGTGTCACCGTCATGCTGGCCCGCAGCGGGTTGTTGGAGGGCAGTACTCTCCGCTCCGACTGCCAGCCCCTGCACCGGCTGGCGCAAGCCGCGCTGGACTGCGGCGGTGTGCGGGTGCTTCGGGACCCCACCAGAGGCGGCGTAGCCACCACACTGAACGAGTTCACGGAAAACCGCCCCTTCTCCATCTGTCTGGAAGAGGACGCGCTGCCCGTCAGCCCGTCCGTACAGGCGGCCTGTGACCTGCTGGGGCTGGACCCCCTGTACTGCGCCAACGAGGGCAAGCTGCTGGCCGTAGTCGCGCCGGAGCAGGCCGAGGCAGTGCTTTCCGCACTGAAAAACACTCCCGGCGGCGAGAACGCGGCGGTCATCGGCCACGTCTCCGAGCGGCATCCCGGCCGGGTGCTGCTGCGCACCGGACTGGGCGGCAGCCGTATCCTGACCCGGCTCAGCGGGACCCAACTGCCCCGTATTTGTTGATGATGAGCTGTTGGCTGTTAGCCATTAGCTATTGATCAGACACTACCAATCTAAAGCGAACAGCGCAAAACATCAGTTTGTTGTGAGCGGTTTGTTTTGTGTGGCGAACACAAAGCGTAGAACGAATCGTTAAGCACTGCCAAGCTAAAAGCTAAAGGCTAAGAGCTAAGAGCTAAACGTTAAAACACCGAAAGGCGGCGTCGTTATGCAGACCAACAAGAAAATTTCCATCACAAAGGACGAAATCGTCCCCACCGCCCAGGCCATGCGGGAGGCGGGTCACGTGCTGGTGATGATCCACGGCCACCGGAACAAGGACGGCCAGCCGGTCATCAGCTACCACTATGACAACGGCCCGGAGACCATCGGCTACGAGGTGGTGGGAGAGGAAGAGGTCCCCTCCATCGCGCCCATCTATGACGCCGCCGCCGAGTGGCCGGAGCGGGAGCTGAACGAGCTGCTGGGCTTCACCTTCACCGGGCTTGACACCAGCGAGCGGCTGTTCCTGCCGGACAACATGCTGGACGGCAAGGGACAGATCATCGTCACCCCCATCAATGTGTTGAAAGAGAAAAACGGCCTGCTGTGAGCGGGCAGCAAAAAAGGGACGCGGATGCGTCCCTTTTTTGTGGTTTATGGGTATCTCTTTGAATCAGCCACGTTTTTCAGTGGCTAAAAAAAGGGGGCTTTTCTACTAAAAATTCCACATCTGTCAAACAAAACTGATACCAAGCGACAAGCACTATCCCCTCTTGCCTCCCCTGAAAGGGGAGGCAAGAGGGGCGGTCAATCACTGAATGATGGTTTTTATGAACAGTCAAAAACTTTTGGGACATATAAAAGCGGCAGGCCCCGCAAAGGGACCTGCCGCTTTATGATTCGATTGAGGGAAGCTCTCACCCAACCTGATTGTAGAACCAGGTGGTGGTGGTCTCGTAATTCTCCTCCACCTCGTCATACCAGTCGCTGAAAGCGTCGGCCTGGAGGCTGGACTGAGCGATGGTCTGCCAATAATACAGGTCATCGAAGCCCACGAAGTAGAGCAACTGATAGCCGATGTTGGTCTCGTCCTTGAGGATGGTGTAGTCGCCGCTGGCCCGGCTCTCGTCCAGCACCCACGCCTCCAGGGTAGCGTCCAGCAAGCCCTTGTACACGGTGGAGTTCAGGCCGCCGTCCTCGCTGGTGCTGGTGTCGGCGCTGTTGTCCGCCACCAGGTCGATGAAGTCGTCCTCGGTGCCGCCGTTGTCCAGCCAAGTCTGCTGAAGCTCCTCAGCGGTGGCCAGCGCGTCGTCGTAGAGGTAGGTGGTCTCCTCGGATTCCTCATCCTCCTCGTCCTCTTCGGCCTCGATGAGGATATTGCGGACGTTGGCGGCGTAGTAGTCGTCACGGTAGCGGTCAGAGAAATAGACCACGTAGTAGCCCTCGATGGTGGTGACCGTCTGGGTGGTGACGGTCTCAGCGCTGCTGTCGCCCTCGGCACTGGCGTCCGCCGGGTCGGTGCTGGCGTCCGCCGCTGCGCTGCTGTCGGCGGGGTCGGTGCTGCTGTCGGCGGAGTCGGCGTCGTCGGTCTCCACCTCTACCTCGGTCTCGGTGGTGTCCTCAATGACGGTGCTGTCGCCCGCTGCCCGACTCTCATCCACCAGCCAGTCGCCAAAGGTGTAGCTGGAGAAGCTGCTGGGGGAGGTGTCGGAGTAGTCCGTAGCGCCGCTTTCGGTGACGACAGACGCGATGGCGTCCTCATCGCCGCTCTCCAGCGCCTGTTGCAGTTCCTCGGCCAGAGCCTTGGCAGCGGCTGCGGCCCCCTCCATCTCCTCGCCGCTGGCGTCGATCTCGTTGCCCTCGTCATCGTAC
>JAJPXR010000082.1 GCA_021205375.1 Clostridiales bacterium | reverse complement strand
CACTATTTTTGCGGGTTATTTTTCTCTGCCCCAACTCTTGACATAGAACCAAAACGTGGCTGATTCAAAACGATCATTTTGCCTTTATCTCAATCGTTTCCAGACGCAAAAGGACGGCCGACCAAACGGCCAGCCGTCCTCGATTTTGCTTATATGTGCGCGAGCGCGAACTTACTTCGCAGCCTGAACCGCCTTGATCTCAGCGATGAGCTGGGGAACCACCTTGAACAGGTCGCCCACGATGCCGTAGTTGGCAACGCCGAAGATGGGAGCGGTCTCGTTCTTGTTGACAGCAATGATAGTCTCAGAATCCTGCATACCAGCCACGTGCTGGATGGCGCCGGAGATGCCCAGGGCCACATAGATGCGAGGATGGACGGTCTTGCCGGTCTGACCGACCTGATGGTCGGAAGAGATCATGCCAGCGTCCACGACGGCACGGGAAGCGCCCACGACGCCGCCCAGCACGCCAGCCAGCTCCTCGGCCAGGGCGATGCCCTTTTCAGGGTCGGAGCTGATGCCGCGGCCCACGGAGACGATGACGTCCGCACCGATGAGGTCCACCATCTTGGCAGCGGACTTCTTGATCTCCAGGATCTCCACGCCGATGTCGTCAGCGGTCAGCTCCACGGGGACGTTCTCCACCACGACCTTGGCGGCGCCAGCCTCATCGTACTCCTGGGTCTGCATGACGCCGGGACGGACGGTGGACATCTGGGGACGGAACCGGGGGCAGATGATGGTAGCCATCAGGTGGCCGCCGAACGCGGGACGGGTCATCTTCAGGTTGCGGTCCTCATAGTCGAACTTCTGCTTGGACAGGTCCAGAGAGGAGGACTCTTTCAGGAACTCCACATACTTGCCAGTGTCGATGTCCAGATGGGTGGCGTCGGCTGTCAGGCCGGTGTGCAGACGGGCTGCGCAGCGGGGACCCAGGTCACGGCCAATGTTGGTGGCGCCGATGAGGACGATCTCAGGCTTCTTTTCCTTGACCAGGTCGCACAGCACCTTGGCATAGCCGTCGGTGGTGTAGTCTTTCAGCAGGGGGCTGTCCAGGTAATAGACGCGGTCCGCGCCGTAGCCGCCCAAGGCCTTGAGGTAGTTCTCCTCAACGCCGCTGCCCAGCACCACGCCGCACAGCTCCACGCCGATGTCGTTGGCCAGCTTGCGGCCCTCGCTCAGCAACTGATAGCTGATGGACTGGATGACGCCGTCGCGCTGCTCACAGAAAACCCATACGCCGTGGAACGCGGCGGTATCGGTGAAGTTGTATTCAGACATAGTATACTCTCCTCTCTCAGATTAGGTGCTTATCGTTCAGGATGCCGACCAGCGCACTGGCACTTTCCACCATGGTGCCAGCGCCCTTCTGAGGCGGAGTGAAGGATTTGAACACGTTGGTGGGGGAGCCCTTCAAACCGATGGTGTCGGTCTCGATCAGGGGATCGTCCTTCAGCGCGGGATCGTCGAAGATCTCCAGGGGCTTGGAATAGCACTCGAATATGCCGCTGACGGACATATCGCGGGGGGTGTTCAGCTCCTTGATGCAGGTCAGCAGGCAGGGGGTCTTGACCTTCAGGGTCATGTAGCCGTCCTCCAGCATACGCTTGCAAATCAGGCTGTCACCCTCCTTCTTGATGCCGGCAACGTAGGTGACCTGGGGCAGGTGCAGCTTCTCCGCGATCTGGGGGCCGACCTGGGCGGTGTCGCCGTCGATGGCCTGACGGCCGCAGAACACCACGTCCTCGGGGCCGACGCCGATCTTGTTGATGCCGGCAGCGATGATCTGAGAGGTGGCGAAGGTGTCGGAGCCGCCGAACTCACGGCCGGAGATCAGCACAGCGCGGTCAGCGCCGCGGGCGATGCACTCGCGCAGCATACCCTCAGCGGTGAAGGGACCCATGGAGACGACCACGACTTCACAGCCGGTCTGCTCTTTTAGCTCCAGGGCGGCTTCCAGGGCGCTCAGGTCATCGGGGTTGGTGATGGTGGCCATAGAAGCGCGGTCCAGGGTCCCGTCGGGCTTCACGGCAACCTTGCCGGAGGTATCGGGAACCTGCTTGACACAAACAATAGCTTTCATAGTGAATTATACCCTCCTTACTTCAGCAGATCGCCGGAAATGACCATCATCTGCACTTCGCTGGTGCCCTCGTAGATCTCGGTGATCTTGGCGTCCCGCATCATGCGCTCGATGGGATAGTCACGGGTGTAGCCGTAGCCGCCGAACAGTTGCAGGCAGCGGCGGGTCACGTCGCTGGCGGTACGGGAGGCGATCAGCTTGGCCTCGGCAGCCTCGACGCTGTAACGGACCTTGGCGCCGTCCATGGCCTCCTGCTTCTTCAGAGCAGCCTTGTAAACCAGGTACTTGGCGGCGTCCACGCGGGCCTTCATCTCGGCCAGCTCGAACTGGGTGTTCTGGAAAGCGGAGATGCTGCGGCCAAACTGCTTACGCTCTTTGACGTAGGCGACGGTCTCATCCAGCGCGCCCTCGGCGATGCCCAGAGCCTGGGAAGCGATACCGATACGGCCGCCGTCCAGGGTCTTCATGGCCAGAGCGAAGCCCTTGCCCTTGGCGCCCAGCATACGGTCCTTGGGAATACGGCAGTCCTCGAAAATCAGCTCGCAGGTGGAGGAACCGCGGATGCCCATCTTCTTCTCGTGCTTGCCCACGGAGAAACCAGGGTCGGTGCGCTCCACGATGAAGGCGGAGATCTCCTTCTGCTTGCGGCCGCGGCGGTCCAGCACGGTGCCGGTGACGGCGATGATGATGAACACATTGGCGTAGCCCGCGTTGGTGATGAAGATCTTGGAGCCGTTCAGCACCCACTCATCGGTGGCTTCGTCCAGCACGGCGACGGTCTGCTGGCCCTGGGCATCGGTGCCCGCGCCCGGCTCGGTCAGACCGAAAGCGCCCAGCCACTCGCCGGAGCACAGCTTGGGCAGATATTTTTCCTTCTGGGCGGGGGTGCCGTTCTCAAAGATGGGGGCGGCGCACAGAGAGGTGTGGGCGGAGACGATAACGCCGGTGGTGCCGCAGACCTTGCTCAGCTCTTCCACGGCCATGACGTAGCTCAGCACGTCCGCGCCGGCTCCGCCGTACTCCTTGGGGAAGTAAATGCCCATCATGCCCAGCTTGGCCATCTTCTTGACGGTCTCTTCGGGGAAGCGCTCTTCCTCATCGACCTCCTGGGCCAGGGGCTTGACCTCGTTCTCAGCGAACTCCCGGTACATCTTCTGTACCAGTTCCTGCTCTTTGGACAGAGTAAAATCCATAAAACTAGATCCTCCTATTTGATTTATGTACACCCGCCGGGACACTGGCAGCGCCCCGGCGGTGGCTTTCAGGAATTACAGGGCGTCAACAGGGGTCTTGGTGCGGTCAGCGTTGTAGACATAGAAGCCCTTGCCGGTCTTGCAGCCCAGGTTGCCGCCGCGGACCATCTTCCGCAGCAGGGGGCAAGCGCGGTACTTGCTGTCGCCGGTCTCCTCGTACAGCACGTCCATGATGGCCAGGCAGATGTCCAGGCCGATGTAGTCGCCCAGCTCCAGGGGACCCATGGGGTGGTTGGCGCCCAGCTTCATGGCGGCGTCGATACCGGCGATGTCGGACACGCCTTCCATCTTGATGAAGGCGGCCTCGTTGATCATGGGGATCAGGATACGGTTGACCACGAAACCGGCGGCCTCGTTGACCTGCACGGGGGTCTTGCCGATCTGGACGGAGATCTCCTTGATCTTCTCCACGGTCTCGGCGGCGGTGTTGGCGCCGGCGATGACCTCGACCAGCTTCATGCGGTCAGCAGGGTTGAAGAAGTGCATACCGATGACGGGATGCTCAATGCCCTTGCCGATCTCGGTGATGGACAGAGAAGAGGTGTTGGAGGCGAGGATGCACTCAGGCTTGCAGATCTTGTCCAGCTCACCAAAGGTGGTCTTTTTGACGTTCATATCCTCAAAAGCGGCCTCGACGATCAGGTCGGCGTCGCCGCAGAGGTCCTCTTTCAGACCGGGGGTGATGTTGGCCAGGATGCCATCGACCTTCTCCTGGGTCAGCTTGCCCTTGGCGACCAGACGGGCGTAGCCCTTCTCGATCTTGGACTTGCCACCGGCAGCCCACTCCGCCTTGATGTCGCACAGGGCGACCTGAATACCGCTCTGGGCGAACGCCTTGGCGATGCCCTGGCCCATAGTACCGGCGCCGATAATACCAACTTTCATGTTTGTGACCTCCTGAAAAGTTTTATATAGAAATTGAAATTGCGAATGATGGGATGTTGCCGCACTTGCGGCTCTCGATACTAACCACTAACCACTAGCCACTAAAACGCAGCTCAGTTGTTGGTGAAAACGGGCTTGGGCTTGGGCTTCTCGCGGCTCATGAAGCAGCCCATGCCTTCGACTTGGTCGTGGGTCTCGAAGCAGGAGCCGAACAGGTCCTCTTCCAGAGCGATGGCGGAGTCGATGTCCATGTCCAAACCGTCGTTGATGGCCTTCTTGCAGGCGCGGACGGCGATGGGGGCGTTCTTGGCGATACCGGCGGCCATTTTCAGGGCGGCGGGCATCAGGTCAGCGGCGGGATAGACGGCGTTGACCAGGCCAATGCGATACGCCTCGTCTGCTTTGATGTTGCGGGCGGTGTAGATGAGCTGCTTGGCCATGCCGGGGCTGACCAGACGGGCCAGGCGCTGGGTGCCGCCGAAGCCGGGGGTGATGCCCAGGCCCACTTCGGGCTGGCCGAACACAGCGGTGTCGGAGCAGATGCGGATGTCGCAGCTCATGGCCAGCTCGTTGCCGCCGCCCAGAGCAAAGCCGTTGACCGCGGCGATGACGGGGATGGGCAGGGTCTCGATCTTGCGGAACACGTCGTTCCCCTTCTTGCCAAAAGCAGTGCCCTCAGCCTTGGTCAGACTGCTCATCTCGCCGATGTCGGCTCCGGCAACGAAGCTCTTTTCACCGGCGCCGGTGATGACGAGGCAACGGATGGCGTCCAGGTCGAGGGAGTCGATGGTGGCGTCCAGCTCTTCCAGGACGGAGCTGTTCAGCGCGTTGAGGGCTTTGGGACGGTTGATGGTCAGGACGGCCACCGCACCCTGGGTTTCCAGGTTGATGAAAGACATAGAGGTTCCTCCTTGGTGTTGGATTGCGGGAGTGAAGTTTGTTATTTTTTTAACTAACTATCTTGATACAAAGTATACTCCTTTCCCTTTCCGGTTGCAAGGGGGAACGTCAAAAAGAATGATAAATTCTTGACAAAGTTTCCGGGAATACTTTCGTCAAGATGTACAAAACCGAGAATTGGCCAGTTTGCCAGAAAACCTGTCACCGTGTTCACAAAAAATTGTTGACGGTTACAAATGCAATGTAGTATAATAAAGGTAATTTGCAACCTTTCTTGTCTTAATACGTTGCGCCGGAAACCGCGTCAACCGCCGTATCCCGTCTGCACCTGCAATTTGCCTGTTGCTATTTTGGGAATTTACCCGTATAATAACAGCATGTAAAAGACATTTGAATATAGCTTTCCCGTGGGGGAGTAGCAAGCGCAGCTTTTTGCGTAGCAAGTCAACATACCGACCAGTTTCTGGCCTGGCTTGCTTTAAATTGCGAGACTCATATACAGTTTTACCTTGGCTGTATTTGGGTCTTTTCTTTTTACTATTTTTCCCATCCGCCTACTGCAAACCAACTCCCTGGCGGAAAAGGAAGTCTCTTTCTCCCTTTCTTCCGCTTTGACATCCCCCTCCCCTGCTGCGTGCCGGGAAATCCCCTCCGCAGCCACGCACCTTCTGCTCACCGTACATCTCAATCAAGGAGGACAAGAGCGTATGCGTTACTATTGTGAAAACAGGGAAAGCGTCCTTGAGGGGCTTCATTCCAGCGAATCGGGCCTTTCCGGACAGGAAGCACAGAGCCGACTGGAACGGGACGGCAAAAACCAGTTGGAAGCGGCCAAAGGGAAATCCCTAGTGCGCCGATTCCTGGAACAGCTAGCCGACCCAATGATCATCATTTTGATCGTGGCGGCCATCGTCAGCGGTGTGCTGGCGGTGGTGGAAAACGACAGCTTTGCCGATGTCATTATCATCATCGCCGTGGTCATCGCCAACGCCGTGTTGGGCGTTTACCAGGAGAGCAAGGCGGAAAAGGCCATTGAAGCCTTGCAGGAGATGGCCGCCGCCACATCCAAGGTGCTGCGGGACGGCAAGGTGCAGACCATCCGCAGCGAAGACCTGGTGGTGGGCGACATCATTCTGCTGGAAGCCGGGGATGCTGTACCCGCCGACGCCCGTATTTTGGAGAGCGCCAGTTTGAAGGTGGAAGAATCCGCCCTGACCGGTGAGTCGGTGCCGGTCACAAAGTTTATCGACCTCATCCAACTGAAAGAGAACGAAAATGACGTTCCCCTGGGCGATCGAAAAAATATGCTCTATATGGGCGGCACCGTGGTCTACGGCAGAGGCACCGCCGTCGTCACCGCCACCGGCATGGACACGGAGATGGGCAAAATCGCCAGCGCTCTGGCCCAGGCAGAGGACGACCTGACCCCGCTGCAAATCAAGCTGAATCAACTTTCTAAGGTGCTGACCTGGCTGGTTCTGGGCATCTGCGTCGCCGTGTTTGCCGTCCAGCTTCTCCGGGCGGGCAGCATGACCGTGGATGTGGCGCTGGATTCCTTCATGGTGGCCGTCTCCCTGGCGGTGGCCGCCATTCCGGAGGGGCTGGCCGCGGTGGTGACCGTTGTCCTCTCCATTGGCGTGACCAACATGTCCAAGCGCAACGCTATTATCCGCCGCCTGACCGCCGTGGAGACGCTGGGCTGCGCTCAGGTGATTTGCTCGGACAAAACCGGCACCCTGACCCAGAACAAAATGACCGTGGTGGACACATACGGCCCGGACGAACAGCAAACGGCCACCGCTATGGCCCACTGCTCTGACGCCGAACTGGACGAGGACGGTCAGGTCACCGGTGAACCCACAGAAGCCGCGCTGGTGGCCTGGGCCAGCAAAATCGGACTTGCAAAAACCGATTTAAAGGTGCAATATATGCGCTGGGGGGAGGCGCCCTTCGATTCCAGCCGTAAAATGATGTCCACCGTCCACCGGACGGAGGATGGTGTGGTACAATTCACCAAGGGCGCGGTGGATGTGGTCATTGGTCGGTGTACCCACTGCCTGAAAGACGGACAGAGCGTCCCCATGACCGAGGCAGACCGGGAGGAAATCCTCGCCGCCAACAAAACCATGGCGGACAAGGCGCTGCGGGTGCTGGCCTGCGCCCAGCGTATTTGGGCGGAACCTCCTGCGGACTGCGAACCGGAGACGCTGGAGCAGCAGCTTTGCTTCGTGGGTTTCTGCGGGATGATCGACCCGGTGCGTCCGGAAGTGAAGGACGCCATTGTGGAATGTCGTGAGGCCGGCATCCGCCCCATCATGATCACCGGCGACCACATCGACACCGCATCGGCCATCGCAAAGGAGCTGGGCATTCTGACCGAAGAGACCCGCGCCGTCACCGGCGCGCAGCTAGCGGCCATGGATGACGAGACCTTTGCCAAAGCGTTCCAGAGCATCAGCGTGTATGCCCGGGTCCAGCCGGAACAAAAGACCCGCATCGTCAACGCCTGGCGGGGCGCCGGGTATGTGACAGCCATGACCGGCGACGGCGTCAACGACGCCCCCTCCATCAAGGCGGCGGACATCGGCGTGGGCATGGGCATCACCGGCACCGACGTGACGAAAAACGTGGCCGATATGATCCTGACCGACGACAACTTTGCCACCATCGTGGTTGCAGTCGAGGAAGGCCGACGCATCTACGACAACATCCGCAAGGCCATTCAATTCCTGCTTGGCTCCAACCTGAGCGAGGTGCTGAGCATTTTCCTGGCCACGCTGATGGGCTTCACCATTTTGAAGCCGGTGCATCTGCTGTGGATCAACCTGGTGACAGACTGCTTCCCCGCCCTGGCTCTGGGCACAGAAAAGGCGGAGCGGGACATCATGCGGCGGAAGCCCCGCGACCCTAAGGCGGGCATTTTCGCGGACGGTATGGGTGTGGATGTGCTCTATCAGGGGGCCGTTGTGACGGCGCTGACGCTGGCCTCTTACTTCATCGGCCATTTTATGGAGAGCGGCGTCTGGGCCATCACCAACAGCGCGGACGGCACCACCATGGCCTTTCTGACCATGTCCATGGCAGAAATTTTCCACAGCCTGAATATGCGTTCTCAGCGACAGAGCATCTTCCGTCTGGGTTCCCAGAACAAAATGCTCCTCATTGCTGCTGCGGCCTCGCTGGTGGCAACCACCCTTGTCTGTGAAGTGCCGGTGCTGGCGGCGGCCTTCGAGTTCACCAGCGTGGAGTTGTCGGAATACCTGGTGGCCGCCCTGTTGGGCGCGCTGGTCATCCCCATCGTGGAGCTTGTCAAGCTGATTCAGAGACAAACATGGAAGGAACGGTAAAAACCATGACCTTAAAAGAATTAGAGATCGGAAAAAGCGCGATCATTCAAACCGTCGGTGGCGAGGGAGCGCTGCGGCAGCACATTTTGGATATGGGCCTGATCCCCGGCGCAGAGGTCACCATGGTGAAATTCGCGCCCATGGGCGACCCCATGGAGCTGCGGGTCCACAGCTACGAGCTGACCCTTCGCGTGGCCGACGCGGAAAAAATCGAAATCGCGCCGGTGAAAAAGGCGGCGAAGGAACCCTCCCTGAGCCAGAAAAAGGAGCTGGCCCACCCCGGTCTGGGCGAGGGCGGACACTATCACAACAAAGCGGACGAGCATCCCCTGCCGGACGGCACGGTGCTGACCTTTGCTCTGGCGGGCAACCAGAACTGCGGCAAGACCACCCTGTTCAACCAACTGACCGGGGCCAACCAGCACGTGGGCAACTTCCCCGGCGTCACCGTGGACCGGAAGGACGGCGCGATTCGTGGCCACGACGACACGCTGGTCCCCGACCTGCCGGGCATCTACTCCATGTCGCCCTACTCCAGCGAAGAGCTGGTGACGCGAAACTTCGTGTTGGACGAGCACCCCTGCGGCATCATCAACATCGTGGACGCCACCAACATCGAGCGGAACCTCTATCTGACCATGCAGCTCATGGAGCTGGACACGCCCATGGTGCTGGCGCTGAACATGATGGACGAGGTGCGGGAAAACGGCGGCTCCATCCGCATCAACGAGATGGAGGAGATTTTGGGCATCCCCGTGGTACCCATCTCCGCGGCGAAGAATGAGGGCATCGACGAGCTGGTGTCCCACCTGATTCACGTGGCAAAGTACCAGGAGCGCCCCAAACGGCAGGATTTCTGCGACAAAAACGACCACGGCGGGGCGGTCCACCGGGCGCTCCACGGCATCATGCACCTCATCGAGGACCACGCGCAAAAGGCGGGCATCCCCCTCCGCTTCGCAGCTACCAAGGTGGCCGAGGGCGACCAGTTGATTCTGGAGCGGCTGAACCTGTCGGACAATGAGAAGGAAATGGTGGAACTGATCCTGGTCCAGATGGAGCAGGAACGTGGGCTGGACCGGACGGCGGCCATTGCCGATATGCGCTTTTCCTTCATCCAGAAGCTGTGCGCCCATACGGTGCAAAAGCCAAAGGAAAGCAAGGAACGCCAACGCAGCGAAAAGATCGACCAGGTGCTCACCGGGAAATACACCGCCATCCCCTGCTTTATCGGTATCATGCTGCTGGTGTTTTACCTGACCTTTAACGTGATCGGCGCGTTCTTCCAAAACCTGTTGGAAATCGGCATCGACGCCCTGGCGGGCATTGTAGACGCCGCGCTGGTGGCCGGGAACGTCCACCCGGTCCTCCGCGCCCTTATCAGCGACGGCATTTTCGCCGGGGTGGGCAGTGTGCTGAGCTTTTTGCCCATCATCGTGTGTCTGTTCTTCTTCCTGTCGCTGCTGGAGGACAGCGGGTACATCGCGCGGGTGGCGTTCTTCATGGACAGCCTGCTGCGGAAAATTGGCCTCTCCGGGCGGAGCATTGTCCCCATGCTCATCGGCTTCGGCTGCACCGTCCCCGCGGTCATGTCCACCCGGACACTGCCCAGCGAGCGGGACCGCCGGATGACCATTCTGCTGACCCCCTTCATGAGCTGCACGGCCAAGCTGCCCATCTATATGTTCTTTGTCAACACGTTTTTCCCGAAATACAGCGGTTTTATCGTCACCGCCCTTTACTTTTTGGGCATTGCCGTAAGCATTTTGGTGGCGTTCTTGTTTAAGAAAACCCTGTTCCGGGGCGAGGCGGTCCCCTTCGTGCTGGAGCTGCCCAACTACCGGCTCCCCTCCGCCCGGAACGTGGCCCAGCTTCTCTGGGAGAAGGCCAAGGACTTCCTGCACCGGGCCTTTACCATCATCCTGCTGGCGACCATCGTGATCTGGTTCCTGCAAACCTTCGACCTGCGGCTGAACGTAGTGACGGACTCCCAGAACAGCATCCTCGCGGCTGTGGCCGGTGTGATTGCTCCCCTCTTCAAACCGCTTGGCCTGGGAGACTGGCGCATTTGTACCTCTCTCATCAGCGGCTTTATGGCGAAGGAGAGCGTGGTCTCCACCATGGAGATTTTGTTCGCCGGGGAGGTCACTTCCCTGCTGACCCCGCTGGCCGCCGCGACTATGATGGTGTTCAGCCTGCTCTATACTCCCTGCGTGGCTGCTATCGCGTCCATCCGGCGGGAGCTGGGCGGCAAGTGGGCCGTCTTTGTGGTGGTGGAGCAGTGCGCCATCGCGTGGGTCGCCGCGGCAGTGGTCCGGGTCATCGGCCTGCTGCTGGGCATGGCATAACGGAGGAAACGAGATGAATTTTACAAGTATCGTTCTTCTGCTCGTCATTCTGGCCGTGGTCGCCCTCGTCGTGGTACATCTGTGGAAAAACCGGCACAACGGCTGCTGTGGCTGCGGCAGGAAGGACTGTCCCGCCCGAAAAGCGGGCAAACGGTAGAAAATCTCTTACTGACTATCCCTTCTACTCAGCCATGCGCTGAAAACCCCTCCGCCACCGCCTAAAGGCGGTGGCCCTCCTCCCCTTTCAGGGGAGGC
>JAJPXR010000080.1 GCA_021205375.1 Clostridiales bacterium | reverse complement strand
TATGAATTTGGGGCCAGGTGCTTTACCTGACCCCAACATTTATTATAGAACCTGTTGTAATCGCAGGCGTTTTTGTTTTGATTGTGCCGCTATAAGGCTCAGATGACAAAAAGATGGGGCGGAGAATCTTGCTTTGCCCCAATTTTTACCCCTCTGGGGCAGCATTACAGGTTTCGCTGTGCAATACTGCCCCAGGGGGGTGTCCCATTTTCGGTCTGCTCTGTCTCTCTTGCGTCGGCTCACTTCTGCGCCTGCTTCTTCCCGCCGCGGCGCTGATAGTCCTCGTCGATGTCCTTACTCCAATCGGCGGCGACGGGGCGGCTGGCGCGCACATCGCTGATGACCTTGGAGGAGGTCTCAAAAATCCGGAGGATGCACTCGTAGGGATCGTCGAGATTGTTCGGGTCGGGGTCGTTGTTGTAGTTGGCGGCCCGGTTCGGGGCGATGCCGATGCGCCCGGCGGTCTCCACCGCATCGATGTTGGCACCCAGAAACAGGAACTCCCAGCCGTACCGGGCCTTCTGTCGCTCGATCATCCCCTTGACCTGGTCAGAGGTGTAGCGGCGGCTGGCGTTCTCCATGCCATCGGTGGTGATGATAAACAGGGTGTGCTCCGGCACGTCCTCGGTGCGGGCGTACTTGTGAATGTTGCCGATGTGGTGGATGGCCCCGCCGATGGCATCCAGCAGGGCGGTGCAGCCCCGGACGGTGTAATCCCGGTCGGTCATGGGCTGGATGCCCGCCAGGTTCACCCGGTCGTGCAGCACCTCGCTGACGTTGTCAAAGAGGACCGTGGAGACGTAGCACACGCCGTCCTCCTTCTTTTGCTTTTCAATGAGGCTGTTGAAGCCGCCGATGGTGTCCGCCTCCCGGCCACACATGGAGCCGCTGCGGTCCAGAATGAAAACCAGTTCCGTGATGTTGTTCTTCATAGCGATGTACCTCCTGTATTTTATGGCGTTTGTTCTTTACACCCATAGAATACAGGATTTTTGCCGCCGGATGGTCGCTTTGGAGGCGACAAATCAGTGGCTGCCCAACAGAGTCTGGTCGAAGGCGAACAGCGTCTCGTTGATTTCAAAAATATTGTAGTTGCCGGACTGGATGAAATACTCAATGATGATGTCGAACTTGCTGCTGTGGGACAGCGCATATCCCGCCTTGCGCAGAAACTCGTTGGTCTCCGCCCAGTTCAGCTCCAGCGCCACGGCGAAGGCCACGGCGGTGGGCTTGCTGGGCTTGTACTGGGGGTTGCTGCGGATTTTGGAGAACAGCTTCCGGTCTACGTTGGCCTTTTTGTAGCACTGGGCGTCGGTCATGCCCTTTTCGTCGATTTGCCGCAGCAGCGACTGGGAAAAGCTCTCATCCATCTGTTTCAGCATGGCGTCCAAATCCGGCGTGGGAGCGGTTGGCTCATCTCTTCGCGTAAAAATGCGGAGGATTGGGGGATACGGGTCCTCGTCCTCCTGGGCCGCCGGAGCAGGCGGTGGGGCAGTGGGCTTTTTCTTCGGCGGAAAGACACCGTGGCGGATGGAGTAACAGGGAGGCGGTTCCTCCTGGCTCTCCTGGGCGAGACGGCTGGCGGAGACGCTGGCGTCCTCCTCCTGCACATAACGCTCCTCGATGAACTCAGTCACGTCATGCAGAAGGTGCCTGCTGAGCTGGAAGCTCTGGCGGTCATAGACCACCAGGTAGACCAGCATATCGTGGTTCAGCACGAACCAACTGATTTCGCCCACGGCGATTTGCAGCGCCTGGTCCTTGGGGTAGCCATAATTCCCGGCGGAAATCAGCGGGAAAGCCACCGATTCAAAGCCCTCCTCTGCCGCCAGCGCCAGGGAATTGCGGTAGCAACTGCGCAGCAGCTTTTCTTCGCCGTGCTGCCCGTCCTGGTAAACGGGGCCGACGGTGTGGATGATGTACCTGGCGGGGAGCCGGTAGCCCTTTGTCAGCTTGGCCTGGCCGGTCTCACAGCCGCCCAGGGTCCGGCACTCCTCCAGCAGCTCCGGCCCCGCTGCCCGGTGGATGGCCCCGTCTACGCCGCCGCCGCCCAGCAGCGAGCGCTTGGCCGCGTTGACGATGGCGTCCACCCGCATGGTGGTGATGTCGTTTCGGACGATTTGCAGAGGCATGGTGGTTCCTCCCTTGCGTTTTCTCTATTTTACCATCAGGGGGAGAAAAGCGCAAGGGCGGGGTTTTGGAGCTGTTAGCCATTAGCCGTTAGCTGGGATAGTGCTTGCTTTTTCGTTTGTGTGTCTTTCCCAGCATAGTACAAGTTTTCCACAGAGAATCACCGTTCGGCAACTGACCACCCCTCTTGCCTCCCCTGAAAGGGGAGGAGGGCCGCCGCCTTTAGGCGGTGGCGGAGGGGTTTCCGTCTGTCATTGCTAACATAGCCGGCTTAAAGGAAAGCTGGTAACTTCGAGCTAACAGCTAAAAGCTAAAAACCAGCCACGCCAGCCCCACGGCGCAGGCCCCCAGGGTGAACCACACCCACCAGGGCAGTCGGGCCGACAGCTCCCGCCGACGTTTGGGGTCACTGGTCCGGCGGAGGTAGCCCGCTGCCGCCTGCCGAGCCTCGTTGACCACCTGCTCCGCCGTGACGCCCTCCGTGTGGAGGGCGTCCTCTTTCATCAAAAAAATCGCCTGCTCAAAAAACCGCGGGTCGGGGGAGCGCACCACAATGACCCGGCGGGAAATCCCTTTTACCATAGGAAAGCCCTCTTTCTGTGCTGAGATAGTACCAGTATGTCCGCCGCTGGCAGATTTATGCACTGCTGGAAAAAGAAACCACTACGTTCGGTTGGAAAACCGCACCGCCACCACCGTCCGGTCGTCCTCCCGGCCCGCGCCGGGACTGGCGAGAACGGCCTGAGCCAGCTCCCGGGGGCTTTCCCCCCGGTACTGGACGATCATGGACCGCAGCCAGTCGTCCCCTTCGCCGTCGGTGACGCCGTCCGTCACCAGCAGCAGGAGATCCCCCGCCGCCAGCCGGAACCGACTCACGTCCGGGGCGCTCTCCCGGTCCGTCTCCAACCCGGCGGGCAGGGCGGAGCCGGTGAGACGAATGAGGGAACCGCCCTTGCGCAGGTAGGCAGGCGCGCCTCCCAGCTTGTACAAGGCGGCGCTGCCGTTGAACAGGTCCACTTGCAGCAGGTCCACCGTGGTAAAGCCGCCGTTGACCTCTCCCCGGAGGCTCAGCGCCCCGGTCAGAGTGGTCAGGGCGGCGGCAGGCTCCACCCCGGCGTGGAGGAAGTCCTTTAGCAGCGTCATCAGCAGCTTGCTCTCCTTCGCGGCCCCGGCTCCGCTGCCCATCCCGTCGCAGAGCACCACCCACAGCACCCCGTCCTCATCCTTGAACCACAGGCCGTTGTCGCCGTTGGGCTGACCGGCCTCCTTCTCTTTGGCGGCGGCAGCCACCGTCGCCGCCAATGGCGGAGACTGGCGGAACACCAGCCGCTGTCCCTGCCGCACCCGGTACACGTCGGCTGGTTCCATCCGCACCCCCAGCGCCTGGGAGAGCAGTTCGCCTCCCTGGTCGCAGCACAGCGGGGCCAGCCTCTTGCCCCACACCTCCAGCGTCCGCCGGCCCCGGCGGTCCAACCGCAGGTCACACCGGGCCTCCAGCCCCATCTGGGCCACTGCCCGCTCTGCGGCGGCGGAGCCGGAGGGGTCCCGTTCCGGTTCCTCCCCCACCTGATTGGCGGCGGCGGAGAGCAGCGCGGCGAGCTGGGCATACTGGCGGCACACCGCCAGACGGTTGTTTTTCAGCCGGGCGCGGTACTGCTGCCGGTTGAAGTACCGATACAATTCCTCGTTAGACACCCGCAAAAACTCCTCCATCCTCATACAACGGCTGCGGAAAGGGCCGGGAAAGTCCTCCATCACCGTGTTTCCCCGGTCCAGCATGGCGCTGAGGGCCTGGGTCAGTGCCTGACAGGTGGCAGTGTGGTGCCGCCGCCAGCAGACCGGATTGTGTGAGCAGCGGGCGCAGACCCGCTCCGCCACCCGGTCAAAGATGACGGCGCTGTTCTCCGGCGGCTCCCCCCGGAGGACGCTCTCGTGGATGTGCTCGTAGAGGGTGCGAAAGGCGGTGGCCTGCTCCTCCAGCCGAAACTGGGTGTGGGTCAGGCTGGGAGGCGCGGCAGTTTCCACAGGCGCAGAAGGCGCGTGTACGGGCGGGCAGGTGTACCGGTCCACCCGGCGCAGCAGTTGCTCAGGCAGGATGGAATAGAGGACGGCAGCCAGCACCAGCGCCGCCGCCAGTTCCATCCCGCCCTGGACCCAGGCCGTCGCCAGCAGGCCGCAGGCGGCGAAGAGCAGCACCGTTCCCAGCCGCTTCTGTTTGACCAGCGGGCCGCCGGTCAGCGCCCCGGCGAAGGCCAGCACCGCCCCCAGCAGGGGCGTTCCCCCCTCGGTCAGTCCCACCGCAAGGCCCACGGCTCCGCCGGTGGCGGCGGCGGCTCCGGCTCCCGCTCGGCTGGCCAGCAGCACCGCCAGCGCTGCCCCTGCGTTCCCGCCCAGGGGGCTGAACCGGGCCAGACAGACGACCAGCGCCGCCGTCAGGAACAGCAGACTGCCCCGGTCCGGCGGGGCATCCTCCCCCACTCCCTGGAAAAACAGGCAGGAAATGCCCACCATCACCAGCTCCGAGGCGAAGTTGAGGATGGCCACCTGGCTCCACCCCGCGCCGGAGAGGTACACAAAGCCCGTGATCCCGGCGATGACGGCGCTGCACACCGCCATAAACCAACGGCTTTTATAGAGAGGCCGGTCAAAAAAGGCGAACTCCACCGCATAAATGAGGATGGCGGCGGCGATGTAGCGCAGCGCTCCGCTGGCATCCATTCCCAGCAGGCAGCCGGTCAGTCCGCCCAGCAGAGCGGCGGCCCCCTCCAGCCCAGAGCCGGAGGCGGCGATGTACCCCAGTGCGAAGGGAGCGTGTTCCCCCAGCACAAAGCCCTGGCTGAGCACAGCGGCCAGCGCAAAGCGCCGCAGGCAGGCTTTCACGGCGTTCCAGGGGAGGTTCAGGCGGGAAACCAGGCGCTTGACGCGGCGGAGAGGTTCTTTTGTGGGCATGGTGCAGCAGTCCTTTCGGGAAGTATGGCGTTTGTCCCCAGTATAACGGGAAAAAAGGACAAAGCCCGTCGGGAAATGGCGTGGGGATTCCCCAAAGGCGCAAAAATCGGGGCTGCGCCAGCGGCGCAGCCCCGGAAAAGGTGTTGTTGCTTTTTAGGTCGATGCAGAGAACTTACTCAGCGGTCTTGGTGGCGTACATAAAGTACTTGTTGCCGGTGACGGTAGCCAGCACGCCGGAGACGTTGCTCTTCATCATGTAAGAGTCGTTGTAATAGTAGATGGGCAGGACACACCAGGTGGACATCAGCATGTCCTCGGCCTCACGCATCAGGGTGACGCGCTCGGCGGTGTCGGCGGTGTTGCGGATCTGGGTGATGAGGTCATCATAGACGCTCCAATCCAGCTCCTTGCTGTCGTCGCGGCCAAACTGACAGTCGTTGTTGCCGGAATTGGTGGTCCACATCTCCAGCATGTTGATGGGGTCGTTGTAGTCCATGACCCAAGCGCCGCGGGCCACGCCGTAGTCGCCGTTCTTACGGGTCTCCAGGAAGACGTTCCACTCCTGCTGGTCGATGGTCATGTTGATGCCGACAGCGGCGAAGTCCGCCTGCATGGCCTCAGCGATGGTGACGTTGCTGCCGGAGGGGTTGGTCAGGTAGGTGAAGGAAACGTCGGTAGTCAGCATACCGCTCTCGTCGAACTCGAAGCCGATGGACTCCAGCAGAGCCTTGGCTTCTTCCACGTTGGCGTCGTAATCGTCCACGGAGTAATAGTCCACGCCGTCCTCAAAGAGGCCGCCGTTGTTGTCGGAGGTGGCGGCGGGGATAAAGGTGGTGGCCAGCTCCTGGCCGGTCTGGGTGATGTAGTCCACGATGTATTCACGGTCGATCAGCAGGCAGAGGGCCTGACGGAAGGTAGCGGCGTCGGTTTCACTGAGGCCCAACTCGTCCCACAGGTCGGAGTTGTAGTTCAGGGTGACATAGTAGGTGCCCAGCTCGTCGATGATGTACAGCTCAGGGTCTTCAGCGGCCATCAGCACGCCCAACTCGTCAGTGGGGATGGTGTCGATGAAGTCCAGGTCGCCGGACTGATAGGCGGCGTAGATGGCGGTGTCGTCGCTGGACAGCATGAAGTTCAGGGTCTCGATGCTGATGCTGTCGGCGTCACGATAGTACTCGTTCTTCACATAGGTCATGTCGGAGTCGTGGTTCCAGCTCTGGAGCACATAAGCGCCGTTGCAGACGAAGGAGTCGCCGGCGTCCTGGCACCAGCCGCCGGGGGTGGTGCCGTCAGGGTTGTTGGCCTCCACGGTCTCCTCGTAGACGGGGAAGAACACGGGGAAGGCGCACAGGTCCAGGAAGTAGGGGCAGGGAGAGCCCAGGGTGACAGTCAGCGTGGTGCCGTCCTCGCTGGCGACCACCGAGCTGTCGCCCAGGCCAGTGAAGTTGCCGTCCTCGTCGTACTGGCAGTCGGCCAGGATCTCATAGAGGTACTGGTAGTCGGCAGCGGTCTCCACATCGGCGGCCCGGCGCCAGGAGTACTCAAAGTCAGAGGCGTCCAGGTCCTCGCCGTTGGACCACTTCAGGCCCTCCCGCATGGTGAAGGTGTAGGTCAGGCCGTCCTCAGAGACTTCATAGCTCTCGGCGCAGCCCTCCACCAGGTTGCCGTCGGCGTCGTAGGTCAGCAGGCCCTCGAAGGCGTTGACCGCCAGGCAAGCGCCGTCCACGGAGCTGTTCAGGGCGGGGTCCAGGTACTCCGGCTCGGAGGCCAGGTTGATGTTCAGAGTGGTGGTGTCACTGTTGGTGGCGCTGTCGCTGGTGGTGGCAGCAGCGGCGCTGGAGTCACCGGAGCTGGTGGTGGTGCTGGAGCTGCTGCTTCCGCCGCAGGCGGCCAGGGACAGCACCATAGCCAGGGCCAGTACCAAAGCTAGTACTTTCTTCATGTTTTTCCTCCTAAATGATTGGTTTGCGGAGGGTGTACCGTTGGGGTGCGTCCTCCTAAACAGCGGCGCGGAGCGCCGCCCTTCCAAAAGCGGGCGGGAAACCGTCAGGCTGTTTCCCACGCCGCTTCGGTTGGCTAGTTATTATACACCCGAACAAACCGAAATACAACGGTTTTTCGTGCGGTTGGTCGCCGGGACAGTTATTTTACTTGTTCCAGCAGGCGACCTGGTGGCCGTCGCCCCGGTCGGTCAGCTCCGGCATGGCCTGCGCGCACTGCTCGGTGGCGTAACGGCAGCGGGTGCGGAAGGGACAGCCGCTGGGCATATTCAGCGGGGAGGGAACGTCGCCCTCCAGCATGATACGCTTGCTCTTTCGGGCCGTGTTGGGGTCGGGGATGGGCACAGCGGACAACAGGGACTGGGTGTAGGGGTGAATGGGGTTGTTCATCAGCTCGTCGGACTCAGCCAACTCCATCATGTGCCCCAGGTACATGACGGCGATGCGGTCGGAGATGTGCTGCACCACCAGCAGGTCGTGGGCGATGAACAGATAGGCCATGCCCCGCTGCTCCTGCAAGTCCTCGAACATGTTGACCACCTGGGCCTGAATGGACACGTCCAAGGCGGAAACAGGCTCGTCGCAGACGATGAACTTGGGGTCCACCGCCAGGGCGCGGGCGATGCCGATACGCTGGCGCTGGCCGCCGGAGAACTCGTGGGCGTAGCGCATGGCGTGCTCGGCGTTCAGACCGACGGTCTCCATCAGGGCCAGCACCTTTTCCCGGCGCTCTTCCTTGGTCTTGTAGAGCTTATGGACGTCCAGCGGCTCGCCGATGATGTCCTCAACGGTCATACGGGGGTTCAGGGAGGAATAGGGGTCCTGGAACACCATCTGCATCTCCTTGCGCAGACCGTGGATGTTCTGGTCGGTGACCTCCTCCCCCTCGAATTTGACGGTGCCGGAGGTGGGCTTGTACAGCCGCAGCAGGGTGCGGCCCACGGTGGTCTTGCCGCAGCCGGACTCTCCCACCAGGCCCAGGGTCTCGCCGGGCTTGATGTTGAAGGAGACGTCGTCCACGGCCTTCAGGGGAATGGTTTTAAAGCCGTTGCGAACGGGGAAATACTGCTTCAGGTGGCTTACCTCTACCAAATATTCGCTCATTGCGCACTCCCCTCCTCATACATTTTTTTCACATTCAGCCAGCAGGAGGCCCTGTGGGTCTCGCCCACCTGGATCTCCTCCGGCACGTCGGTCAGGCAGATCTTCATGGCGTCGTCGCACCGGGGGCAGAAGGCACAGCCCGCGGGCATGTTCAGCATGTTGATGGGGGTGCCGCCGATGGGGATCAGCCGCTCCCCGTTGTTCTCTGTGGTGGGGATGGAGCGCAGCAGGCCGCGGGTGTAGGAGTGGGCGGGGGCATAGAAGATGTCATCTGCGGTGCCCCGCTCACAGACCCGGCCACCGTACATGACGATGATCTCGTCGCACATGGAGGCGATGACGCCCAGGTCGTGGGTGACGATGATGATGGCCATGCCCAGTTGCTTTTGCAGGTCCTGCATCAGTTCCAAAATCTGGGCCTGGATGGTCACGTCCAGAGCGGTGGTCGGCTCATCGGCGATGAGGATGTCCGGCTCACAGGCCAGGGCCATGGCGATCATCACGCGCTGGCGCATACCGCCGGACAGCTCGTAGGGGTACTGCTTGACCCGCTTTTCCGGCTCGTTGACGCCCACCAAAGTGAGCATTTCCACGGCACGGGCCTTGGCCTCGGCCTTGTTCCGGTCCGTGTGCAGCAGCACGGCCTCCTCCAACTGATTGCCGATGGTGAACACCGGGTTCAGGGAGGTCATGGGGTCCTGGAAGATGATGGAGCAGCACTTGCCCCGGAACCCGGCCATCTGCTTGTTGTTCCATTTGGTGATGTCCTCGCCCTTGTAGAGGACCTTACCACTCTCGATGTTGCCGTTTTCCGCCAAAATCTGCATGATGGAATAGGCGGTGACGGACTTGCCGGAGCCAGATTCGCCCACGATGCCCAGGGTCTTGCCCGGTTCCAGGGAGAAGGAGACGCCGTTGACGGCCTGGACTTTGCCCTTGTCGGTGTGGAAGCTAGTGTGCAGGTCCTGCACATCCAAAATGTACTTGTAATCAGCCATTCTCATTCACCTCATCTCTGCAGCTTCGGGTCGAAGGCGTCCCGCAGACCGTCGCCCAGCAGGTTCAGAGCCAGCACGATCAGGCAGATGGTGACGGCGGGGAAGATCAGCTTCAGCGGATAGCTCTGGAGGCCGCTCCGGGCGTCGTTGGCCAGGGAACCCAGGGAGGGCATGGGGGCGGAAACGCCCAGGCCCAGGAAGGACAGGTAGCTCTCGGTAAAGATCGCGGAGGGGATCTGGAGGGCGGTGGTGATGATGATGACGGACAGGCAGTTGGGCAGGATGTGCCGGCTAATGATACGGCCAGTGGAGGTGCCGATGCACTGGGCCGCCAGCACGTATTCGTTCTGCTTGATGGTCAAAATCTGACCGCGGATGAGCCGGGCCATGGATACCCAGTACAACAGTCCGTAGACGATGAACAGGGAGATCATGTTGGTGCCCAGCTTGGCCAGGATGGTTCCCTTGATGACACCACCCAGGGTCTCGTTCAGCACCACGGACAGCAGGATGATAATCAGCATATCAGGCAGGGAGTAGATGACGTCCACGATACGCATCATGATCATGTCCACCATGCCGCCCAGGTAGCCGGCGATGGAGCCGTAAACCATGCCGATGATCAGGACCATCAGGGAGGCGAACAGGCCCACGCACAGGGAGACGCGGGTGCCGTAGACCACGCGGATGAAGTAATCACGGCCCAGGGAGTCGGTGCCGAAGATGTGGGGGAATACGCTCTCACCGGCGGCGATGGACGCCTGCTCGCTGGCGCTGTACTGGAAGGGACCCAGGTTGCTGGCGCCCTTGACGATCTCGGCATAGCCGTAGGGGACGATCATGGGGGCGAAGATGATGATAAGGATAATCAGGACCAGCACCACGATAGCGCCCATCGCCAGGGGGTTCTTCCGCAGGCGGCGCATACCGTCCTTGAAGAAGGTGGTGGATTCACCCATCACTTCCTGCTGACGCTTCTCCTCGTCGGTAGCGGGGGCAAACTTGGACAGGTCCACCTGGGCGGAGAGAGGAGATTTCTTAAAGTTTTCAGCCATAATTGAGATTCCTCCTTACTCCAGCTTGATACGGGGATCGACCAGCTTGTAAACAATGTCGGTGATCAGGTTGGCGACGACCATAATGACGGCCAGGAAGATGGTGGTGGCCATGATCAGCGTGTAGTCCCGGTTGGTGATGCCAGTGACGAACTTGCTGCCCAGGCCGCCGATGGTGAAGATGCTCTCCACCACCATGGAACCGGTCAAAATCGAAGCGATCATGGGGCCGACGTAGGTGATGACGGGGATCAGTGCGTTGCGCAGGCCGTGCTTAAAGATGACCTTGAGCTGCGGCACGCCTTTGGCCCGCGCGGTGCGGATGTAGTCCTGGCTCAGGGCGTCCAGCATGGAGGTCTTGGTCAGACGGGTGATGTAGGCCATGGGATAACAGGCCAGGGAAATGACGGGTAGGATGATGTTGTTGCTGCCGGCGCTCCAGACGGGGACCCACCCCAGCTTCATACAGAACACATACAGCAGCAAGGTTGCCAACACGAAGGACGGCATAGCTGTCACCAGCGTGGTGAAAAAGACGATGAGCCGGTCAGGGAGACGGTTCCTCATCAGTGCGGCGATGGAGCCCAGCACCAGACCCAGCACGATAGCCAGGGCAGCGGCGGCCAGGCCCAGCTTGGCGGAAATGGGGAAGCTCTCACCGATGATGTCGCTGATGTTCCGACCGGTTTTCAGGCTCACGCCCAAGTCACCGTGCAGCAGGTTCTTCATGTAGAGGCCATACTGCACGATCACTGGCTTGTCCAGGTTGTACCTTGCCTCCAGCGCGGCTTTGGTGGCCTCGCTGGTGGCCTTTTCGCTGTTGAACGGTCCGCCAGGGATGGCGTTCATGGCGAAGAAGGTGATCAGGCTGATGACAAAGATGGTCAGGATCGCCAGCAAGACACGCTTCACAATGTACTTGCCCAAAACATTCACTCTCCTTTTTTTTCTGGTTCTATGTCAAGAGTTGGGGCAGAGAAAAATAACCCTCAAAAATAGTGAAGC
>JAJPXR010000012.1 GCA_021205375.1 Clostridiales bacterium | reverse complement strand
GTGCGATGCCGAACAGCACGTCCACGTAGGGCAGACACTGGGTACAGTAGTCCCGCGCCTCCTCCCAGGTCCAAAGGCGGCTGCGGAAGTTGCCGTCAAAGCTGACGGTCATCCCCTTCTCCTTGGCGGTTTTCAGGCAGTCCAGGATGAAGTCGGCGCAACTGGGGGACAGGGCGGGGGTGATGCCGCTCAGGTGCAGCCAGTCATACCCTTCCAGCAAGGTGTTCAGGTCCACCAGAGAGAAGTCGAACTCGGTGATGGCGCTGTGCTTCCGGTCATAAGTGACCTTGCTGGGACGGATGCCGAAACCGGTCTCCAGGTAGTAGGTCCCCAGGCGGAAGGAGGGGGTCTCCTCCGGGGAAGAGAGGATCATGGGGGTGCAGTGGACGTCGTTGGTGCGCAGCAGACGGATGGCGCTCTTGCCCAGGCTGTTGTTGGGCACCACGCTGAAAAAGGTGCTGTCCACGCCCAGGTTGGCCAGGGCCATGGCGATGTTGGCCTCGCTGCCGCCGTAGCTGGCCTCAAAGCTGGAGGCCATGCGGATCTTCGCGTAGTTGGGCGGGGTCAGCCGGAGCATGATCTCGCCGATGGTGATGAACTTCTGGGGACTTTTGCTGTTCCTCAGCAGCGGATTATAGGTTTCCATAGGGACCTCCTTTGTCGCTTTGGTGGGCGGAACGGTTTGCTTCATTGGCTTTATTGTACTCCACCGCCGCTGTTTTTGCAACACTTTTCACAAAGAAGGTTTGATTCTCTTCCGAAGGAACCGCCGCTTTTCCGCTTGCAGCGGGCGTGTTTGTCAGGTATAATATTGTCCGCCGCAAAAAAAGCGCGCCCTGAAAAGAATCAGGGCGCGGTCTGTGCAGACGCTGCACAAAGGGAGAATGAAATGAAGTCACGGCCTTGGGGCCGCCCGCCGCACGGCTGGCGCGGCGGTGCATTGGATGAGCTGCAAGAATAGAATACCAGAACTTCTCCCATGTGTCAAACACTACTTTTGTCAAAAAGGAGCGAATTATGCTGATTTTTAACGCAAATGTCCATCCAATGGACAAAAAAGTGATTGAAAACGGTTTTGTCCTTCTGGAGGACGGCAAGGTGGCCGCTCTGGGTCCCATGGAGGACTGCCCGCCCATTGCCCCCGGCGACGTGGACGCCCAGGGCGGGCAGCTCTACCCCGGCTGGGTGGACGCCCACTGTCACCTGGGCCTGCTGGCCGACGGCCAGACCTACGACCAGGACGACTGCAACGAGGAGAGCGACCCCGTCACCCCCCACCTGCGGGCCATCGACGCTCTCTATCCCCTGGACAACTGTTTTAAGGAGGCCAGAGAGGGCGGCGTGACCACGGTGCTCACCGGCCCCGGCAGCGCCAACGCCATTGGCGGGCAGTTCGCCGCCGTTAAGACCGCCGGGCGCTGGATCGACGACATGGTGGTGAAGGCCCCCGTCGCTATGAAATTCGCCCTGGGGGAGAACCCCAAGGGGGTGTACAGCGAGAAAAAGGAAAGCCCCATGACCCGCATGGCTACCGCCGCCCTGATCCGGGAGAACCTGGCGCAGGCGGCAGAATACCTGCGCAAAAAGCAGGCCGCGGCGGAGGACGAGGACAAGGACCCGCCCGATTTCGACGCCAAGCTGGAGGCCCTGGCCCCGGTGCTGGAGAAAAAGCTCCCCGCCCACTTCCACGCACACCGGGCGGACGACATCGCCACCGCCGTCCGCATCGCCAAGGAATTTGATTTGGATTACGTCATCATCCACGGCACAGAGGGCCATTTGGTGGCCGACCTGCTGGCGGCGGAGGGCGCTCGTGTGGTCACCGGCCCTATCATCGGGGACCGGAGCAAGCCGGAGCTGTCCCGCCAGACTTTGAGCAACACGGCGGCCCTGGCGAAGGCCGGGGTCAAGGTGGCCATCTGCACCGACCACCCGGAGAACCCGGTGCAGTATCTCCCCCTGGCGGCGGCGATTGCCGCAAAAAATGGCCTGGACCCGGAGCAGGCGCTGCGGGCCATCTCCATCGACGCGGCGGAGATCGCCGGGATTGCCGACCGGGTGGGGTCCATCACGCCGGGGAAGGACGCAGACCTGGTGCTGTACAGCGGACATCCCTTCGATTTGCAATCCAAAATCATGGGGGTGTGGATCGACGGCGCACAAGTGAAATAGTGGCTAGCGTGGGAAAACCCCTCCACCATGCTTCGCATGGTCCCCCTCCCCTTTCAGGGGCGGCGAGAGGGGTGGTCAATTAAGAAAAGATACTTCTTTATGGGTAATGTTCTTCTATTGATTAAATTGCATCACAAAATCTCTCTCGTTTGAGAAAAAACACAAACCAAACGATAAGCACTCGCCCCCTTGCCTCCCCTGAAAGGGGAGGAGGGCCGCCGCCGTTCGGCGGTGGCGGAGGGGTTTCACCTTAAACATCCAACCAGCAAAAACGGGAGCGCCGAAATCGGCGCTCCCAAATGTTTTACAGCTTGATTATTCTGCGGCGTAGTAGTTGATGAGGCACCCGGCCAGCACGATGTCCCGCTCCTCACGGGTCATGGCAGGCAGCTTGAGGGTGACGGCGGTCTCCACGCCGTTCTGGATGAGGGTGGCGTTCAGTTCCTCGCCGTCCCCTTCCAGCAGGGCCTTGATACCGGGCAGATAGACCTGGTCGCCGGGCTGGATGTTCAGCTCTGCCAGACCGTCCGCGATGAAGGGCAGCATCCCCCAGTTGACCACGTTGGAGCGGTAACGCTTGGTGGCGTACTCGGCGGCGATGTTCGCCACGCCGCCCAGCACCCGCTGGCAGGAGGCGGCCTGTTCACGGGCGGAGCCGTCGCCGGGCTTCAGCGCCATGACGAAGGAACCCAGGCCGGTGGTGGCGGGGTCGCAGCCCCGCAGGGCGGAGAGCACTTCCTCGTCGTAGTTCCCCTCCCGGCGCTTGCGCTCCACGGCCTGGATGGACTTGGCCCGGCCCACATAGGCGGGGTCCTTCCGGCTCAGGGCGAACTCGGAGAGCTTCAGCGGGTTGGAACGGTAAGAGGAGGTCTCGCCGGAGGGGATCAGCTCGTCGGTGGTGGTGACGGGGTCGTAGATGGCGGAGGCAGCGGTCATCAGCAGGTTCTCCGGCAAAGCGATCTGCTCCGGCCAGTCGGCGATGTTGGGGCCAAAGACCAGCTCCGTCTCCGGCTGGGGCTTGCCCACGCCGAAGTAGACCCGGTTCTTGTAAGCGGAGTCGTCGTAGTCATAAGGCTCATAGGCGGGGTCGGCGGGCACGTCCGGCAGCTCGGTGGCGGCGGTCAGCGCGCCGCCGTTCAGGACGGTGGCGGTGATGGAGCGGGCGTCCATCAGGGCCACATAGCTGAGCTGGCCGTCGGCGGGCTTGGAGCCTTCCCGGTTGGGGAAGTTCCGGGTGGAGTGGCGGATGGAGAACGCGCCGTTGGCGGGCACGTCGCCCGCGCCGAAGCAGGGGCCGCAGAAGCAGGAGCGGACGGAAGCGCCAGCCGCCAGCAGATTGGTGATAGCGCCGTTCTTGGACAGGGCCAGGAACGCGGGCATGGAGCCGGGGTAGCAGCTCAGCCACAGGGCCTTGTCCCCCAGGCTCTTGCCGGCGAGCATCTCGGACACCCGCATCAGGTTCTGGTAGGTGCCGCCGGAGCAGCCCGCGATGACCGCCTGGTCCACGTAGAACTTGCCGTCCCGAATCTTTTCGGTCAGGGAGGCGGGAGGCGTTTTCAGTTGGAACTGGCGGGCGGTGGCCTCGTCCACCTGGTGGAGGATGTCGGTCATGTTGGCCTTGAAGTCCGCGATGGTGTAGGCGTTGGAGGGGTGGAAGGGCAGCGCGATCATCGGCTCAATTTTGGACAGGTCTACCTCGATGACGTCGTCGTAATACGCGCCGTCGGCGGGGTTCAGCTCCTTGAACTCGTCCCCGCGGCCCAGGGCGGTCATGTACCGCTTCACCGTCTCGTCGGTGGACCAGACGGAGGAAAGGCAGGAAGTCTCGGTGGTCATCACGTCGATGCCACAGCGGTAGTCCATCGCCATGGAAGCCACGCCGGGGCCGAAGAACTCCATCACGGCGTTTTTCACAATGCCCTTGGTGAAGGTCGCGCCGATGAGGGCCAGGGCCACGTCCTGGGGACCCACGCCGGGGCGGGGCGCGCCGGTCAGGTAGATGGCCACCACGCGAGGATAGGCGATGTCATAGGTCTTGCCCAAGAGCTGCTTGACCAGCTCCGGGCCGCCCTCGCCCATGGCCATGGTGCCAAACGCGCCATAGCGGGTGTGGGAGTCGGAACCGAGGAGCATTTTGCCGCCGCCCGCGTACCGCTCCCGCATATAGGAGTGGATGACGGACTGGTGGGCGGGGACGAACTCGCCGCCGTACTTCCGGGCGGCGGAGAGGCCAAAGACGTGATCGTCCTCGTTGATGGTGCCGCCCACGGCGCAGAGGCTGTTGTGGCAGTTGGTCAGCACATAGGGCAGGGGGAACTCCTTGAGGCCGGAGGCTCTGGCGGTTTGGATGATGCCCACGTAAGTGATGTCGTGGGAGGCCATGGCGTCGAACTTGATTTTCAGGTCCGACATATCGCCGCTGGTGTTGTGGCTGGCCAGGATGGAATAGGCCATGGTGCCTTTTTTGGCGGTCTCGGCGGAGGGCAGACCGGCGGCGGAGGCGTCCGCGGCGGGGATGAACCGTCCGCCGGAGTAGTACGCGCCGGAGTGAAGAATGTTCAGCATGGGAGATACCTCCAGTACAGTTGGGGTCGCCGCACACCTGCGACGTTTTTTGGATTCTTCTAAATTTTGGCGACACAGCACGATCCGCCTGTGCAGGACTGTGCGGTGCCGCCTTTGGTTACCAGAGAATAGTATAGCACAAAAGAAGGCGGGCGCGCAACCGATTTGCGCCGCCGATTTACAAAAATATCGCCGAACGGAAATGAAATTTTGTGAAATGAGACTTGCAAAAGCTTGTAAAACAGCGTAACGGTTGCATTTGCCCGAAGTTGTGATACAATAAGGAATACCCAGCCGCCCAGAGAAGTCGGCTGGGATCGAAAGGATGAAAGAAATGTCCCGCAAGGCAAAAGCCGTCTGTTATATCATCTGCTCCGCGTTTTGCTTCACCTGGATGAACATTTTCGTCCGGCTGTCCGGCGACCTGCCCAGCATCGAGAAGAGCTTCTTCCGGAACTTCATCGCCATGCTGGTGGCGGCGGTCATGATTCTGCGCAGCGGAGAGGGCTTCCACCTGAACCCCAAGAACCTGCCCTGGTTCGTGTGCCGGGCGGCCTTCGGCACCCTGGGCATCCTCTGCAACTTCTATGCGGTGGACCATCTGGTGCTGGCCAACGCCTCCATGCTCAACAAAATGTCGCCCTTCTTCGTGCTGATCTTCTCCTATTTCATTTTGAAGGAGAAGCTGACCCCCTTCCAGATCGGCGTGGTGGCGGTGGCCTTCTGCGGCAGTATGTTCATCGTCAAGCCCACGTTGACCAACCTGGATTTGGTCCCCTCGCTCATCGGGCTGCTGGGCGGCCTTGGCGCAGGCATCGCGCTGACCTTCGTGCGGATGCTGGGCCTGAAGGGGGAGCGGGGCACAATGATCGTGCTGTTTTTCTCGGCGTTCTCCTGCCTGTGTGTGCTGCCGTGGATGATTTTCAACTTCCAGCCTATGACCGGGGTGCAGTTGGCATACCTCATCATGGCTGGCGTGGCCGCCGCCGGAGGGCAGTTCTCCATCACCGCCGCCTACACCCACGCGCCGGGGCGGGAGGTGTCGGTCTACGACTACTCCCAAATCATCTTCTCCGCCGTATTCGGCTACTTCCTCTTTGGCGACGTACCGGACGGCTGGAGCTTTTTGGGCTACGTCCTCATCATCGGGGCGGCGGTGTCCATCTTCTTCTACGATAACCGGCCTCAGCACGACCTGAAAGGCCGCGAGGCATAACTTGCAGAACAGGAACAGACTATGAAGGATTATTTTACTCCGCAGCTCACCCCCAGCCAGCTCTCCGGCCGGAACGTGCTGGCCCTGGCCCACATGGGGGACGCCGTCTATGAAATTCTCTGCCGGGGCTGGCTGTGCAGCCGGGAGGAGACCATCGGCAACCTCCACCGGGCTACGGTGGACATGGTGAAGGCCCCCGCTCAGGCCGCCAGCGTGAAAAAGCTGCTGCCCCATCTCACTGACGAGGAAAAGGCGGTCTACCGCCGGGGCCGAAACGCCAACGTGCATCAAATCCCCAAAAACGCCAGCCGGGGGGAGTACGCCCAGGCCACCGGCCTGGAGGCCCTGTTCGGCTGGCTGTACCTCCAGGGGGACAAGGACCGGCTGAACCGGCTGTTTGCCGTCATTGTGGACGAAATCGACGAAGAGGAGT
This sequence comes from Clostridiales bacterium, assembly GCA_021205375.1. GTDB lineage: Bacteria > Bacillota > Clostridia > Oscillospirales > Oscillospiraceae > Onthomonas. The sequence goes on along the minus strand of JAJPXR010000012.1, from coordinate 4,952 downwards.
GACAAATCATGCCGCTTGACGCCGCCACCCTGACCGGCGTGGTCAGTGAACTGCGCCCAGTGCTGGAAGGGGCCAAACTGGACAAAATTTTTCAGCCTGCCAAGGACGAGCTGCTCTTTCAGCTCCGCACCCGGCAGGGCAACTGCCGCCTGCTCATCACCGCCAACCCCGCCCATCCCCGGCTCCAGCTCACCGAGAGCCGCCGGGAGAACCCCGCCGCGCCCCCCATGTTCTGTATGCTGCTGCGCAAGCATTTGACCGGCGGGCGCATCGTCGCCATCACCCAGCCCCCTATGGAGCGGCTGGTGGACCTGACCATGGAGGCGCTGAACGAGCTGGGGGACCGGGTGGAGCTACACCTGATTCTGGAGGCCATGGGCCGCCGCTCCAACCTGATTTTGACGGCGGAGGACGGGCGAGTCATCGACTGCATCCACCGCATCGACCCGGAGATGTCCGAGCGCCCAGTGTTGCCCGGCCTGTATTACCGCCTGCCGCCGGTGCGGGGGGACCGGGTGAACCCCCTGGACCTGACCTGGGAGGAACTACAGACGATGTTCCTCCAGGCCCCGCCGGAACGCAAGCTCACCGACTGGATGCTGGACCACTTTGCGGGCTTTTCGCCGCTGCTGTGCCGGGAGCTGGTGTGTCAGTCCACCGACGGGGTGGACACGCGGGTCTGTCAGCTCTCTCTCTGCGCCCAGGGGAGCTTTTTGGACACGTTCTGGCAGATGTTGGAGAACATCCGCCAGGGGCGGCTCATCCCCTGCGCCCTGTACCAGGGGGGCAAGCCCAAAGACTTCTCTTGTCTGCACATTTACCAGTACGGCCTGGCGATGGAGTGCCGCCAGTACCCCAGTTTTTCCCAGATGTTGGATGAGTTTTACGCCGACCAGGAGCGGACCGAGCGGGTCCGGGCCAGGGGGCAGGAACTCATTAAAACCCTCACCAACGCCCGGAACCGGGCTGCCCGGAAAATTGCCAACCAGGAGCGGGAGCGCGCCGCCGCCGCAGACCGGGACAAGTACCGGATTTACGGAGACCTCATCACCTCCAACCTCTACCAGATGGAAAAGGGCATGGACAAGCTGGTCTGCGAGAACTACTACGACCCGGACTATGCCACCGTCACCGTCCCTCTCGACCCGCTGCTGACCCCCCAGCAGAACGCCGCCCGGTACTACAAAAAGTACACCAAGGCCAAGACCGCCGACCAGGTGCTGTCCCAGCAGTTGGACAAGGGCCGGAAGGAGCTGGACTACTTGGAAAGTGTGCTGGAGGCCCTGTCCCGCGCCGAAGGGGAAAAGGACCTGGCCGAGATCCGCCAGGAGCTGGAGGACACCGGCTATCTCCGCAAAAAGAAGGCTGCGGGCCGCAAAGCCCCCAAGCGAGTGCGCTCCGGCCCCATGGAGTTCCGCAGCAGCACCGGGATGCGCATTTCCGTGGGCCGCAACAACACCCAGAACGACGCCCTGACCTGCAAGCAGGCCGGGCGGAACGACCTGTGGTTCCACACCCAGAAAATTCACGGGGCGCACGTCATCCTCTGGTGCGAGGGGAGCCAGCCGGATTTGCAGTCCGTCACCGAGGCGGCGGTGCTGGCCGCCACCTACTCCCAGAGTGGGGAGGGCAGCCACGTGCCGGTGGATTACACCCAGGTCCGGTACGTGAAAAAGCCAGGCGGCGCCCGGCCCGGCATGGTCATCTACACCACCTATCAGACCGCCTATGTGGACCCGGACAAAAAGCTGGCGGAAAAGCTCCGCATCAAGTAATAACGGAAGGAAAACCCGGCGCGCTGCCCTTGTGGGGAATACGCGCCGGTTTCTTATGCCCTGGGAAGATGTAAAGTTTTATCAAGATTACTGTAAAGTTTATTTGTCCAAAGTGTAAACAATGCCGCCGGGAGAGTGTCAAAGGCGTTGGTCGCCTTGACAAACAATTTTGGTTGAGCTATGATTGATACTAGTACACGTGGGGAATCTTGACTGAGGAAGTGATGGTATGGAGGACCTGAACCGCCGACTGATGAACAGCCTCCGGCTCACATACAACCTGCTGCGCAGACGGCGCATCCAGGGGGTCCTGCTGGAGGGCGGCGAAAGCCAGGGAGCGATCATCAGGCAACCGAGGACGAAAGGCGCATCGGACATGGAAAAGAAACAACTGCTCAAAATGAAAGAGGAACGCTCCGCGCTGCTCCAGGAAATGATCCTGGAGGCGGTGTGTCAGGAGGGAAAGCCCCTCAGCCAGCGGCAACTGGCAAGTCAGCTCTCCATGTCCCCCCAGACGCTGACGGAGGAGCTGGGCAGGCTGGAGCGGAAGGGCTATGTGAACCGGTTCCGCAGCAAGGACAGCCTGCGGGAACCAAGTGTTTCCCTGACCAAACAGGGCGAGGAACGGGCCGCAGAGCTGCGGCAGATCAAAAACCGGCAGAACGCGGAGTTTTTCAAGCCTCTGAACGAAGAAGAAAAAGAGACCCTGCTCACCCTGCTGGACAAGCTGAACCTGGCCGAGGAGATGGGGCTGAAGGAAAACGGCCTCTAAGCAAAAATTGCATAAAAACAGAGGAAAACGCCATTGCAGAGCGGTTTTCCTCTTTCTTTTTTTGTTCTTTTGGTGGCGATTCCGTTGCTTTGCGCTGAACCCTACAAAATTGCACATTGAATCTCTTCCCGCAATTCCCCCACCGATTGGAACCGCCGTTCCGGGTTCGCCGCCAGGCAGCGGCCCAGCAGCCGCTCCACCCGGCGGGGCAATGGGCGATGAAACAGGCTCTCTCCCGGCAGCTCATGGGTGAGCAGTTGGAACGCCGTGACCCCCAGGGAGTACACGTCCGTCCGGGGGTCCAGGGGGAGGAACTGCTTCTGCTCCGGGGAGGCGTAGGCCATGGACATGGCCCGAATGGGGACGGCCTGGCCGGTCAGCTCTCTGGCGATGTCGAAATCCGCCAGGCAGACCGTCCCGTCCTTCCGCAAAATCAGGTTGGCGGGCTTGATGTCGCAGTGGAGGATGGGCGGCTGGCTCCCGTGGAGATACGTCAGCGGCTCACAGGCGGAGCGCATCCACCCCAGCACCCTGGGCCAGCGGGCGGGGACGCCCATACGCCGGTTGCTCTCCAAAATCTGTTTCAGGCTGACGCCGGGAAGGTAGTCCTGCACGATGTAAAGCACCCCATCCCCCTGCCCCAGCTCATGAAACCGGGGCAATTGGGGGTGGTCCAGCCGCCGGAGGATGCGGAGGTTCTGCTCCAAGTCGGGAATGGCCTCCGGGCGCACCTGTTTGACGGCGCAGAGAGCGCCGTCAGACCGCCGCCGGGCGCAGAACGCCAGACTTTGGCCGCCCTGCCCCAATTGGCGGGTGATTTCATACCGGCTTGAAAAAACCTGTTCCAGCTCCTTCTGGGGAACGTCCTGCTTCGTCACAGAGCCAGGGCTTCGTCCAGGGCGGCGGCGTAAGCGTCTTTGGGCATGGCTCCCACCTTGCGGTCCACTTGGTCGCCGTCCTTGAAGATGACCACGTTGGGGATGCTCATGACGCCGTATTCCGCAGCCAGGCCCGGTTCCTGGTCCACGTCCACTTTGCCCACCAGCACCTTGCCGTCGTATTCCTTCGCCAGCTCTTCAATGGCCGGGGCGATCATCCGGCAGGGGCCGCACCAGGTCGCCCAAAAGTCCACCAGCATGACGCCGGGCTGTTTCAGTGCGTTGTTGAAGCCTTCTTCGGAAAAATGAATGATATCTGCCATGGTAAATACTCCTTTTCTGTTGTATAGAGGTTGATTTGTTTTGATTTTCGCACACGGGCTGCTAGTCACTAATCACTGACCACTAGCCACTAGCCTTCCAGCCAGCGGTCAGCAGATTCCGCCGCGACTTGTCCTTCGCCGACAGCCTTTGCCACCTGGAGGGGCTTGCCGGTGCAGTCCCCGGCGGCGAACACGCCGGGCAGGTTAGTCTCCATCCGGCGGTTGACCGAAATGTACCCGTCCTCTGTGGCCAGGTCGGGCAGCAAATCCGTTGGGGCCACCGCCTCCCGGAGGATGAACACCCCGGCACAGGGCAGCGTTGCCCCGTCCGCCAGCAGACCCTCCACCGCGTTCTCTCCCAGCACCTCCAGCCGGTTCGCCCGGACAAAGGGGATGGACGGGGACAGGCCCTCCGGCGGGGCGGGGCTGACGTAGGTGACCTGACAGCCGATGTCCGCCAGATAATTGGCCTCCAGGGGCGCGTCGGCGCTGCGGCCCACCACGATGACCGGCTTGTTCCGGTAGAGCATCCCATCGCAGGTGGCGCAGTAGCTGACCCCACGGCCCAGCAGCCGCTGCTCGCCGGGGTATTTCTGTCCCCGCGCCACGCCGGTGGCGATGAGCAGCGTCTTGGCCTGGAACACCTCGCTGCCCACGGTGAGCATCCAGCCGTCGAAGGGCATGGCGGAGAGGACTTTGCCCGTCCGCAGCTCCGCCCCCGCCTGCTGTGCGTGGTCCAGGAATTTGTCCATCAGCTCCTGCCCGGTCAGCCCCGGCAGGCCCAGGTAGTTGTCCACCCGCTCCGCCTTAGAGAGGGGGTTCCGGGCGGTGGGGTTGGAGATCACAAGGGCGGTGCGGTTTCGGCGGCGAAGGGTGATAGCGGCGCTGAGCCCTGCCGGGCCGCCTCCGATGATGATGCAGTCGTAGACCATAGCGTCCTGCCCTGCCTTTCGTTCGTATCGTTTAGTATAGGTTGATTCGACAGGATTATTATAGCGGGTTCTCCGAAAGAAAACAAGACTGTTTCCTATTTTTAATGTGATTGGAAAACCCGCCTGAAAAAGTTTAATTTGTTCTCTTTTGCCATAGACTTTGAAGGGGAGAGATGATAAGATAACAAATAATTAAACTGGTTATCCCTTTGAATCCGCAATGTGGCAGAAACCCCTCCGCCACCGCCTAAAGGCGGCGGCCCTCCTCCCCT
>JAJPXR010000169.1 GCA_021205375.1 Clostridiales bacterium | reverse complement strand
GGGCCATCATCAACGCCCGGCTGGACGCGGTGGTCTACGGCGCGGCCAACCCCAAAGCCGGGTGCTGCGGGTCGGTGCTGTCCCTGTTTCAGGAGCGGTTCAACCACCGCCCGGCGGTGTACGGCGGCGTGTTGGAACAGGAGTGCGCCGCCCTGCTGGGGGACTTTTTCCGCCCGGCGGGGGAGTGAGCGAAAAACCTTGTTAGCAATTCCAACTGGGAACCTCCTCTGCCGTCAAGCGGCACTTCCGGGGCTTTGCCCCTCCCTGCGTCACCGCCTAAGGGTAGAAGAACGAAGGACAGTTGGCTGTAAAACTGTAGTTTTTTGCAGAAAATATGTAATATGCTTGGCAAAACTGCTGACCCTACAGTAAGCACTATCCCCTCTCGCCTCCCCTGAAAGGGGAGGGGGACCATGCGAAGCATGGTGGAGGGGTTTTGCGCAGAAATTACCGACAAGGCTGATTCAAAGGGATACTCAAACAAGAAAACCGAAATAACATCAGAGAGGGGGGACGTTCTCATGACCACGGCGGAACTTTTCGCGCAGTCCGGCGCGGCAGCGTGGGGGACCTGCGCCTTCTCCGATTTGGCGCTGTCCCCGGAGAGCCGCCAGAAGGCGCTGGCCCTCTGCTCAGAGGCCCGTGGGGTCTATGTAGCGGCCTACCCCTACTTCGCCGGGGACCGGCCCGGCAACCTCTCCTTCTACGCCCGTGGCGCGGACTACCACCAGAGCCTGCTCCGGCGGCTCCGGGGCGTGGCGGAGCAACTGGCCCTGCTCCACCCGGAACGCCGGTTCGTCCCCGGAACCGACAGCTCCCCTCTGGACGAGCGCCAGTGCGCAAAACTGGCGGGGGTGGGTATCCTGGGCCGCAACGGGTTGGTCATCGTGGAGCCTTACGGCAGTTGGATCTTTTTGGGGACCATCCTCACCGACCTGCCGCTGCCCTCCGCCGCCGCGCCCGCGCCGGACTGCATTGGCTGCGGGGCCTGCGTCCGGGCCTGTCCCGGCGGCGCGCTGGATAGTTTGTCCTTCGACGAGAGCAAATGCCTCTCCGCACTGACCCAGAAGAAGGGTCCGCTCACCGCAGAGGAGGAAGCGCTGCTGGCCGTTCACCCGCTGATTTGGGGCTGCGACCTCTGCCAGCAGGTCTGTCCTTATAATCGAGATGCTGCCCTCTCGCCCCTGACCGACCTGACCGGACAGGACGCCGCCCAGCCCTATCTGTCCTCCCTGACCCCGGAGGATTTGGAGGGACTGAGCAACCGGACGTTTCGGGAGAAATACGGCGACCGGGCCTTCGCCTGGCGCGGGCCGGGGGTGCTTCGGCGGAATTTGGCGCTGAAACGGAAAAAAAGCGAATAACGCATACCGGTCAGCCTTTGACAGCGGTCCCGCCAGCATAATGCAGGTTTTTGGGTAAAAAACTGCATTATACTGGACAAACCGCAAACCAAAGACGAGCCCTGTCCACTGGCCGCGCCAGCGGCGGCTGACTCAAAGGAGGAACCACAAAAACTTCTTCCGCTCCCGCCCGGCAGGGCGCACCTCCGGCGCGCCCTCCACCAGAATGATGTCCTCCCCAAACCGGCGCACGTCCTCCCAGCGCACCAGCCGCTCCTCCCGCCGCCCGAACAGGCCGAAGAACCTGGCCCGCCCCGGCACCACCAGCGTCCGTATCTGACCGGTGTCCAGGTCGAAGGAACAGTCGTCCACATAGCCGTACCGGGTCCCGTCGGTGACGCAGATCACCTCTTTCCAGCGCAGGTCGTTCAGTGTCGTCTCCATCGTCAGCCCCCCTTGTTTTATTCTATCTGACTATCCCTTTGAATCAACTGCGCTATTTGAGTGGCTAGTGGCTAGTGATTAGTGGCTAGAAAGTGGGTTTTCCAGATAAAATCCCATATTTGTTGGACAAAACTGACACCAAACAGCAAGCACTCGCCCCTCTTGCCGCCCCTGAAAGGGGAGGGGGACCGCCGCCGCAGGCGGTGGTGCAGGGAGAAGCGTAGCTTCGGAAGTGCCGCTTGACGGCGGAGGGGTTTCACCTGAAATAATTAACAAGGCTGACTAAAAGGGATAACCAGTTTATTCTAGGATACGCGGGGGAGGGATTGTCCTATGTATGCGTTTCCCGCGTTTCCTTTCCGCGCAAGGATTTTAATCAGATTTTTAAAAAATCCCCCCTTGCGGGAATCCCCGTTTATAGTATAATAGAAATCAGGGTACAGAGAGCGAGATGCGGGAGTTTTCCCGCATTTGGAGATAGAGGAGGACGCAATGAACGAGTTCCACAACAGCAACCGCCCAGCCCCCCACATTCCCTGGGGGTTGATCATCGTCGGCTTTATCTTCTTCTGGCCGGTGGGCCTGGGCCTGCTGATTTATAAAATCGCCACGGAGAACAGCGCCAAGGCGGAGCGTCCCAACTGGGAGGAGGCCCTGGACGACTTCGCCGACGATGTACACGTCATTGGCGACAACTTCAAGGAGGACTTTCAGCGGGAGTTCAACCGTACCCGGGACGCCGCCCGGCAGGGCCGCTCCTCCGCCCAGCGGCAGACGTTCTCTTTCCAGCGGGAGACTTCCTCTTACCAGCGGAGCTATGGCGGAACAGATGACCAGCAGGGCCAAAAGACCCGGAAGAAACCCGCCAAAATCAAGGACGGCAAGCTGATGACCGTGCTGGGCGCCATCGTCGGCGTGGGCGGCCTGGCCGCCTGCCTGAACGCGCTGGCCTTTTGGCTGCCCTACTATCCCCTCTACGCCCTCCAGGACGCGATGGCCCCCTTCCTCTGCGCCGGCGTGGGCGCGGGCATGTTCGTGTGGGGCCAGTTCAAGCACCGGAAGGCCCGCCGGTTCCGCAAGCTGCTGAACCTCATCGGCGACCACCAGCAGATCGACATCCGCACCCTGGCCGAGGCCATGCCGTGCAGCTACAACCGGGCCTGCGATCTGGTGCAGGACATGGTGGACGACGGCCTGTTGGGGCCGAAAGCCTACATCGACATGTCCACCGGCTACCTGGTGCTGGACGGCAAGGGCGTGACCCCCAAGCCCAAGCCGGAGCCGAAGCCACAGACCCCGGAGGAGGAGCGCTCCAGCGACGAGTCCGTGCTGGAGCAAATTCGCAAAATCAACCAAGCCATCCCCGACCCGGTCCTCACCCGGAAGATCGACCGCATCGAGGAGATCACCGGCCACATCCTGGACTACCAGAAGCGCCACCCGGAAAAGGCCAGCGAGCTGCACCGGTTCCTGAACTACTACCTGCCTACCACCCTGAAGATCCTCAACGCCTACGCCGAGCTGGACAGCCAGGGGGTAGAGGGGGCCAATATCACCGCCACCAAGGAGCGCATCGAGAACATGATGGACCTGGTGGTGGAGGGCTTCGAGAAACAGTTGGATAAGCTCTTCGAGGGGGACATGATGGACATTTCCTCCGACATCTCCGTCATGGAGAAAATGCTCAGCCGGGACGGCCTGGCCGGGGGCATGAAAATGCCCAAAGCGGAGGGGGCGGAGAAGTCCGCCGACCCCGGTATCCGCCTGACCCTGGACCCGGAGGGGACGGTCTCTCAGACCAAGGCCAGCGCCGCTGCCCAGGGGAAACCCAAGACCTCCTCTGAGCAGGATGCCACCCAGCCCTTCCCGCAGTCCTCCTCCCAGTACGCCGAGAACCCCTTCCCCGCCCGGCGGGACACCACCGCCGAGGCTTCCTGGGCCGATGGCTTCTACCGCCGCACGAAGGATGATTTGGACGGCGAATAAACGATACTGACCGTTCTTTCTTTTGCTCAGCCGTGTCAGTGAACCCGTGGAAAACCCCTCCGCCACCGCCTAAAGGCGGCGGCCCTCCTCCGCCGTCAAGCGGCACTTCCGGGGCTTTGCCCCTCCCTGCCCTTTCAGGGGCGGCAAGAGGGGGGTCAGTTGCTGAACCGCAGTTCTCTGTGGGAAAGTAGTACTGCACTGGACAAAATGTTGACAAAGCAACAAGTACCTTCCCCATTGCAGCGCCCGCGCATCGCGGGCGCTGCTTTTTTCGCCTCCGTCCCGGCATAGAACGCCGCGCACAGGCATATCCTGGGGCTGTTAGGACCGCGTTCGGCGCATTTTTCGGTCAAAAACGTACCTTATCCACAAAGGTGACGGAATTTGTGGATATTTAGCCTTCGAACTTCATAAAAAATTCAAAAAAAAAGGCTTGCAAAATGCCGCAAGGTAGGCTATTATAATAGCGAACTGGCACTCAGGTAAAAAGAGTGCTAATTCCCATCAACTTATTTACAACCAATCTTTTCTCTATAAGGAGGCAATTCCAAATGAAACTGAAACCCCTGTCTGACCGCGTTGTCCTGAGAATGGTCGAAGCGGAAGAAACCACAAAAGGTGGCATTATCCTCACCGGCTCCGCCAAAGAAAAGCCCGAAGTGGCCGAAGTTGTAGCCGTTGGCCCCGGCGGTGTGGTGGACGGCAGCGTCGTCGAAATGACCGTTAAGGTTGGCGACAAGGTCATCACCGGCAAGTACTCCGGCACCCAGGTGAAGATCGACGGCGAGGAGCTGACCGTTGTCCGGCAGGACGACATTCTGGCAATCGTCGAATGATGTTGCTAAAAAAATCACCCAAATTTTTCTCTCTCACTTACTTGGAGGTAATGCGTTATGTCTAAACTTATCAACTACGGCGAGGAAGCCCGCCACACGCTCCAGGCTGGCGTAGACCAGTTGGCCGACACCGTCAAGATCACCATGGGCCCCAAGGGCCGCAACGTGGTGCTGGGCAAGAAGTACGGCTCTCCCCTCATCACCAACGACGGTGTCACCATCGCCAAGGAGATCGAGCTGGAGGACCCCTTTGAGAACATGGGTGCCGCTCTGGTGAAGGAAGTCGCCACCAAGACCAACGACGTGGCCGGCGACGGCACCACCACCGCCACTCTGCTGGCCCAGGCCATCACCGCCGAGGGCATGAAGAACCTGGCCGCCGGCGCCAACCCCATGGTCATGAAGAAGGGCATGGCGAAGGCCACCACCGCTGCCGTGGACGCCATCAAGGCCAACAGCCAGCCCGTCTCCGGCACCGAGGACATCGCCCGCGTGGGCACCGTCTCCTCCGGCGACGAGACCATCGGCAAGCTGATCGCCGAGGCCATGGATAAGGTCTCCGCCGACGGCGTCATCACCGTGGAAGAGTCCAAGACCGCTGAGACCTCCTCCGAAGTGGTCGAGGGTATGCAGTTCGACCGGGGCTATGTCTCCCCCTATATGGTCACCGACACCGAGAAGATGGAGGCCGTGCTGGACGACCCCTTTATCCTCATCTATGATAAGAAGATCTCCGTCATTCAGGACCTGCTGCCCATTCTGGAGCAGATCGCCAAGATGGGCCGTCCCCTGCTGATCATCGCCGAGGACGTGGAGGGCGAAGCCCTGTCCACCCTCATCGTCAACAACCTGCGCGGCACCCTGAAGGTCTGCTGCGTCAAGGCCCCCGGCTTCGGCGATCGCCGCGCCGAGATGCTGGTGGATATCGCCACCCTGACCGGCGGCCAGGTCATCTCCGCCGACACCGGCATGGAGCTGAAGGACACCCAACTGATGAACCTGGGCCAGGCTCGCCAGGTGAAGGTCTCCAAGGAGAACACCATCATCGTGGACGGCATGGGCGACGCTCAGGCCATCAAGGGCCGCGTGGCGCAGATCCGCGCCCAGATCGCCAACACCACCTCCGACTATGACCGTGAGAAGTGCCAGGAGCGTCTGGCGAAGATGGCTGGCGGCGTGGCCGTTATCAAGGTCGGCGCTGCTACCGAGTCCGAGATGAAGGAGAAGAAGCTCCGCGTGGAGGACGCTCTGAACGCCACTCGCGCCGCTGTGGAAGAGGGCATCGTGGCCGGCGGCGGCACCGCCTATGTCAACGCCATCCCCGCTGTCAACGCTCTGGTGGACACCCTGGAGGGTGACGAAAAGACCGGCGCGCAGATCATCGCCAAGGCTCTGACCGCTCCCATCAAGCAGATCGCTGCCAACGCCGGTATCGACGGCTCCGTGGTGCTGGACCGCGTGCTGAACTGCGGCAAGGTGGGCTACGGCTTCGACGCCTACAAGGAAGTCTACTGCGACATGATCTCCAGCGGCATCGTTGACCCCACCAAGGTCACCCGTTCCGCTCTGGAGAACGCCTCCTCCGTCTGCTCCATCCTGCTGACCACCGAGTCCTGCGTGGTGGATAAGCCCGAGCCTCCTGCGCCCGCCGCTCCCGCCAACCCTGACATGGGGTACTAATTCGCAAACTTCTGTTTCCCCTTTCAATGGGGCCGCTCCTGCGGGAGCGGCCCCGCTTTTTTTGCGTGAGAAACCCCTCCACCATGCTTCGCATGGTCCCCCTCCCCTTTCAGGGGCGGCGAGAGGGGCGGGTGGTTACGGGAGGACACTACGTAATGGGTAGTGTTTTTATACGATTAAATTACATTCTAAATTCTTCCTGCTTCAAACAAAAACGAAAACCGTGCGACAAGCACTATCCCTCCTTGTCTCCCCTGAAAGGGGAGGTGGCGCGGCGTATGCAGCGACGGAGGGGTTTTCGCTGGAATCACCGACAGGTTCGGTTCAAAGGGACAACTGCAAAATCTGGCACTATCCAGGCTAACAGCTAAGAGCTAAAAGCTAACAGCTTACTCATACAGCTACTCATAATCCTCGCACAGCTTCAAAATCACCCCCACGTGGTAGGCCAGCAGGTAGGGCATCCGCTGCTGCTGGCTGTCCAGATCCTGGCCCAGCAGCTCCCGGATCTTCCCCATGCGATAGCCCACGGTGTTCCGGTGGGTGTACATGGCGGCGGCCACCGCCTGGAGGCTGCCGTCGGTGAGCAGATAGCGGAACAGCGTCTCGGTGTAGACGCTGCCGGTCTGCCGGTCGTGTTCCAGCAGGGGGTCCATCATCTCGTGGTAATAGCCCTCCAGCAGGCTGTCGTCCGGCACGGAGTACAGCAGCTTGTAGAATCCCATGTCCTGGAACTGTACGATCTCCAACCCCTGGAGGGAGGCCCGCCGCTGGGCGGAGACGGCGGCGTGGAAGGTGTCCGCCAACTGCTCCAGGGCGTCCACCGGCTCTCCCACGCCGATTTGTACCGACAGGTCGGGGAGGTTCTGGTGAATGGTGTCCAAAATCCGGCGGCTGACCTGGACTGAGACCTGCCGGTCCCGCTGGTTCAGCAGGACGAGGAACCGCTTCTGATACCGGAAAATCAGGTAGGAGAAGTCGAAGGGCCGCAGGGCGGTGTGGAGCCGCAGGGTGCTGCGCTGGTCCAGCACGTTGCGCAGGGGCGCGGGCAGCTCCGCCCACAGCGCCAGCATGGTGAATCCCCGCTCCACGTGGAAGTAGTCGGCCAGCCGTTCCTTTTGCCGGCCCGCCCCCATGGGGGAGAGGATGATGGACACCACCGCATCGGCCAGGACTTCTTCGTTCTGGCTGCTCTTGTCGATGAGGGAGCAGCACTCCCGGACGAACTCGGTGATGGACATCTCCCAGGGCATGGTCAGCAGGGGCAGGTGGCGCTCCTCGCAGTAGTCCAGCACCCGTGACGGCACCTCATTGATGTACTTGCCCACGTTGATGACCACCCCGGCGCAGCGTTTTTTCTCCAGCACGTCGATGAAGCGGAGCAGCCCCTCCTCGTTCTGGGCGGTGTAACCGCTGGTGACCACCATCTCGTTGCCCCAAAAGAACTCCGCCACGCTGGTGTCCTCAGTCATGTGGACCCAGGTGACCACAAAGTCCAGGGAGGCCGCTCCGGCCAGCAGCTTGAGCCGGTATTTGCTCCGGGTCTGCTCGATCAGCTCCCGTATGGTCAGCGCCATAAAAACGCCTCCTTTATCTGACTAAAGTTTTTTCAAAAGTATTATACCATACTTTGTGCTTATAACACAAGCAAAACCTGAAAATTTAGGGTAAACACACATTGCAAAGAACGGAAAAAGTGCTATTCTATAGTCACAGAAAGAAATGACCGGTCAAACAAAACATTCGCTCAAAAACATCAAAAATGGAGGTATTGACGATGATTATGATCTCTGATTTGACGCTGAACAACTACACCGCTCCGGCGACACCCTCCTGGATGTCGATGGACAACTTCGGCGAGCTGTTGAGCCAGCAGCACCAGCGCACCACGCTGTCAGAGCGTCTGACCCGGCTGTTCCGCACCCGATAATTTGATTTTCTCTCCTTTATTGGTTTCTCTCTCCGACCCCGGAGCGATGTCAGGCATCGCTCCGGGGTCCTTTTTGTGTATAATTCCATGAAGAACCGTCCATACTGGAGGCAACTCTGAAAGAAAAAGGACGGCTTTTCTATGAAAGCGATCATTCTCGCCGGGGGCAGCGGCACCCGCCTGCGCCCCCTGTCCGCGGAACTGCCCAAGCCCATGGTCCCCTTCCTGGGACGGCCCCTGCTGGAACATATTCTGTTGCTGCTGCGGCGCAGCGGCATCGGGGAGGCGGCCATCACCCTCCACTATCTGCCGGAGGCGGTGGAGGACTATTTTGGCGACGGCAGCGCCTACGGCATGGCGCTGACCTACCTCCGGGAGGAGGAGCCTCTCGGCACCGCCGGGGCGGTGCGGGCCTGCATGGACTTCTGGGGGGACGACCCGGACATTCTGGTGCTCAGCGGGGACGCCCTGTGCGACTTCGACCTGAACGGGGCCATCGACTTCCACCGACAGCACAGGGCCGCCGCCACCCTGCTGCTCCACCGCTCCGCCACGCCGCTGGAATACGGCCTGGTGCGCACCAATGAGGACGGCCGGGTGGTGCAGTTTGTGGAAAAACCCGGCTGGGGCCAGGTGTTCACCAATCAGGTGAACACGGGCATTTACGTCCTCTCCCACGCCGCCATGGAGCAGGTGGAGCCGGGGACGCCCTGCGACTTTGGCCGGGACCTGTTCCCCCGGCTGCTGGAACAGGGGGAGAAGCTCTACGGCTTTTTGCCCTACGGCTACTGGCGGGACATTGGGGACTGCGCCTCCTACCTCCAGGCGGCAAAGGACGCGCTGGACGGCAAAATCAGGCTGGACATGAACCTGCCTCAAATTCGGGGCGGCGTGTGGTCCGCCGTTCCCCTGTCGGAGACCGCCACCATCATCCCGCCCTGCGCCATCGGCCAGCGGGTGACCATCGGCGACCACGCCCTTATCGGCCCCCATGTGGTGCTGGCGGACGGGACCACCCTGGGGGCGCGGGCTGTGGTCCAGGGCAGCGTAGTCCTGGGGGCCGATTTGGGTCCCGGCGCGGCGCTGAACGGCTCCATTCTCTGTCCCGGCGCTGCCGTCCAGTCCGGCGCGGTACTCAACGAGGGGACCGTGGTGGGGGCTGGGGCCGCCGTGGAGCAGAACGCCATTTTGCGGCCTGGCGTGAAGGTCTGGCCCGGCCTGCGGGTCCCCGCCGGAGCGCGGCTCAACGCCTCGCTGCTCTCCGGCCACGACCAGGGCCGGTTGACCTTCGGCGACGGCGGCACCATCAGCGGCACCGTGGGGCTGGAGGGCACGCCGGAGCTGCTGGTGGCGGTGGGCAGTATTTTGGCCGAGGAAGGCAAGGTGGGGCTGGGCTGTCACGGCGGCACCGCCGCCCATTCCCTGGCCCTGGCCGCCGCCGCGGGCATCTCCGCTGCCGGAGGGACCGTGGCCTGGCAGGACAGCTCTACCCCCGCCGCTGCCGCCTGGGTGGGCGGGTTCTACGGCCTGCCTGTCTCCCTGTTCCTGCGGCAGGACGGGGAGCAGATGACGTTGCACTTCTCCGACCGGTGCGGCCTGCCGCTCAGCCGTCCCCGCCAGCGGAAGCTGGAGAGCGCCCTGCTCCGGGGGACCCTCCACCGTGCCCCCGCCGGGCAGATGGGCCAGCGGGAGGAACTGACCGGTGTGGACCGGGCCTATCTCCACGAGGCGGTGCGCGCCTCCGGCAATGGGGCGGTGCGCCCCTTTGAGGTGCGCGTTCCCGGTCATGGCAGGTGCAACCAAATGCTCCGCACCGCCCTGACCACCCTGGGGATGCAGGTGACGGAAGCGGACGGTCCTCTGCTCTTTTCTGCCTCCGCCGACGGGCGGCGGCTCTTCGCCAGAGATGAGCGGGGCAGCGCCGTTTCCTCGGAGCAAATGCTGCTGCTGACGGCGCTGCTGCTGCTGGAGAGCGGCGAAAAGGAGCTGGCCCTCTCTCCCACCGCGCCGGTGGCGGCGGAGCGGCTGGCGGAGGGCTACGGCGGCACCGTTCTCCGACTAGGCCGGGACGGGTCCCGCGCCTGGGAGCTGGCCCCCAAACAGACCGCCCTCCACGACAGCGTGTTTGCCGCCTGTCTGCTGTGCCGCCGGTTGGGGCAGACCGGGGAGCGGTTCTCTGCCCTGGTGGAGCGGCTGCCCGCCTGCGTGCTGCGCAGCGCGGAGGTGGAGCTGACCCAGGGACGTGGGGAGATCATGCGCCGCTTCACCGAGGGATACCCCCAGGCGGAGAGCACCGGCGAGGGCCTCCGGGTCTCTCTGGGCAGCGGAACGGTGTTCCTTTCCCCCCGAAATCGGCTCTCCGCCCTGAAAATCTCCGCCGAGGCCGCCACCGCCGAAATTGCCATGGAATTGTGCGACTTTATCAGTAACCGGGTCAAAGAACTGGACACTTTGTAAAAAAAGTTGGTATACTTTCCTCTTTTCCCGTGATATACTAATCACAACAGAAGTTCGCGGCGGGGCCGCGGACGGAGACGTGATCGGTAACAATCAACATTGACCTTCCCACTGTCCCGCAGAGGCGGGCGGGGCGGTACAGCCGGGCGAGACGGGGCCTGGCTGACCGCTCCGGCACCTGTCTCCGGCAGGACCCCCGATGGGTCAATACATACGAATCTGTTTCCCCTGTGTCCTTCGGAATACGGGAGTAAAGCATCATTTTGTAAGGGTACGACAGCTCAAACCGTTTATTTCGCTTTCGTAATTTCTGGAAGCACAGGTTTTGCACCTTCCAAAGTCGTTTTTACAGCGCCGCACCATTCGCACTGTATCGTTCAAACCCTGTCGGTTTGCGCGGCGCTGGGATTCATAACATCATCGAAAGGAGTTTATTTATTTCATATGGCTGAAAAACTGAAAATCATCTCTCTGGGCGGTCTGGACGAAATCGGAAAGAACCTGACCGTCTACGAGTACGGCAACGACATCATCGTGGTGGACTGCGGCATGGGGTTCCCGGACAACGATATGTACGGCATCGACGTGGTCATCCCCGACGTCAGCTATCTCATCCGCAACCAGAGCAAGATCCGCGGCATCTTCCTGACCCACGGCCACGAGGACCACATCGGCGCGCTGCCCTACGTGCTGCGGGACATCGACGCCCCCCTCTACTGCACCCGCATGACCGCGGGCCTCATCGAATTGAAGCTGGAGG